>NZ_JBDNXK010000021.1:0-40302 GCF_047721705.1 Acetobacter sp. | reverse complement strand
GAACCGGGGGAATAGGAGGTCTGGTTGTCGATATAGGCGAGGAACAGGCGGTCCTGTGCCATGAAGGTGCGCGTGGGCACACCGTACGTGCGAACAACATCGACCTCTGTCTTGCCGATCAGAGAGTCGAGCTGCTTACGTTCCGCCTCTGTTGGCCCTGAACACGCCGCCAAGGATGCCAGCGCCAGAACCAGCACGATGCGTTTGTCGATCATGACATCAATCCTTAAAGCCTTACGTGATTCTAGTAGCGATACATCGTTTCTGTCACCGCTTTGTTGCATGGCGATCAGCTCTCATTGCAGCCAGAAAATATCAGATAACCGCGGCGCACCAGTCGCCAGCATCACCAGCCGGTCGAAGCCGAGCGCTATACCCGAAGTGGGCGGCAGGGATGGCAGGGCAGAAAGCAGCGTCTCATCAAGCGGCCAGACCGGACGATCCGGATAGAGTGCCTGCCGCCGCGTGCGGTCGCTTTCAAAGCGGGAACGCTGCTCGACTGCGTCAGACAGTTCCACAAAAGCGTTGGCCAATTCCACACCGCCAACATACAGCTCGAACCGCAGGGCAACACGCGGATCGTGGGAGCAGGTCCGGGCAAGCGCCGCCTGACTGGATGGCCAGTGCGTGAGGAATGTAGGCCTCTCACGCCCGATTACAGGCTCGACACGCTCCAGCAGCAGCCGAAAAAATAGATCTTCCCACGTCTCGCCGGTTCGCAGAGCACAGCCTGCCTGCTCCGCTAGCGCAGCGGCATCACCCTCGGTAGCCAGAACGTCGGCACCGACATGCAGGGTGAACGCCTCAGCCACGGTGAGGCGCTCAAAAGGCACGTCAATGGGAATCGTTCGGCCTTCGCGCATTACGGTCGGAGGAAGCAACCGTCGAACGAACGTCTCCGTCTCATCCATCAGATCCGACATGTCTGCGCCCGGATGATACCATTCCAGCATGGTGAATTCCGGCGCATGGAGGGCGCTGCCCTCGCCGTTGCGCCAGACCCGAGCAAGCTGGAAGACCTTCTCACCCGTCGCGGCAACGATGCGCTTCATCGCAAATTCCGGGCTGGTATGAAGAAAGAGGCGCTCGCGCTGGCCTTCGGGGGTTTCCCGTTCCGTTGCGAACACATGCAGATGCACTTCCTCGCCGGGCGTTGGCACCGCGTAAGGCGTTTCGACTTCCAGATAACCACGAGCCTCGAAAAAGGCGCGCGTCGCCTGTGTCATCAGCGCCCGACGCCGCAGCAGCGGAAGCCGCTCGGCGATACGCGCCGGATCAATATCTTGAGATGCGTCGTAGCCGGTCAATCTTTCCTCACCCGAAACGTTATCTCACGAAGTGCAGCTTTCGTCCATGAACTGGAAGTTGCTTCGCGCGGTGCCAGAACGCTAGAAGCGGCCATGTCCTCCGTTCCCTCTTCTTCTGCCCCAGCCACATCGCGCACCCTTCGCACGCCTCGGGATCTACTGGAAGCGGGCTTGATCGAGGATGGCATCGCACCAAAAATCGCCGATGTCGAAGCGCGTTATGCAACCGCTATTCCACCTGCTTTTCGCGCTCTGATTCAGACACCGGATGACCCGATTGGCCTTCAGGTCATCCCCTCGCCTCTGGAACTTGAAACAGCGCCTCATGAACGGGCCGATCCGATCGGCGATGACGCGCTCTCCCCCGTGCCGGGCATCGTGCATCGCTATGCCGACCGCGCGTTGCTCAAACCACTGCTGATCTGTCCCCTTTACTGTCGTTTCTGTTTTCGTCGCGAGCATGTCGGCCCTGATGGCGGACTGCTGGATGAGGCAGCTCTGGAGCGGGCTTTCAACTGGCTACGTGAACACACGGCGATCCGCGAGGTCATCCTCACGGGTGGCGATCCGTTGATGCTCTCGTCGCGTCGGCTTGCCCACATCATGGCGGAACTGGCCGCCATTCCGCATGTCACCACGCTGCGCATTCACTCACGCGTCCCCCTCGCCGCGCCAGAGAAAATAACCGACGAACTTGTCCGCGCCATGGATACCGACAAGGCTGTGTGGCTGGTCATGCACGCTAACCATGCGCGTGAATTCAGCCCGGAAGGCCGTGCCGCACTTCGGAAGATCCAGCGCATGGGCATTCCGGTTCTGGGCCAGTCGGTTCTGCTTCATGGGGTCAATGACACCGAAGAAGCGCTTGAGGGGCTGTTCAGGGCGATGGTCGAAAGTCGGGTCAAACCCTATTACCTGCACCAGCTGGACCCCGCTCCCGGCACGTCGCGTTTCCACGTGCCGATCGAACGCGGGCGGGCCCTTCTTGCAGGGCTGCGCGGACGGGTGACAGGGCTGGCGTGGCCAACCTATGTGCTGGATATTCCCGGGGGCTACGGCAAGGTGCCGCTCGGACCGGATTATCTTGATGAATCCCTCACGTCGGTGAGCGATCCGGATGGGCGACACCATTCTCTCGTGTCGCCCACCTGAAAGCAGAATGAAAGTGGCGCTGCAGCAGAAACCGCAGCGCCATTTTCACTTCATTACATCTGCGCGCCTGCGGGAGCAGGCTGACCGGCAGGCGTCTGAACCGGAGCGCCGCCATTCGGTGTGGTCGGCGTCATTGCGCCCGGCTGGGTGGAATGCTCGACGTCATAGGCCGTGGCCTTCTCGGCGTAAGTGCCTTTCGCACCCGGATGCTCCTTGTCGTAGAGAGCTGCCTTGGCCCGGGCTTCCTTGCGATATCTGTGACGGACATACATGCCGGTCACGCACCCGCCCATCGCACCGAGAACACCGTGATGATTGGCGACATGGCCACCGACCGCTCCCGCTGCTCCGTATTTCAGGCAGCCACCCGGCTCGGCGTGCGCCAGCGGCACAGAACCGACACTTATGAGTGCCGCCAGAGAAAGAGAGAGTATTTTTTTCATTGAAACGCCATATCCACAGAGTACCGGCCCGCTTCGGAGCGGGTCAGAACGGACTATGGCGCAAAATTGTGACAAAAAACAGCATTCCAACGACACGCCAGTTCTGAAGAAAGTTTTAGGGTGACCAAGGCTCCGGACTTGACGGTTGCGTGCAAGACCAGCCATTGACCACCCGTTTTTCAGCGTGGCCCAACCTTGCGGAGTTCCATGACATGTCGCTTACACGCCGTGCCCTGCTTGCTGCCTCCCTCCCTGCCGCGCTGACCCCAGCGCTTGTGGGACGGGCTCTTGCGGCTGCCACCGATCCACGCCTTGCACCGCGTGCTTTCGGCAACACCAACGCGAAGGTCGTGGTTGAGGAATGGTTCTCCTTCACCTGCCCGCACTGCGCCCGCTTTGAACTGGATGTGTTTCCCGAGATCCGCAAGAAGCTGATCGACACAGGCCGGATTCGCTATGTGTTCTGCGACTTCCCCCTCGACCGTTCCGCCCTTGTTGCGGCACAGGTAGCGCGCAGCCTGCCGCTGGAACGCTATGAGCCGTTCATGACTTCCCTGTTCTCCAATCTCGACCGCTGGGCCTATGGCGAGAACGTCAATCCTGTCGAGCAGCTCCGCAAGATGGCCGGACTGGCGGGCATGTCCCCTGCCGAGTTCGACAACGCCGTGAACGATACCGCGCTCCAGAACGCCATCCTTGCCGAGCAGCAGCGCGCCGAGACCGAATACAAGATCGAAAGCACGCCGACGTTCCGTTTCAACAGCACCATGCACAGCCAGGGCGAGATGACCTACGCCGATTTCGAGAAACAGGTCGTCGCGGCTGGCGGCTGAAGCAGAACAGCGGACGTCAGACGTGTCTGAAACGCGCGGCCCCGCTCCGTCACGCACCCCATGAGCGCACGCTTTACGCAACTCCGGATCGCTGGCTTCAAAAGCTTTGCCGATCCTGTTTCGGTGGACATTCTGCCCGGCCTGACAGGCATTGTTGGGCCGAACGGATGCGGCAAATCCAACGTGGTGGAAGCGCTGCGCTGGGCCATGGGCGAAACATCCGCGCGCTCCCTGCGCGGCGGCGAGATGGACGATCTCATCTTTGCGGGCACCACCAGTCGCGCCGCCCGCAATCTGGCGGAAGTCACCCTCTGTCTTGAAAACGCAAAAGGGCTTGGGCCGGGCGCTTTCGCGGAACAGGATGAACTGGAAGTCACACGTCGTGCCGAACGCGGGTCTGGCAGCGATTACCGCCTGAACGGCAAAACCACACGCGCCCGCGATGTCCAGACCCTCTTCGCGGACCTGGCTTCTGGCGCACGTTCTTCGGCGATGGTCAGTCAGGGCCGAGTGGCCATGCTGGTCGGCGCACGTCCGGAAGAGCGGCGCACGATCCTTGAGGAAGCTGCTGGCATTACCGGCCTGCACGCCCGTCGGCACGAAGCCGAACTCAAGCTCCGTGCAACGGAAACCAATCTTACCCGTGCGGAAGACCTCCGCACACAGCTCGAATCACGTCTGGAAGGACTCACCGGCCAGTCCGAACAGGCTTCCAAATATCGAGAACTCTCCGCTGCCCTGCGGGATTCAGAAATTGCCTTGCTGGCCCTGCTCCACGCGCGGGCACGTCACCAGGTCGAACGCGCGAAACAGGCAGCCCAGGCTGCCCGCACGGCACTGATCGCTGCGGAAGAAGCGGCGGAAACGGCAGTTCTTGGGGAATATGAGGCGGACAAGGCTCTCCCTTCCATCCGCGAGATAGCGGAACTGGCCCGCACCGCGCTGGAGAGGCACCGCGTCGCCGCCGAAAGCGTCGCATTGGAAGAACAGCGGGCCTCGCAGGCTGCAGAAGCTGCGACGGAACGGTTGCAGCAGGCTGAATCGGACCACGAAGCAGCTCGCTCCCGTGCTGAGGATGCCTCGGCCACACTGGAGCGACTGGAAAAAGAAAAAGCGGAAATCGACGCGGCACGAGCCAGCCTGCCTGAACGACAGGCTGAAGTGGACGCGACCATGACCCGCCTGCAGGCGGCGGTGAGCGAGGCGGCCGCCGCTCTTGAACGTGGCATGGCGGCTGCCTCTGCCGCGCAAAACCGTGCGGAGCAGGCTCAGGCGGCTCTGGATGCAGCGCGGGCTCGGCACGAAAAACTGTCTCAAGCCCGCACTGCGCTGGAAGCGGAACTGACAACGCTACGAAACGAATTGCCCGCAGAGGAAGCGCTGGTCAGCGCAGCGCAGGCCGTTGAAGAGGCCACGACGACACTCACGGCCAGCCGGGAAGCTGCTGATGGGGCCGCGCAGAAACGTTCGGAAGCGCAGGTGGCGCTTTCCATCGCCAAAAACGCCGCTGAAACCACGAAAACGCGGCATGCGGAACGCGCGAAAGCTCTAGCGGCCGCTCAGGCAACGCTGACAGCGTTGAACCGCGATCTCGCAGCCCTTGCCACCCGCAAGGCGGAGACTGAACGTGGCCTTGTGCCGGAGGAACAGCGCACCGCTCTGGCTGCCTCCCTGACCGAGGCAGAAAAGACGCGCGAAGCCGCTGCAGCCGCCCTCGAGACCGCCGAGACCGAACGCGCCGCCGCTTCGGCTGCATTGGTCGAGGCACGAGCACGCGCGCAGGAGGACAATACTGTTCGAACCGCAGCCGCTGAGGCGGTCCGCACAGCCGAATCCGCCTTGCGTCGTGCCGAACAGGAAGCCGCAACCTTCGCCCGCGATCTTGAGGCCGCCAAGGCAAATGCCGTCCCTGATGCCGTTCTTGAACAGGCGCAAACACTTCGGGCGCAGGAAGAGGAAAAGCTGACAAAGGCTGAAGCCGCTCTGACGAGCGCTGAAGAAGCCGCCACAAGGACAACGGCCGAAACGCGCGAGAAGGAAGCCACCCTCGAAAATCTGCGCGCCGAACTGACGCAGTTGCGCGCACGTATCGATGGTCTGTCGCAGGCGCTGGAAGCCGACGATGAGAATGACAGCCAACGGGGCACGCCAATTTCCGAACGACTGAACATTCCGGACGGACTGGAAATTGCCGTTGCCACCGTGCTGGCGGAAGGGCTGGATGCCGCTGATGCTGACGTCGATCCTTCCGCTCCCCGCGCCTGGTTGACTCTGCCTTCGCTGACGGACGCGGCCTCCTTCCCGATAGACGTGCCCATCCTCTCTTCCCTGCTGCCGACTGTTCCGAACGCTTTGACCCGCGCCTTGGGGCAGGCTGGTCTTGTCGAGACCGTCGAACAGGGTGCGATGCTGGCCTCGCATCTGCGTCCCGGACAGTGTCTCGTCACCCGCGATGGGGCATTCTGGCGTTGGGATGGGTATCGCGTCATGGCGGGGCAACCGAGCGCCGCCGCCAATCGCCTCGCCCAGCGCAGGGTTCTGCGGGAGACACAGACGCGGCTGGAAGAAGTATCCGCCGATCTTCCCTCTGCGGAACAGGCCGTCCAAACAGCACAAACGGCTCAGACAGAAGCCGCTCAGGCCGTCCGGAGTGCACGTTCAAACCGCGCGGAAATTGAAGTGGCGCTCGGCAAGGCGCGTTCCGTCGAAGCCGAGACCTCCCGCCGCCACGCTGCGGCGCGCGCGCGCCTCGACGCTGTGAAGCCCCAGCATGAACGGGCTTCACAGGCGTTGGCGTCCCGCCGGCAGGCGCTCATACAGGCGCAAAAGGCACGAGACGCTCTTCCGGATGCTGAAGCGCTGAAAGCGGCGCATGAAGACGCAAAAGTGCGTGACCAGAACGCGGCACAGGCGGAAGCCGCCGCGCGGGACGCCAGACGCAAGGCCAATGAAGCCTTCGAGCAGGCGCGCCGTGCACGCGATCATGCGGAAACGCAGCATGGCAATGCGGAATCACGCCTGTCCGCCATTTCACCTGAACTGACCCGTCTGGAAGCAGAACGCCAGACAGCCGAGGAAACGCTTCGCGTCGCTGAAACGGCATTGACAGAAGCAGCCGACCCGACTGCCGCAATGGTCTCGCTGAACGCGGCGCAGGCAGCAGCGGAAGAAGCGGAAAAAGCTGCTGTGGCTGCACGCTCCACACTGGATGCTGCCTCTGAGCAAGTCACACGCGTGGAAGCCCATCATCGCGCGTTGCAGGCACAGACATTGGAAATTCGCGGTCGCCTCTCCGCTATGGAACCCCGTCTTGCGGCTCTCACTGACGAAGTGACCGAAGCACAGACGACTCTCACGGAAGCTGAATCTGCCGCCGCCTCTTCCGCACTGGATGTGAGCCAGCTTGGCTCGGTCGAAGCCTTGCGTGAACAGGTCGCCGCCCTTCGTCTGGAAGAGCAGGTGGCACAGGAACAAAGAGCAGCTCTCACGGCGGAGGCCACAACGCTAACGAGCCGGGAAACCGCGCTTCAGGCCGCGCTGACGGAATGGCGAGGACGCAGGGACGCGGCTACGCAGGATCTTTCCTCCGCCGAGCAACGTCTTGCAGCCGTGGCGGAAGAACATCGCACGGTTTCGGCCCAGCCTGAGGAAGTCGTACAACTTCGGGAGCGCACCGCACGCGCCCTCACTGAAGCCGAGGAAAAATTCAAGACTGCCAGTGCTGCGAGAGAAGCGGCGGAAACGCGTCTGCGGGAAGCACAGGAAAGCCGCCGCAAAACGGAAGCGGAGCTGACGGCGGCGCGTGAAACGCTTGTGCGGAGTGAAAGCAAGAGCGAACAGGCGCAGGCGATTCTCGATCAGCTACTCGTGGAAACACCCGAACCACCGACTGCTCCCGTAACCGATCTTACCGAGTCGGCCGAGACGAGTCTGCGCAGAAAAATTTCTCGCCTTACGCGGGAACGGGAGGAACTTGGTCCCGTCAATCTGCGCGCCGATCTCGAAGCTCAGGAAGCCCAACAGCAGATCGAGGTCATTCTCCGCGAACATACTGAAATTGAAGCAGCAATCGCGCGTCTGCGAGGCTCCATCGGAGCCCTGAACAAGGAAGGCCGTGAGCGGCTGATGGCGGTGTTCACACAGGTCGATCACCACTTCCAGTCCCTGTTCTCACGCATGTTCGGCGGAGGGCGCGCGCATTTGGGGCTTGTCGGCAGCGACGATCCATTGCAGGCTGGTCTTGAGATTTACGCCCAGCCACCCGGGAAGAAGCTTGCGACATTGTCGCTTCTGTCGGGTGGCGAACAGGCATTGACCGCCCTATCTCTTATTTTTGCGGTCTTCCGCTGTAACCCTGCGCCGATCTGTGTCCTCGATGAGGTCGACGCGCCTCTTGATGATGCCAATGTCGGGCGCTTCTGCGCCCTGCTTGGTGACATGGTGACAGAAGCCGGAACGCGATTTCTAGTAGTGACACATCATCAGCTCACAATGGCCCATATGGACCGTCTATACGGCGTCACCATGCAGGAACGCGGGGTAAGCCGCGTCCTGTCCGTTGATCTTGAACGTGCCGCCGCAATGGCGGGCGCAGCGAAAAAGGAAGAGGCACATGCCTGATCCTTCAACCACCGCGTCCATGCAGCAGGATGTTCCCCATTCCAAACCTGCACGACGTCCCCTGCTCTCCAAGCCATGCCGCCGGAACGCGCGGATCGCGCTCGGGGTGATCATTGCCGTCGGCGCTGGTGTGCTATGGCGCGATTCCCATGCCGACGCGCTGCTCACCCGCATCCATCACGGACTGGTCATCTGCGCGAGCGGCAAGGCCGCGACCGAAACGCTTCCGGATGAGAAATCTGCCTCGGCCAGCACATTGTCGGACAAGCTTCTGCCGACTCATGCGGAGCCGATCCAGCAGCTCCCAACCATGGTGTCTTTGGGTGTCACACGCTCTCCGGAAGGCGTGCTTCTCGTCACGGGCGATCATCCGGTACCGCTGAGCGACGCGCTTTCCCTGTCTTACAAGCGCCATGAACTGGTGATGCTCACCTTGGCGAATGGCGCACCAGCGACCGATATCGTGCAGGCCATCCGTTCGACCGGCATGAGAAAACGGACTGTGCTGTTTGCCCAGAACACGGCAACCGCCCGGGAAGCACTCAACGCAGACCGCTCCATCATCGTCGCATTTCCGGTGCATTCGACCGACGATGAGCGCAAAGCAAAGCGTCTTGCTGGCCGCCATCCGTTCGCGGTCTATCTCCCTGCCAATGCTTCTCCCAGCCTGTTTCAGATCGCGCACCGCGAGGCTGATGCCGTGATCGCCAACAGCCCTGACCCCACCACGAATCAGTCCGCCACCCGTCAGTTACTGAATGAACCGGTGGATATCGTGGTCACCGACCATCCCGACACATTCGCTGACATTCTCGATCAGAGCTGATTCTCAGCCAGTTTCATCCCCAAGCTGAGACTCGCCGCAACATTTCTGGCGGCATGAGTAAGGTTGAGTTCAGCTTCTGAAAGCGCCTCCGCTAGCTTACAGGGACGTGGAATCGTCCCGAAGACGGCCTCGATTCCAATGGCGTGGACCTGCTCGACATCCTTTCCGAGCGAACCACCAAAAGCGATGACCGGTTTGCCCAGTTTTTTGGCTATCGCCGTCACCCCAGCGGGGGTTTTGCCGCGAACGGTCTGACCGTCAATGCGGCCCTCACCCGTGATCACCAGATCCACACCTTCCAGCAAAGCCTCAAGGTTCAGAATCTCACTGATGATTTCGAACCCCGGTCGAAGCCGCGCTCCGAGAAACGCCATGGCGCCCGCGCCCATGCCGCCTGCCGCACCGGAGCCGGGGATGGAGGCGACATCCTTTCCCAGATCAGTATGAAGACGTTCCGCATACACACCCAGTGCTTCATCGAGTTCTCGCACCAGTTCAGGTGACGCACCCTTCTGGGGGCCGAAAACGGCAGAAGCGCCGGTTTCCCCAAGAAGAGGATTATCGACATCCGAAGCCACCTCAATCAGACATTCATCGATTCGAGGGTCGAGGCGAGCAACGTCAATCTTCGCAAGTCGGCTCAGGGCCACGCCACCGCCCTCAAGCTCTGCTCCTTTTTCATCCAGAAGTCGCACACCCAGCGCCTGTGCCATGCCAGCGCCTCCATCATTCGTGGCGCTTCCACCAAGGCCGAGGATCAGATGACGGCACCCTTCGTCCAGCGCATGCAGGATCAGTTCACCGACACCGCGCGTCGTCGTTACGGCCGGATCACGTTGCGTTTCTTCAAGTGCTTCCAGTCCAGCGGCGGCTGCCATCTCGATGATCGCCGTCTGCCCATCTCCGGTGATGCCGAAAAAGGAGTCTATCGGTTGTCCAAGTGGTCCCGTCACCTGAACGTCTTTCCGACGTCCATCAGTTGCGCTGACCAGTGCGGCGACAGTTCCCTCCCCGCCATCTGCGGCAGGACAAAGAGCGAAGTCCGCCTCAGGGAATATTTCCTGAAAGCCGCTCTGGATCGCCTTCGTCACAGCTTCGGCTGTCAAGCTTTCCTTGAAGGAATCACAGACGATGGCAATTTTCACGGCTCTTTCCCTTCATACGACAGACTCACTGCTCCCTAACGCAAAAAAGGGCGCTCCGAAGAACGCCCTTTTGCAGTTTTGCGGAACAACCGTTCAACGCGGAAGCATGGAACCCGTTTCGACAAAACGCTCGTGCCAGGAAAGGGCTTCCTTGAGCAGATGCGGCGTATGCTTGCCGAACGATTCCTTCTTCGCACGGGCCAGATAATCTTCCAGCAACGGACGATAGGTTGGATGCGCACAGTTGCGGATAACGACCTCCGCACGCTGCACCGGACCAAGACCACGCATGTCCGCCAGCCCCTGTTCGGTGACGATGATCTGGCTGTCCTGCATGATGTGATCGACGTGAGCCGCCATCGGCACGATCGCCGAGATATGGCCGTCTTTCGCCGTTGAAGGCGTCAGGAAGATCGAGAGGAACGAGTTGCGTGCGAAGTCGCCGGAACCACCGATACCGTTCATCATCTTCGAACCCATCACGCGGGTGGAATTGATGTTGCCGTAAATATCGGCCTCCAGCATGCCGTTCATGGCGATACAGCCCAGACGGCGGATGACTTCGGCGTTGTTGCTGACATCCTGCTGACGAAGAATGATCTTCTCGCGGAAAAACGACATGCGGCGGTTGATTTCCTCAACCGCATCCGGGCTGAGCGAGAAGGATGTGGCGGACGCGATTTTCATGCGGCCGTTATCCAGCATCCGCAGCATGCCGTCCTGAATCACCTCCGAAAAGCCATACAGATTTTCGAATGGTCCTTCGTTCAGACCATCAAGCACGGCGTTCGCAACGTTACCGACGCCCGACTGAAGCGGTAGAAGATTTGGCGGAAGACGACCGACCTTCACTTCATGCTCGAAGAATTCGAGCAGATGACCGGCAATATCCTTTGCAGTCACATCCGGTGCAGCGAATGGCGCATTCCGGTCTGATTCATCAGTGCGCACCACCGCGACAATCTTGCCCGGATCGACACGCAGGAAGGTTTCGCCAATGCGATCGTCCGCGCTGCGGATGGGGATGATGTCACGCGGCGGAATATTACTGACATTGCCACGGAACACGTCGTGCATGCCCTCAAGGCCTTCGGGCTGCCAGCTGTTCACCTCGATGATGACCTTCTCGGCCAGATCAAGGAATGTCTGTGAATTGCCGACGGAAGAAGTGGGCACGATGCCGCCGTCTTCACGAATGGCGGTGGCTTCGACAATGGCGAAATCGAACTTGCCATAATTGCCCTGCACGGCACGAGGCGCGACGAGACCCAGATGCGTGTCGAAATACTCGGTTTCGCCCGAGTTGATGTTGTTGCGCATCGCAGGATCGGTGTTGAACGGCGAGCGGTAGGACACGCCATGCACCTTGGCGAGCGCGCCATCGAGCTGAGGGCCGGTCGAAGCGCCTGTCACCAGACGGACCTTGAGTTCTTCTCCTTTGCCCTGAGCGGCGCTCATCCGTTCGGCCAGCGCCTGCGGCACGGCTTTCGGATAGGCGGCGCCGGTAAAGCCACTGGTGCCAAGCGTAGCGCCATTTCCAATAAGAGCGGCTGCGGCTTCGGCGGGCATTTCCTTGGCGCGCAACGCCTGACTACGAATACGATCAGTCATAAAACGTTCCAGTTCGGCTTCTTAGAAACTTCCAGGCCCCGACTCCACTGGCGATTTCCCTCCAGTGAACTCGGCACCCGACCTGAGAGAAACCGACCCGCCAGTTTTTCCTGTTCTGTCATCGGTCTTTCGTTCCCCCTCGGTCACGGTGGCCTCATCTATGCGCAATTCTGGCCGGAGCGCGCGTCACATACTTGTGCGCAACGGGTCTACCTCCCTCTTCCGACATCGAATTGTCGTGAGGTTGACGTCCGAAAGCCGCCTGATAGCGTGCAGAGCACAAAATAAGTGTACTTCCCCTCTTCGCGCACAGGCAAAATTGCCCAAATATGACAAGAAGATACTGTGGGTGAGCGTACCGATGTACGATGAAGCTGAATTCCGGCGTGCTGTTGCCAACCGACCCATTCGTGTCGTGGGGGACGTGCATGGTGATCTGGAAGCTTTCCGACATGCCGTCGCGACAGAGCGCTTTATCATACAGTTAGGAGATCTCGTCGATTACGGACCTGAGAGTGCGGGCACCCTGCGTCTGATGGCTGATATCGTCCAACAGGGGCGCGGGCTTTTCCTTCTGGGCAACCATGACCGTAAACTGGGGCGCGCCCTGATGGGCCGGAAACTGCGTCGTGATGCCCCTCTGGAAGCGACGATCAACCAACTTTTCGAGCCTCACAACGCGGACGTGCTTGAAATGGCGCTCCCTCTTCTGAGGCAGACACCCACATGGCTGAAACTGGGTCGCCGGATTTTCGTCCACGCCGCCTTTCACACGGGGATGTTGGGTGAATCCAGTCCTCCGGGGCTTGAAAATGTCTCCCCTCTGCTGTCGCGCGCCCTGTTCGGCGAAGTCACCGGACGCACACAGAGCGACGGATATCCCGAAAGGCGCCTGAATTGGGTGGATCATATCCCTGCCGGACACACTGTTTATTGCGGCCATGACCGGCGTTCGACCGACGGACGTCCGTGGGTCAAGCATGGCAGAAACGGTGGGGTGGCGGTGTTTGTCGATACAGGCGCAGGGAAAGGCGGCCATCTCGCATGGATCGACCTGCCTGAAGAGAAGGCGGGCATCCCGGATTACCCCGAACCATCAGGCTTCTGGGCCAACGACTGACGGTGGAACGGAGAGGCTTTGACAGACTGCGTGGCGCGTGGTGAATCAGGGCATGATCGACAGCAAAGCTACGCCAGCCAAGGTTTCCCGGGCTGTTGAGCCACGCTGCTGAACGGAACGACAGGACAATCAAGGCGTGACGAGCCCTCACTCTCCAGACCATTCAACCGGCCCGGCCGACGACAGAGACCCCAAGGCGGAACTGGCAGCGCTCCGCCAGAGTATCGACAATATCGACATGGCACTGGTCGCCATGCTGGCCGAGCGGTTCCGCTGCACGCAGGAAGTGGGGAAACTCAAGGCGCGTTACAACATGCCGCCAGCCGATCCTGCGCGTGAAAAGCGCCAGATCGCGCGTCTGCGGCAGTTGGCGAGCGACGCCAGACTCGATCCAGACTTCGCGGAAAAGTTCCTGAATTTCATCATCAGTGAAGTGATCCGACACCACGAAGCCATTGCCCGCGACAAGAACGGCCAGTCTTCATGCTGAAGCCCGTCGCGCATCGCCTTCTGCTTCTCAGACATTGTGAGGCCGCGCCCGCACAAGGTGGGGACTACGGAACGGCTGCCGATCTTGCGCGTCCCCTGACGGACGCCGGACATCGGATGGCGCGACGCCGTGGAGAAAGCATGCGCCGTGCCGGTCTGGTGCCTGATCTCGTGTTGTGCAGTCCGGCCATGAGAACGCGCCAGACCTATGCCGGCCTTCTGCCCTTTGGCGGCAATACGCAGCCGGAAGTGAGGATCGAACCCACACTTTATCTGGCTGCACCGGACGAACTGCTCGCCCGCGTGCGTGCGACACAGGACTCGGTTCATACGATCCTGCTTGTCGGACATAACCCGGGTCTTCCCGCTTTGGCCCGCTATCTGAATGGGGTCGAACGCTCTCTCGACTCTGATTTCGAACTGGGAACGCTGGCGACCTTCCGCGTCGAAGTCGAAGAGCGGGAGTCCATCGCGCTGACGTGGAAATCTCTGGGCCCAAAGACGGCCTGGCTGGAAGTGTTCTCGCAAAATTGAGCCGGAAGAGGGGAGTATCAAGGAAAGATGACGCGTTTGTGGTCTTTCCGAGGCTTCCGGTTTCGCCTGCGATCGGGGACAGTCAGCACCGATGTCACCGTCTGAAATTTCGGGTGACCAAGTTTTTAAGAAGTAGCGCCAAGTGAGCGCGTCGGAGGAAGCTGTGACGGGAACGACTGCCAGCATCAAAATCGGTGACACATCGGCGGAACTGCCGGTTCTCAAGGGAACTCTTGGACCGGATGTTGTCGATATTCGTCGTCTGACCCATGATACGGGCGTTTTCACGTTCGACCCGGGTTATGGTGAAACGGCCTCTTGCGAGAGCAAGATCACCTTCATTGACGGTGACAAGGGCGTTCTGCTGCACCGCGGATATCCCATTGACCAGTTGGCCGAACATGCTTCCTACCCGGAAGTGATCTACCTGCTGCTCAATGGCGAACTGCCTGACAAGAGCCAGTATGAAGCGTTCGTGAACACCCTCACAAATCATACGCTGTTGCACGAGCAGATCCGCAACTTCTTCAACGGCTACCGTCGTGATGCCCACCCGATGGCCATCCTGTGCGGCACGGTTGGCGCGCTCTCCGCTTTCTATCCGGACGCGAACGACATTTCGAAGCCGGAAAATCGCGAACTGGCAGCGATGCGTCTGATCGCCAAGATCCCGACCATTGCCGCGTGGGCTTACAAATACACGGTTGGCGAGGCGTTCGTTTATCCGCGTAACGACCTGAATTACGCCGAGAACTTCCTCTCGATGATGTTCGCTCGTCCGTCAGAGCCTTACAAGGTCAACCCGGTGCTCGCACGGGCGATGAACCGCATCCTGATCCTGCACGCCGATCATGAGCAGAACGCCTCGACCTCGACAGTTCGTCTGGCTGGTTCAACGGGCGCCAACCCGTTTGCCTGTATTGCGGCTGGCATCGCCGCCCTGTGGGGACCTGCTCACGGTGGTGCCAACGAAGCCGTGCTGAAGATGCTGGACCGGATCGGATCGAAAGAAAACATCCCGGACTTCATTGCCAAGGTGAAGGACAAAAATAGCGGCGTGAAGCTGATGGGCTTCGGGCATCGCGTCTACAAGAACTTCGACCCACGCGCGAAGATCATGCAGCAGACCTGTCACGAAGTGCTGACCGAACTGGGCATCAAGGACGATCCGCAGCTTGATCTCGCTGTTGAGCTTGAAAAGATCGCTCTGAGCGACCCGTATTTCGTGCAGCGCAAGCTGTATCCGAACGTCGATTTCTATTCCGGCATCATTCTCAAGGCGATGGGAATCCCGACCAGCATGTTCACGGTGCTGTTCGCCGTCGCCCGCACCACGGGCTGGATCAGCCAGTGGAAAGAGATGATCGAAGAGCCGGGTCAGCGCATCAGCCGCCCGCGTCAGCTCTACACTGGCGCTCCGAAGCGCGAATTCGTCCCCCTCGACAAGCGCGCCTGACAGGTAAAAGCAGTTATACTTGGGGAGGGAAAATTTTCTCCGTTGAGACAAAAGGCTCCACCAATAGGGTGGGGCCTTTTTCTTTGCGCACAGTCATTAGCCGTGCGACCCGCTTCAGTCCGGACAATGAAAAAGGCCATCTCCAGCTGACTGGAAATGGCCCCTCAATTAAGGATCTGAAAACGTCAGACTGCTGTCAGATGCAGTCGCAGCCTGCAGTCGGCCCTACTTTTCTGCGCACTACGTGATGATCAATCCACTCGGACACAAGCCGTCTGGCCTCATTCACGGACGACTCGGGGTGATGAATGCGATAGAGAGTCGTGCAGGCATTGAACGCCGATACATCGTTCGTCCCCACCTGCTTGAGCTCTTCGTAGGCCGTGACTACAGCCCGTTCGCAATTCCGCGCTATGCGACTGCTATCCACCACAACCAAATCCTTTATTGATAATCATTTGCAACTGTGCTGCACTATAGAGGAAGAACGACCAGTCCCGCAAGTCGTTACCGTTCTGCCTCGTCTGCAATAAGACAATGGGCCTTCACTCGACCTGCTGCGACAGACGAAACCGATTTCGCAGCAGAACGGCGACACGTCCCCCTTCATCAAGCACTTCACGCGGCCAAGGGGAAAAATCCGCATCAAACACCCTCACCATGTCGCGCTGAAGAAGTGAGCGCGCGAAACGGTTGCAGGCTCCCAGCCGACCGGGAATCTGTCCCAGAAAAATGGGAAGCGGACTGGCAGTCACTTCAACAAGTGTTGAAACATGAGCGCCGTAGAGCAGCACGGCATCCGCACAGGCCGTAAAACCGAGACTAGGATCATCGTCCGGCTCGCCGTGGCGCCACACAAGATGGAAACAGGAAGCGACACTCCCCAGAAACGCATCGGCGACTTCTGTCCGGACGCCCTCACCTATCGCAATCAGAAGCGAGCCCCCTACGGCAGCCATTGTCATTTCAAGCCGCTGACCCGCAGCCTGAGCCTCGCTCGGCGACACGTTCCAACCGCTATCGATCCGCACGGAAACCCGCAGGCGCGGCAAATGGTCCAAACGCTCCTGCCACAATCTGGCTGCCCGCTCGTAAAGAGCAGGAGACACGATGCTCAGTGGCCCCAGAACAGGCATGACATTCGGTCTCGAAGATTCAAAGGGCTGCAAAGACGACAGCACGACACCATCGAACAGATGACTGGCTGCGAGCGTCACGGCATTCCTGCTGGCACAATGCACTACCGGCACATCAAGGCGTTTACGCAGAGAAAGTCCTGTCAGACTGCCGCCAAGGCCCGACGTAAGAATAAGGTTGGGACGGGACGTTTCCTTTTCAGGAATGGAGGTGTCCTTCATCCGGCGGAAAGTGCATTCCAGCCGTCCGGCGAGCACATGAGCCGGGCCGACTCCTGCCGTCTCACCGCTTTCAATCACCCAGATCGCTACCGGCGCTGCCGCTTCCTCATAAATCATCGTAACACCAGCAGGCGTGTAACTCCGTTCCAAACGCCATTTTCAGGCGTTGGCAATGGATTTTCCGCCAGTCTGCGGCTATGCCTCGTCGACGCTGGCGAGCGAAGCGCGCGATGAATAAGGGACATAAAACACATGATCGAACAGGAAACGGTTCTCGGCAATGACGCATCAGCGTGGGACCGGGATGCAGCGCTCACAACCGCCCGCCTCCTGCTAGAAATCAAGGCTGTCAATTTTCGTCCGGAAGAGCCTTACACTCTGACTTCTGGCTGGAAATCACCAGTTTACATCGACTGCCGCCGAATCATCTTTTTCCCTCGCGCACGCGCGAAGATCGTAGAACTCGGTGTTGAGAAAATCGGCCGTCACGTCGGTTATGAAAGCATTGACGCCGTGGTCGGCGGTGAGACGGCCGGCATTCCGTTCGCCGCATGGTTTGCCGACCGGATGATGACGCCGATGGCCTATGTGCGCAAAAAACCAAAAGGTTTTGGCCGCAATGCCCAGATTGAAGGCGATGTGCCGGAAGGGATGCGCACCCTGCTCGTCGAAGATCTGACAACAGATGGTGCGTCCAAGGTCGGATTCGCCAAGGCGTTGCGTGATGCGGGTGCAATCCTCAATCACACTTTCGTCGTGTTCTTCTACGGCGTGTTCCCGGGCGCGCATAAAACTCTGTCCGACATGGGCATCTCCCTGCACTCTCTCTGCACATGGTGGGACGTGCTTGAGGCCTGTGCCGAGCGTCCTTACTTCTCGGAAGGCGCTGCGGCTGAAGTGCGTCGCTTCCTTGAAGACCCATGCGGCTGGTCGGCCCGTCATGGTGGCGTCGGCAGCCTTGAAGAAGCTCTGGCTCTGAAGACAGCCCGCGACTCCTGAATGCCGTGACGCAGGCTGTTTCACTGCCGAATCGAGATAAAACTGTCGAAGAGGCTTTTCTGCCGTCACAAGCAGAAGGGCGGCTGCTGGCGTTCGATTCCGGCATTGGGGGACTGGGTGTGGTGGCGGCATTGCGTCGCCATCTGCCGCTGGCTGGCATCGATTATCTCGCTGATACGGCCCTGTTCCCTTATGGCGAGCAGGACGACGCCGTGCTTTCCCGGCATATCGTCACGCTCATTGATCGTGCCATCGAAACGCTCCAACCAGATGCCGTCGTCATTGCCTGCAACACGGCCAGCACGCTGGCGCTCACCGCATTGCGTGAAAAACGCCCCGACATTCCTTTCATAGGTTGCGTCCCAGCCGTGCGCTGGGCTGCGCGCATCAGTCAGAGCCGCGTGATCGGCCTGCTGGCTACACGGGCCACAGTGCGCCGCCCCTATGTGGCGGCTCTGCATGAGCAATATGCGCCCGACTGCACTCTGGTCGCCTATGGCGCCCGTTACCTCGCAGACTATGCGGAGGCTGTTTTCAGGGGCGAAACAATTGATCCTGAACTCATTCGACAGGAAGCAATGGGCCTGTTCGGGCA
The DNA here is from genome assembly GCF_047721705.1 of Acetobacter sp. Lineage (GTDB taxonomy): Bacteria > Pseudomonadota > Alphaproteobacteria > Acetobacterales > Acetobacteraceae > Acetobacter. The sequence continues at coordinate 21,814 of NZ_JBDNXK010000021.1, read as the reverse complement.
GCCAGATGGTGAGCGCATTGATGCCGTCGCCCTAGGATGCACGCACTACACTTTTCTCGTGGATGCCCTCAGGGCCGTTTCACCGCCGCATGTGGCGTGGCTGGACCCCGCCAACGCAGTCGCCAGACAGACAGCCACGGTTCTGGAAGGACGTGCCTTCAAGGACATCTCGCGAGAAAAAACGAACCGGGTGTGGTTCACAGCACTTCCGCAAGATAGCGCCCTGCTGGAAGAGCATCTTCTTCCATTTGGTTACAGCCATGTGGGCCTATGGAAGCCTCCTCATAGCTGAGTGACCTGCCTCAGCGAGCGCGGTCTACAGTGTAGATCGCAACATCCTTCAGAAGCTGCCTGAGCGGTTCCATATCGGCATTGGCTGCCAGTCCCGCTTTCGACATGCGATCAAGCGCGTCGCTCGCCGCCTGCGCATAATCGCGGGCCTTGTCCATAGTGACATCGATGGCATTCGTCCGGGCGATCAGTTCCAGAGCATGCTCAAGATCACCGTCCTGCTGACCGTCGTCGCTATCTTCGATTGTCCGACGCCAGAATTCCTGATCGTCCTTGTTTCCGGCATGGTAAGCCGCAAGAACCGGCAGGGTGACCTTACCCTCATAGAAATCATCGCCGACAGTCTTGCCCAGAACCGCCTGATCCGCCGAATAATCCAGCGCATCATCGACCAACTGGAATGCCATACCCAGATTAGCGCCATACTGACGCAGCGCTTCCCGAGTCTGCTCATCCGCTCCGGCAACGACAGCGCCCGTTTCGCACGCTGCGGCGAACAGGGCCGCAGTTTTGCCGTAGATCACCTGCAGGTAGCGATCCACAGTTGTTGTGAGATCGTTCTGCGTGGTCATCTGCATGACCTCGCCCTCGGCAAGCGTCGCGGAAGCCGCGGAGAGAATGGCCATCACCGGTAGCGAACCGCCAGCCGTGAGAATCTGGAAGGCCCGCGCGAACAGGAAGTCACCAACCAGCACGGAAGCCTTGTTGCCGAACACGGCATTGGCACTGGCAAGTCCGCGACGCAACTGGCTGTTGTCCACCACATCATCATGCAGAAGCGTGGCTGTGTGAATGAACTCCACGCAGGCGGCGACACCGATATGCCGCATTCCCTCGCCCTGCTCCCGGTAGCCAGCAAGGCGCGCTGCCGCCAGCACGAGCAGCGGACGCAGCCGTTTTCCGCCAGCCGCGACCAGATGTGCTGCAAGCTGCGGGATGAGCGGCACATCACTCTGCATGCGGGCGATAATTTCCCGGTTGCAGGCCAGCATGTCTTCGGCAAGATAATCGGCGAGCGCCTTGAGGACGTTCTCGCTGGTGGGCGACTTCATGGCTTCATTTCCACGTGCGCCGCCCGAGATCTTCTTGACCGCTTCTCTTGGGGCCTCGCTGGCGGGGCTCTCCATGTTCGGCAGATTGACTGCGACGCGCAAATGACTTTCTCCCGAAAAAGGGACCGTGATAGTGCAACCATATGAGCGGCGCTCAGGAGACGGTCAAGTTGTCCCAAGCGCAACTCCGCCTCTTTCCCGGCTTCCGGAAACCACTGCAGGCACTTTGCTGGGGGGCAGAATTGCCTATCAGCAGTTTCGCAACGGTTACCGAACCGGTCTCGAACCCGTTCTGATGGCTGCTCTCGTTCCAGCCCGACCGGGTGAAAGAGTATTGGAAGCAGGGTGTGGCGCGGGCGCGGGCCTTCTGTGCCTGACAGCGCGTGTCCCACAACTGACAGCCATCGGAATCGAACTCGATTCCGAGACGGCGGCTCTTGCCGCAGCAAATGCCGCCACGAACGAACGCCCTAATATACATATTGTTTCCGGCGATATCTGCAATGCAGCCGTCCTCCCTCCGGGCAGCTCCCGATTCGATCACGTCTTTGCCAACCCTCCTTGGCATCGGACTGATGCGACAGCCTCGCCTCATCATCGCCGGGACAGGGCGCGACGAGCTCAAACGGATACTTTTGTTCGGTGGATTCAATCTCTCTCGGCCCTGCTCCGGCAGAAAGGCTCCATGACGCTTGCCCTGCCCTCTTCCCGCTTGGCCGAGGCTCTGGCTGCGTGTGAAGCCACCGGCATAGGAAGCGTGGAAATGGTGCCTCTCTGGCCCCATGCGGGAGAAGAGGCCAGAATCGTTCTGCTTCGCGGGCGACAGGGCGGACAGGCGGGATCACGCCTCCTGCCCGGCCTTGTGCTGCATAATGAGAGGAACGACTTCACCCCACAGGCCCAGGCTCTCCTGCGGGAAGGTCATGCCCTTTTTCCCGACTCGTTCCGAAAGGCAGGCCGCAGCAGCGTTCTCCAGATCACCCGGACGGAAAGCGCGGATAAGAATGTTCTGTGATAATTGCTGCAACGCTTTGCAGACATAGCCAGCGCGCTTGACATCGCCCCCCAAAAAACGCCTGCATATCGCCTGCAGAAATCAAACGCTGCACCCCTGTCCGGCCGCAGCAAAGGCGCCCATCGATGATGTGCCCTGTCAGCGAAGACGGACCAGCAAAGGGACTAAATATCATGGCGAAATCATCTTCTTCGGCCAAGGCCGCACAGGCTCAGTCAGCCGAAATCCGTCATTATCTCGGCACACCTACTGACCTCCCCAGAGAGGGCGTGGAAAACATTGCCGCCGCACTGCGCGCGCTGCTTGCCGATGTCTTCGCGCTTTATATGAAGACGAAAAATTTCCACTGGCACATGAGCGGTCGTCAGTTCCGCGATCTGCACCTGCTGCTCGATGAACAGAGCGCACAGATTTTCGCGATGACAGACCCGATGGCAGAACGTGCCCGCAAGCTCGGTGGGCTGACGCTGCACTCCATTGGTGAAGTCAGCCGCCTTCAGCGCCTCAAGGACAACGACGCCGACTATGTCGACGCTCCTGACATGATCGCGGAACTCTGTGAGGACAACAAGCAACTGGTCGCCGAAATGCGTCAGGTGCATGGGCTGACGAGTGAAGTTGGCGACTGCGCGACGACCAGTCTCCTTGAGAACTGGATCGACGAAAGCGAACGCCGCACGTGGTTCCTGTTCGAAATTACCCGCACGACGTTCGGCGCAAATAGCTGAAGGCTTTCACGCTCAAAACAAACAGGCCCGGCGAGTATCTCTCGTTCGGGCCTGTGTGCGTTTTAGGTGGGACGGCCGAACGCCTTGAGGCGCAGCTTTTCCAACCGCTCCTTGGCCCCCGGCAGACAGGGATCAAGCTCGATCAAGCGCTGCCATGCCTTGAGCGCGGCCTGATCGTCCCCTGCGGCATCCTCGGCCGCCGCTAGCGTTTCCCAGCTGATGGCGTCATTACCGTCGTACTGGAGCGCAACGCCCAGATCGCTGATGGCTCCCATCGTGTCGCCACCTGTCAGACGAGCCTGCGCGCGCAGGCGCCACAGCACGGCAAGGTCACTCTGCAATGACAGGGCGGCACCGAAATCATCGATCGCGTCGCCGACCTTCTGACTGCCCAGTTCGCGGGTCGCACGTCTGACCAGAAGCATCGTGGCGGGGCGGATGGGTTTGGTGCGGAGTTCTTCAAGCTGCCCTCTCAGGAGAGCCGCCTCCGTGCCGTTCTTTGTCTTGGCCAGTTGCGTGGCGAGTGCCGCGATCTTCTGCTGGGTGTGTGCCTCGGCCTGCTGCTGGGGAGATGATGGAGCGGCGTATCCCGCCGTCACCGGGAACAGCGACATTCCCACAGAAAGCCAGACAAAACGAAAAAACCCGCCACGGGGTTCTGTTTCCAGAGCCGTCAGGCGGGTTTTTTCGTGCATACGCAAAATCCGGTCGATCGAGCGATCAGCCCTGACGAGCCTTCATGCGCGGGTTCTTCTTGTTGATGACATAGACGCGACCACGACGACGCACGACGCGGCAGTCCTTGTCACGGATTTTAGCCGACTTAAGGCTGTTTCTGATTTTCATAACGCGTTTCTTCCATCCGTCTGCGGCAGCATGTCCGCAAGAAAAAGTGCGTGCGACATACGAAGCCGCAGGGAAAAAGTCAATGCAAAGAGCCTGATTTCTCAAGTTAAGAGGCTGTTTATAAGCCTTCTTCGGACGTGATGCTCCCTCTTCCCTCCGGCGCGAGACGCCTGAGTGTCTTGGTGAGCATGTCGAAATCCTCCGTGCGCGGCGAACCTGTCCGCCACCCCAGAGCGATGGTGCGCCATGCCGGACCGCCGGTCACCGGTCGCGCCACGACATGCGAACGCTCAAGAATGCCAGCATCCACGGCCAGTTCCGGTAGTAATCCGACGCCGAGGCCAGCATCAATCATTCTTGTTAAAGTATAAAGGGAGGATGCCGTGTTCGCATCTTCCAGTTCGCCTTCGCCCCAGTTTCGTCCCTGTCGGCAGATATCGATCGTCTGGTCCCGAAGGCAGTGTCCATCCTGCATCAACACCATTTTTTCTTCCTCGACCCTGCTCAGGGGCACTTCTGGGAGCGCAGCGAGTGGATGACCACCCGGAACGCCCAGCAGCAGGGGATCGCGCCAGAGAGGCGCCGTTTCTACGCCTTCGCAATGATAGGGCACCGCAAACAGCACTACATCCAGCCGTCCACTTGCCAGTTTTTCCAGTAACCGTGCCGTCAGATCTTCAGTGATGACCAGACTGATCTGCGGGAACCACTGTTTCACAGTCGAGATCAGTTGCGACACGACGAAAGGCCCGATGGTGGGAATGACGCCAAGCCGCATGGGGCCTGTCATCGGCTCGCGGGACGCCTGCACGAGATAGGAAATCGCTTCCAGACTCGACAGAGCTGTCCGTGCGCGTCTCACCACTTCGTCCCCCAGCGGTGTGAAGACGACGCGCTTGCCTACCCCTCTATCCAGCAGTGGAGCATCAAGCTGTCGTTCCAATGCGAGGATTCCAGCGGACAATGTTGACTGCGTTACGGAACACCCAGCTGCCGCACGCCCGAAATGCCGGTATTCGGCCAGAGCCAGCAGATAGCGAAGCTGTTGTGGTGAGGGAACGATCATCATGGTTCCACCTCCGGCTATGATCGATTCAATCAATCATTCAGTGATAAATTATTCATTGGCATGGTTGCCTCACTCTCGCCATACATAACGCCGTGGCAATGCTGCTCCCGGCATTGTCTCTCAATGTGAAAAGCAAGGAGCATTCCGATGCTGACAGTTGGCGACAAGTTTCCCAGCTTTGATCTGACCGCCGTTCCGGGTGGCCCGGAAGGCCTGAATGGCAAGTTCGTCCAGATTTCCGACACGACCGATGCCGGCAAGTGGAAGATCGTGTTCTTCTGGCCGAAGGACTTCACCTTCGTCTGCCCGACCGAGATCGTCGCTTTCGGCAAGCTCGCGAAAGACTTCGCTGATCGTGATGCCGTCGTTTACGGCGCTTCCATCGACAGCGAGTTCGTTCACCTGAACTGGCGTCTGCACCACGAAGATCTCAAGAAGCTCGAGATCCCGATGCTGTCCGACATCAAGCGCGAACTGTCCGAAGGCCTCGGCATTCTCGCCAAGGGTGCTGGCGTCGATCTGCGCGCCACGTTCATTGTCGATAACGAGGGCATCATCCGCCACGTTTCCGTCAATGACCTGTCGGTCGGTCGTAACCCGCAGGAAATCCTGCGTATCCTCGACGGTCTGCAGAGCGACGAGCTGTGCCCGTGCAACTGGAAACAGGGTGACGACTTCCTGAAAGTCTGATCCGTCCAGATCATTCGCGCTGTCCGGTATGCCCCGGACGGCGCGTCTCTCCTGAAAGAAAGACCGAGTTAAGCCGCCATGTCGATCGACGCCCTGAAAGACCGCCTGCCCGACTACGCGAAGGATCTGCGTCTCAACCTCAGCAGCCTCGCTTCCGACATCACACTGAATGAACAGCAGCTTGCCGGTACGTTCATTGCTTCCGCCATTGCAGCCCGCAACGAGGAAGTCACCAAAGCCATCATCGATGAGTTCCACACGAAGCTGTCACCTGAGGCGCTGAACGCGGCTAAAGCCGCCGCAGCCATCATGGGCATGAACAACATCTATTACCGTTTCACCCACATGGTCGGTGGCGATTACACGCAGATGCCAGCCAAGCTGCGCATGAGCGTTATTGCCCGCCCCGGCGTGGACAAGGCCGATTTCGAGCTGTGGTCCCTCGCTGTTTCCGCCATCAATGGGTGCGAAATGTGCGTGAAGAGCCACGAACACGCTGTCCGTGAAGGCGGCTTATCAAGCGAGCAGGTGCAGACTGCCGTCCGCATCGCCGCAACGATCAATGGCGTGGCCGTGGCACTCGCAGCAGAACCTGCTGCCTGACATCATTTTACTGACGCCCCACTGCATGCGCCCCTTCGGGAACCGCCTGAACGGCGTTTTCCGCCGGAGGCGCTTTTGGTGACGTATTGGGCTTGAACAGCAGAACAGCCTGCTCCCGATACGAAATCCACATCGGCATATGCCAGAGAAAGTCAGCACCGAGCAGCGCATAGTATGTTTCCAGCGGCGCAACGATAAGTTCCGGGTCGCGATAGAGGTCCGGTCCGATCTCCAGACTGTCGAACCGATGGCTCCATGCGTCTAGATGCGTGCCATCCAGGCCGGTGCTGCCAAGATTTTCGTCCTGCTCCAGCGCGTCGCGTCGCACGCCCGCTTCCCTCGCCTGCTCCATGAGCACCGTGGTCTTGTTGGAACCGCTGTCCAGCATCAGGTCGATTGATTTTCCATTCAGCTTTGCTGGCAAAGTCACTCTGACAGGACTGGGTTCAACGAATGGAAGGCGCTCGAAAGGCTCCTGCCAGTCCAGATTCGCCGTTGAGCATCCTTCCAGACGAAATAGGGTGATCTGGCGTTTTGGAAGATCAAACAATACGTCATAGCCACTGAGAAAATCGGCACCGAACAATCCCGCAACAGGGACCCCATACTTTCTGGCCGATGGCATATCGGCTTCGATAAAAACCACCTGCGAGGCGACGGCATCGCCGATTTTCAATGTGTCCGCTGAAATGACAGGTGTCCGCACGGCGCCTCCCACGCCTCTCGTGGTCACTGTCCTGGTGGTGGTTTCGAGATTGAAGTTCTCCACCGCGTCCGGTGTCACCAGAGAATTCTCCGCGCCTGTATCCACCATCATGACGGCGGGATTGCCGTTGAGCATAACCGAAATAAGGGGTGAACCGTTCTTGTCATTCAGGACGGAGAGCGGCCCAATCCGACTGAGTTGGCATGTTTGTGGCCCGGAAGCGCAAGCGGAAAGGACCAGCAGAGTGCCAAGGCTTACAAGGGATTTCAGCTCCCTTTTGCTCACGCCCATCTAATGAACCACATCCGCCGCACACCTGCGCATTTCAATTTACCCCTTCCACTCGTCACACGACCGCCTGCCAGATTTTATTTTTCTCCCGAAAATGAGGAGGAGTATATGCCCTTCCCTCACGCAGACTCTGCGGCGACTGTTTCATATCCCCTTTCCCTTCATCCGAAATCGCGGTTTTCAGCCATTCCTTCCATCGGAAGTGACTGAAAATGCAGGAAAGGGCATTTTTTTCTCAAAGTGGAGTTGCAAGTCCTGAAAAGGCGGTTATAAAGCCGCCAACGACGACACGGAACGCCGGGTTGTCCGAAAGAAGCGGGTGTAGCTCAGTTGGTTAGAGCGCCGGCCTGTCACGCCGGAGGTCGCGGGTTCGAGCCCCGTCACTCGCGCCACTTTACAGTTTATAAAGTGGCGCGAGAGTAGCTTCTTCACTCTCAAAAAAAAACACAGCAAACATTACAGCAAGAAACATCTTGCCGTATCTCCACATCCGCGCTGCCTGCTTGGGAGTAAAGGAAAAGCGTCAGGCTCTCAGGCCTTCAGCTTTTACCTTCTTCCACAAGAAAATTCCCGAACTGATTCTCAAAGCGGGCACGATCACCGTCTCGAAAGCGCGCAACGATCTCAACCTCCAGATCGTGGTCTTTCCGCTCTGTCACCTCACCATGCTCATAGAGCCACGCGATGGCCGCCCCGGCTTCCGCAGGCAGCCGGTAACTCACGACCTCCATTGCATGAGCCATATGCTCATCTATGGCCGCCATCAGCTCCGGCAGACCATCCCCCGTGATCGCGGAAATGGGGACGGCACCATTGGCATGAGACACAGCATCGGGACCGCCAACGAGATCTGCCTTGTTCAGCACTTCGATGACACGGGAACGCCAGTCACCATCCAGCATATGATCACGTTCCATATCGCCCAGAACACCCAGCACATCGGCTTTCTGAGCGTCGCTATCAGGATGAGCGATATCGCGGACATGCAGGATGATATCAGCCTCCGATACCTCCTCAAGCGTTGCCCGGAAGGCGGCGATGAGTTCGGTCGGCAGTTCGCTGATGAACCCCACAGTGTCGGAAAGAATCACCCGACGGCCCGATGGAAGCTGGATCGCCCGCATGGTTGGATCAAGCGTGGCGAAAAGCTGATTCTGGGCATAAACGGACGCACCTGTCAGCGCATTGAACAGCGTTGATTTGCCCGCGTTGGTGTATCCAACCAGCGCGACAACAGGAAACGGCACGCGCTTGCGGGCGCTACGATGCAACCCGCGCGTCCGACGCACCTGTTCCAGTTCGCGCTTCAGGCGCACAATGCGATCACCGATCATCCGGCGATCGGCCTCGATCTGCGTTTCACCCGGACCACCAAGAAAGCCGAAGCCGCCGCGCTGACGCTCAAGATGGGTCCACAAACGCACGAGTCTGGAGCGTTGATATTCGAGGTGCGCCAGTTCGACCTGCAACGAGCCTTCACGGGTCGCCGCACGGGCACCGAAGATATCGAGAATAAGGCCTGTCCGGTCTATGACTTTGCAGCCAAGGGCCTTTTCAAGATTGCGCTGCTGCCCGGGGGAAAGCCGAGCGTCGATGACGACGACCTTCACTTCCTTTTCCGCCACGGCTTCACGCAGCGATTCGACTTGCCCTGATCCAAGCAGGGTCGCTGGACGGCGTGCGCGCAACAGCAGCACTGCCTTCATGACAACAACCAGACCGATCGACGAGGTGAGGCCTACAGCCTCTTCCAGTCTCGCTTCGGCTGTTCGCACATCATGCTCACGCTCCGGTTTTTCCCACGGGAGAATAACCGCTGCACGTGTTGCCGGGATCGCTGTTTCAGTAGATGTCGTCGCCAAGTGCTTCGTCACTCTCCGTCATATGCACGGACGCCCGCTCTCCTGTCTCCACATTGATCGCGGCAGTTCCGGAGCCGGTTTCAATGACATTGACCGGCACGAGGGGCATGACCGTACTGATGGCATGCTTGTAGACCAGTTGCGTATGACTGTCTCTGCGCAAGAGTATGACGCTCTCGTCAAACCAGGTAATGACTCCCTGGAGTTTGACGCCGTTGACCAGAAAGATGGTCACCGGAACTTTTCCGCGTCTCACATGGCCGAGAAAAACGTCCTGGACGTTTTGAGGCGGTGACTTTGCCACGATGGATGTCCTGCTTCTTCTTTGTTTTTTTGCTCGGCGTGACACGAGGCTTAACAGTGTCTAATAGCCCCGCCCGCAGAAAGCTGAAAGCCTGTCGCCACGTTATTGCCTAAAATTGATACTCATCAACACAGAGTGATGAGAAAAGCACATGCGCCCTTCCCCATCTTCTGTCCATACTAATGAATGAAATAATTATCATTCAGCATACTGGATTTTCAGTCCAGATGCTGGCCCTCATGTAACGGCGCGATCCTCGGACGTGACACCGAGCTGTTTCAGTTTCCGGTGCAGCGCACTGCGCTCCATTCCCACGAATCCCGCTGTCCGACTGATGTTGCCACCGAACCGCAGAAGCTGGGCCTGAAGATACTGGGTCTCGAACAGATCCCGCGCTTCACGCAGCGGCAGGCTCATGACATCCGCATTGGAATCGAACTTGAGCAGCGCCGGCGCACCCTCGCTGATCGAAGACGGCAGCATGTCCGCCCGGATGGGCTCATTGCCCGGCGACATGATCAGCAGACGTTCCATCAGGTTACGCAATTCACGCGCATTGCCGGGCCAGTCGTAAGCCTGAAGGGCCGCCATCGCGTCCACGTTTAGCTCCGGCACCGCAAGCCCGGCTGTTTCCGCGGCCCGCCGCAGGAACATGCGTGCCAGATCGGGAATATCTTCGCGACGTTCACGCAGGCTTGGAATACGGAGCGGAACAACGGCCAGACGGTAATAAAGGTCTTCCCGGAACCGTCCTCCGGCGATTTCCGTCTGAAGATCCCGGTTCGTCGTGGAGATGACGCGCACATCAACTTTGACGCGTGTTGACCCGCCGATCCTCTCGAAACTCTGATCCTGCAACGCCCGGACGATCTTGCCCTGCGTTTCGATGGGCATATCGGACACTTCATCCAATAGCAGCGTGCCGTTGTGAGCGCGCTCCAGAACACCGATCCGACGAGGAATGCCTTCCAGCCCTTCCAGACCGAACAGCTCTTCTTCAAAGCGGCTGGGGGCAAGCGTGGCGCAGTTCAGCGCTATGAACGGCCCGTCTGCCCGGCGGGACCGCGCGTGGATCATCCGCGCCGCCACTTCCTTGCCGCTGCCCGGCGCGCCAGTGATCAGCACGCGGGAGCCGGTCGGTGCAACTTTCTCGATTTGAGCCCGAACTGAAGAAATCGCCGCGCTTTCGCCGAACAGCGTGCTTTCAGGACCGGCCCGAAGACGCAGTTCCGCGTTTTCCCGTTCAAGACGAGATGCTTCCAGTGCCCGGCGCACAATCACCAGCAGGCGGTCGGACTGAAAAGGCTTCTCGATAAAATCGTAAGCGCCGTGCTGGAGAGCCGCCACGGCTGTCTCGATCGTACCATGTCCGGAAATCATCACGACGGGAACGCTTGGGTCTTCAGCCTGCATCGTCTTGAGGATTTCGAGCCCGTCGAGTTTCGAACCCTGTAACCAGATGTCCTGAATGACCAGCGAAGGACGCCGCGCCCTGAAGGCCGCCAGAGCCGAGTCCGAATCACCGGCCACTCGGGTCTCGTATCCTTCGTCATGAAGGATACCCTCGATCAGCATGCGGATATCCGGTTCGTCGTCGACGATCAGGATTTCATACGCCATGGTTTTCTTTCTGTGCTCCAGTCTTGAGCGGCAAGGTCAGAACAGCCTCCGTCCCGTCGCCATCAGGACGATCCCTGAGTTCGACTGTCCCTTCATGGTCTTCCATGATTTTCTTGACAATGGCCAGCCCCAGCCCTGTCCCTTTAGGTTTGTGGGTGACATACGGCTCCGTCAACCGCTCCCGATCATCTTTCGGCAAACCTACCCCATCATCCGTTACGATAATCTGAGCCTGCTCCCCATCTTCCCTGACCTCGACACGGATCGTCCCTACGTAACTCCCGGAAACACCAATGGTTTCCTCAGACCCATGAGCGACCTGCAACCCGGAACCCCGCCCCGTCATGGCAACAGCGTCCGCTGCATTCTGGAGAAGATTGGTAAGGGTCTGGCCGATCTGGCGCCGGTCACAGGAAAGCATCGGTCCTTGTCCCACAGGAAGGCGGACGTCGTAAAGAATCTCCGGGTGTGCTCCTTTCTGCAGAACAAGCGCCTCCCTCACGATGGCGGACAGATCCTCATCCGCCATGCGCGGCTGCGGCATCCGTGCAAAAGCCGAGAATTCATCGACCATACGCCCGATATCCCCCACCTGCCGGACAATTGTGTCAGCACACTGGCGGAAGGTATCAGGGTCCGAGGAAATCTCTTTCAGGAAGCGCCGTTTCAACCGCTCGGCGGCAAGCTGGATGGGCGTTAGCGGATTTTTGATCTCATGGGCGATCCGTCGCGCAACGTCGGCCCATGCGGCTTTGCGCTGAGCCGCCTGAAGCGCCGTAATGTCATCGAACGTGACGACATATCCTCGCGTCTCGGCGTCCCCGATCTCCGCCGCAATCCGCACCAGCAGGATACGGCGATGCCCCGGCGTGCCGATCTGCACTTCCTGCGTCTGCACCCGGCCGTTGCCCGCCTGAAGCGCCGTCAGAACCGGAGAAAACTCGGGGATCACCTCATCCAGCGCGCCGCCGATGCTGAGCGTCAGGTCACGTCCCAGCAGATTGGAGGCTGCAAGATTGGGAAGTTCGATTTTCGCATGCGCGTCCAGACCGATGACCCCAGCGGAAACGCCGGAAAGCACGGCTTCCGTAAAGCGTCGGCGTTCGTTGATCTGCTCATACGCATCCATCAGCTGCGTGCGCTGGCTCGCGAGTTCATCGGTCATCAGATTGAAGGCATGGGAGAGACTGCGGATCTCGTCATCTCGCCCATCCTCCGGCACACGAACTGACAGATCGCCTTCACTGACCTTGTGCGACGCATCCATCAGTAGCCCAAGCGGGCGCGCGATCTGCCGGGCGAGCGTCAGCCCCATCAGAGCCGCAGCGAGCATGACCAGCAACGCCACCAGCACGAAGATCATCACGAAGATGACCTGAATCTTCATCCGGTTGCGGTCCAGACGCTTGTAGTCCGACACCACCTTTTCGGTCTTGCGCATGTGCCCGACGATTTCCGGATCGACGGGGCGCGTGATGACCAGCATCATTTCCGGCGTTTCGCTCACCGTCACGACGGCGCGCACGACCTTTTCATCGGGGCTGTCATAAATGGCGACATCATTCGTCCGCGCCATCACTGCCGCCGAAGGCGGGGGAAGCGGCTGATTATAACCGGATCGGCTCAGCATTCCTCCGGCCGCGATGACCTTGTTGGTGATCGGGTCATAAACAACAGCCTCGGTCAGACCGCGAATGGTCGCCTGACTGTCCAGCATCTGCCCCAGCGTATCGGGGTCATGCAACAGATCCGTGCCGTTGATCTGCAACTCGTTCTCGGCGCTGACCAGGTAGTTGGCCAACGAAAACGCTTCTGTGCGGATATTGGCGTTGTGCTCGGTCAGATATCCGCGAGAGGCTTCCAGCGCTTCGTTCAACGCCGTGTTCACCCGATCGGAGAACCATATCTGGATGCCGTAATCGAAGAACAGCGTGGCAAAAATGCCGATCACGATTGTCGGGGCGACGGCAACCAGCCCGAACAGTGACACAAGCCGCACGTGAAGGCGCGCGCCTGCGGCCCCGCCAAGCTGGCGGCGCTCCCTGACCAGACGGCGTGTCCAAAGGCCGATCATCACTGCCAACAACAGGAGCGTGGCACCACCAAGCACGAAGATGGCGTTCTGCACGATGGGGTGGTGCGCCATCACGGCTCCCCCCGACAGCACGACAAACATCGCGAACACCAGCAGAAGCGCCAGTGCTACGAGAATGAAGGAAACGCTCCGCAGTTCCAGTGCGCGTGTGACGATGTTGTTGCCGTTCACGCTACGCCTCATCCTGCATCCCGGTCCGACGACCCTTTTGACAGGGGGATTTCGAGATCCCGTATCCGCTTGCGCAATGTATTGCGGTTGACGCCCAACACCGCCGCCGCACGAATCTGGTTTCCCCGCGTCGATTCCAGCACAAGCCGAATGAGAGGTCGCTCGACTTCCGCGATGACCCGCTCATGCAGGGCGGTAACGGGCATGCCACTGTTCTCGGCCTCCGTCAGGAACTTGCGCAAATGTCGTTCCACAACGGAGGAAAAGGGCTCTTCGGCTTCCAGACGGGCTCCCATCGGGACGGGTCCCTGCCGCATCGTTTCCATCAACTCGGTTTCGATAACGGCGTCACCGATGATGTCGTGGCTATAAAGCACGGAAATGCGTCGGATCAGGTTTTCCAGTTCCCTGACATTGCCCGGCCACTGCCATGCCTGAAGACGCTTCATCGCCTCATCGCTCAGGGTGATCGGGGAATGATCGCCCTCCGCGCTCATATCGAGAAAGTGGCGCACAAGCAGCGGAATATCTTCCACTCGCTCCCGTAACGGTGGAATGCGGATCGGCACGACATTGAGGCGATAGAACAGATCCTCGCGGAATGTGCCTTCGCGAATGCACTGCTTCAGATCCCGCTGGGTGGAAGCGACAATGCGGACATTGGCCCGAATGGCCTGTCGGCCTCCGGCAGCCGTGAACTCCCCTTCCTGCAACACACGTAGCAGACGCGTCTGCGCCTCCTGCGACATGTCGCCCACCTCATCAAGGAAGAGCGTGCCCCCTGCGGCCTGCTCGAAACGCCCCGATGAGCGCGTGCCTACGAGATTGCCGGCTCCCCTCTCCTGTCCGAACAGTTCCGCCTCGATCTGCTCGCGTGGGATGGCCGCGACATTTACCGCCACAAATGGCCCGGTCCTGCGTCGGCCATAGTCATGCAGTGCACGTGCCACAAGCTCTTTGCCAGTCCCGCTTTCGCCACTGATCATGACTGTGAGGTCCGACGTCGTGAGGCGCGCGATCATCCGGTAGATGTCCTGCATCGCCGTGGAGCGGCCGATCAGAGGCATCTGTTCTTCAGGCGCCTTCTGCGTGGCAGGCATCGGAAGCGCCGACACAGGCGCGCTGAGTGCACGCTCCACCACCGCCAACAATTCAGTCAGATCGAAGGGTTTGGGAAGATATTCAAATGCGCCGCGCTGTGTCGCTTTCACGGCTGTCACCAGCGTTGACTGCGCACTCATCACCAGCACGCGCAGATCCGGTCGAACCCGCCGGATACGGGGCACGAGGTCGAGACCGTTTTCATCGGGCATCATCACATCGGTGATGACCAGATCGCCCTCTCCATCCTCGATCCATTGCCACAATGCGCCGGCGCTTGCGGTCGTGCGCACCTGATATCCCGCGCGGCCCAGTGCCTGACTGAGAACAGTTCTGATTGAACGATCGTCATCGGCGACGAGGATGGTGGGCAGCGCCATATGAGAAAATTATCACCTTTGAAAAGCCTGCGCGATCATGCGCGGAATTGTTTGAGACACAACAAGCATTTACCGTCTGGTCAGGTGATTCCCTCAGTCTGCTCCGTCACGACCGGCAGGTGCAGACTGATCTCGGTGCAGCCCCGTTTGCTTTCCACCTCTATCACGCCGCCATGGTCGTTGACGATCTTTCCCGCGAGCGCCAGCCCAAGCCCGGAACCGGCTGTCTTGGTCGTAAGAAACGGCTCGAACAGATGGGGGCGGATGGCTTCGGCAAAGCCCGGCCCGGTATCCCTGACTGTCACGACCAGCGGCAAATGACGGCGCTGATCTGCACCCGGCACGGCAAGGCGCAATCCCTGGCGGTAGGCCGTCAACAGAGTGATGGTTCCCGGCGCGCCTGATTCCGTAATCGCTTCCGCGGCGTTTTTCACGAGGTTGAGAAGCACCTGCACAAGCTCATCCCTGTTGCTCCACACGGGCGGCAGAGAGGGATCATATTCCTCAATAATCGGAATATCCTTGGCAAATCCGTTCAGCGCCAGAGCCCGGACATGTTCCAGCACACGGTGAATATTGACCGCGCGCCGCCCTACGGGCTTTTCACCGAACATTTCCATCCGGTCGACAAGGCTGCGGATACGGTCGGCTTCGTCACGGATCAGGACGGCGAGTTCCCGGTCGCTTTCCTGCACCGAGCCCTCAAGAAGCTGGGCGGCGCCACGAATGCCGGAGAGCGGATTCTTCACCTCATGCGCTAGAATGGCCGCCATGCCTGACACGCTCCGGGCTGCTGAACGGAAAGTCAACTGGCGATCCAGCACTTTGGTTGAAGACGCATCCTGAATGAGCAGCAAAACCTGATCCGGAAACTCCATCACAGGTGACCCTTTGACGGTCACACCCTCGCGGTGGAAACGGGGAGAACTGAAAGTAATGCCATGCTCGGTGACCATGCCTCCGGTTTCCCTTACCTGCCTCAGCAGCAGGAAAAGCGGATGGTCTTCGGGCACCAGATCGTGCAGCGTCTCACGCTGGAGCAACGATCGGGACCGGGCAAAAAAGCTTTCCGTCTCGGTGTTGACGCAGAGTATCCTGTCGTCGCGGCCGACCAGAAGCAGCGGGGTCGGGAGCGCTTCGAGAAGCAGGTTTGCGTCAGGAAGAACCTCCGCGCCGTTACCCCGCCCTTCCGACGACAGTGCGCGCCTCATGCAGCTTTACGCGTTTCCGCATCACTTCCGCTGCGTTCAAGAGCTTCACCAGCCGCACCTCTGGCGCGCGGCGCTCTGACAGCGCCCGCAGCGATCTGCCGGTCATAGAACGCGTTGATGGCGGCGATCACTTCAGCGGCATCGTCCATGCGGTTCACAGCAGCGCGGAAACCGGCGGACTCAGGCAGGCCAGCCGAATACCAGGAGATATGTTTGCGGGCGAGCCGTAGTCCCGGGTGCGCACCGAAATGGCGCAGCATCGCATCGTAATGCTCCAGCACGACGGCCCGCTCAGTTTCCAGATCCGGATCAGCAGGCGCCTCGCCCGTGCGCAATGCTTCCGCGACCTGCCCGAGGAACCACGGACGCCCATAGCTGCCACGCCCGATCATCACGCCGTCCGCGCCGGAGAGAGCGAGTGCATCCCGCGCGTCTTCCACCGTAACGATATCACCATTGGCGATGACAGGCAGTGTCATGGCTTCCTTCACCCTGCGGATAAAGGCCCAGTCGGCAGAGCCGTTATAGAACTGCTGGCGCGTGCGGCCATGCACCGTAATCATGCGAATGCCGGATTCCTGTGCAATCCGGGCCAGATTGGGCGCATTAAGATGGTCATGATCCCACCCCATACGCATCTTGAGAGTGACAGGTACATCCACGGCCTTGACGGTTGCCTCCAGCAGACGACCGGCAGCCACTTCGTCACGCATCAGGGCAGAGCCTGCCAGTTGCCCCACGGCAACCTTTTTCACCGGACAGCCAAAATTGATGTCGATGATGTTCGCGCCTCTGCCGACGGCAATTCGCGCGGCCTCTCCCATCGCGTCCGGGTCGCATCCAGCGAGCTGAATGGAGTTTGGGCCTTCCGTATCGGCCACTTCGGCCATGCGGAGCGTGGCGTCATTTTCACGCACCATGGCCCACGAAGCGATCATCTCGGAGACGACGAGGCCCGCTCCAAAACGACGCGCCAGCCTGCGGAACGGCACGTCCGTGACACCGGCCATCGGCGCGAGGATAACTGGCGTATCCAGCACGACGCCACCGAGATCGATTGGCGAAAGGGCCATTGCCGTCGCCTTGCTTGTTTCTGCCATGCTCATGATGCCGTCACTCTAGCCGCCTGACGACGGCGTTTCAATAAAAGCTCACCCGACGCACTTATTCCTTCGAGGCGGCCAGATAACGGGTGGCAGGCTGCCCCTGCGGCTCATGTTCCTCTCCAGCGCCCAACAGATGGACGGCGTTGATCTCATGATCCGCGCGGGCCCTCACGGCGGCTTCGAGATTCTTTCGCATGACCGGATAATCATCCATCAGACGCAGGAAGCGAGCGGCCGGAATAGCCAGCATGTGACCGAACTGAACCGTTCTGACAGTTCCCGGCATGGGCTGGCCTTCGAGAAGCTCAAGCGCGCCGATAAGATCGCCCGCACCAAAAAGAATATCCCGCTCCTTGACGTGCATTTCCGCCCTGCCTGCGCTGACGAAATAGACGGTCTTCACCTTGTGACCACGTTTCAGCAGCGATTCACCCACTGAAGGAAACCGCAGCGAAGCGCTCATGGACAGGTCATGCAAAGCTGCTGCGGGCAGCCCTCTGAACACGAGAGCACCCTGCAGGCGGTCTTCGATATTGTTGCGCAGATTGAAAGTCATGCGGCGCTCAAGACGCGCGCGCCGCCGATCCACCTCACGATGCAGCTCGCGGAACAGTTCGTCACTGATCAGGGATTCAGCGTGCATGTCATCAATCTGCTGCCCCTCAAGGCGCAGGACGATCTGCCGAAAAATCCGGGTTTCCAGCGCTTCCGAATAGCCCGGATAATGCATTCGCAGGGCAACAAGCGCCTCATCCAGCATCTTGCGTTGCCGGGCCAAGGTCTCCGCCACAATCTCGCTGACACGGGTGCCAAGTGTCGGCTCCATGCTTTCCCGCAGAAAACGGGCCAGCGAAATAGAGACGAGATGGCCCACCATCAGCATTTCGAACCGCTCGGCCATCGCCCCCATCAGCGGCTTGTCATAGTGCATCCAGCTATGAACAAACTGGGCGACGCGGAATCTGACCGAGGGTTTCAGTCGCCGACGTAATGCGCGGACATATCCGAACCGTCCTTCCAGACGCGCCCCATCAATCATCGCCTCGGTGGTCCGCAGCAACGTTTCCATCACGCGGCGCGATATGCCCTGAATACGGAAAATATCGAGCAGGATCGATTTTTCCTGGCTGGCGATGGTGATCAGGGCCAGTGTCACTCGCTGGCGGTCGGCGAGGTCGGTATCGAAAGTATTGGCAGAGCGTTCCTCATGGGCACGCACTTCCAGCCCGTCGATCACCGGGCGCATGGCGTCTGAAGAAAAACCGAGTTCCTCGCCTGTTTCCTTTGCGCGATCCGCAACCTTTTCCAGCGCGATACTCAGCACCTGATGTCTCAGCGCCTGATCGATGGCCGAGAGCTGGTCCAACTTAAGGAACAGCACGACCGAACGCAGCGTGGTGCCATTGAGCAGCAGCGTGATGAGCACAAAGCCGGTAGCGATGATACCGACGAAATGGGCGACGGGCGTTGAGATATGCGGATTTTCCGTAACCGCCAGAGCCAGAGCGAGCGTAATGGCGCCACGCAGACCGCCCCATACCATCGTCACCTTGAACGGATTGGGCACAGGCGGCGCAAGGCGGGTCCATGATAGGATGGGAAGCAGCCCGAACACTACCGCGCCACGTGCGACAAGACCGGCGACGCTGGAGAGCAGGATCAGCACAATGTCCCAGCGCGTCATGCCCACCAGGAGGCGCGGAATCAGCATCGAGGCCAGCACGAACACCAGCGATCCGGCCCAGAACACGAGCTGCTGCCAGAGTTCATTGAGAAACCGCCATGTCTGGGGGCGGAATGTGGACGGACCATAGACCGACATGGTCAGACCCGCCGCAGCCGTGGCCACGACCCCCGACACGCCGATGATTTCGTCACAGACGATATAAACGATGTAGGGCAACGCCACCGTCAGCGTCGTTTCCGCCGCAGGCGCATTGCCCAGCACGGTGATCATGTAAAGCATCAGACGCGCGCCAAGGATGCCGATGGCAATGGCGCCAGCGAAAGAGATGACAAAGGACAGTGCCGCACTGCCAATGGCGATGGAGCGATGGGCGGTCACTGCCTCCAGCAGCGTGGCGAAGATGGCGATGGCGGCGGCATCGTTGAGCAGAGCCTCGCCTTCGACCAGTCTTGTGAGACGGGATGAGGCACCGATATCACGGAAGATACCTGCCACGGCCGATGGGTCGGTCGTGGCGACGATCGACCCCAGAAGCAGGCAGATGACCAGAGGCATGCCCGCGAACGGGAAAAGAGCGAAACCAATGGTCGCCGTGGAAACCAGAACGGCGACAACGGCCAGCAGCAGCACTGTCGCCGCCTCATCCGCAAGACGCCGCACATCAATGGCGAGCGCGCCCTGAAACACCAGAACTGGCAGGAAGACGAGAAGAAACACCTCACTGCTGATCGGAAAATCGAGCAGCGTTTCCGCCACGCCGTTCAGTGCGGTCCCGGCTACAGTCGGTATTTTTTCGGTGTAAGTGCCCCGAATCACCAGATCGGCGCCACCGCCGATCACGATGCCAACGAGCGCCAGCAGGACGGTTTCAGAAACCTCCAGTCGCCGCGCCACAGGCTGCACGGCACTGACGACCACCAGCAGCAGCGCTGTCGCAAGCAATACCGCTGCCAGTCCCGTCACTTCCATCCAACATCCCCTTCAGAGCCACATTCCGTTTTGCGGCCGATTCATAGCTACTCACCTGCGCGAGGAGAACAGCTTCACCTGAGAATCAATTCAGGCGCAGTTATGGCAAAAATTTATGATTTTTTTGTATCAACAGCGTTCATCGAGCAGAAGATGAAGGAATCTTCTCCTTTTCGTTCAGATAACAGGAAGCGGATGATCCGCTTCAGTATGCTTGAGGAGGAGGAAGTGGCGAACTGCCGGCCGGGTGATAGAGTGCGCCATGATAGGCGTCTGTGGCAGATTTCGATACAGGCGGAGGGGTAGCTTTCTCACTGCTGATGCCAGCAGACACGGGCGCGCCGGATTTACCCGTGTCGATCACCACGGGACGCGCGGCCGGAATTGCCTGCCCTTTATAATAGGTAGGCCCCTTGTAGGCAGCCCCAAGCTGCGCCGCATTCAGACTCTCGATCTGATCATCACCATTTGGATCCCGCGAAGCCTTTTCTGCTCCGGACGGATTGGCTGTCTTCATCGCGCGGGCTGCATTGATGTGATCGACCAGTTCATTTCCCGTCGACTGAGCGTCAGCGCGCGCGCAGTTCAGAGCAGCACACAAAAAGCCAGCCCCCACAACATACGCCACAATCGACGTCTTTCGTCTCAATGTCTTTCCTCCGCGCCGCCCGGGCACTTTTGCCGCGTCCATCCTGCCAGACAGCCGAGACTGCGGAAATATTCAAAATCGCGCCATACAAAGATTGTTATGAATGGGGGCACGCAACCGCCCCACCTTCCCCTCACCTTCAGTGGGTGGAGGCTCCTGTCGTGTTGGTAATGCCCTGCTGGGTGGCGGAGGCTCCGCGTGAAACGTCATGACCAATGGCGCTTACATCACGCCCGGCTCCATGCACGGCATTACAGGCAGCAAGACCCAGCGTCAGGAACGCCACACCTGCAACACGCAGAATGGAAGAGCTTTTGCTTTTCATTTTGATCATTATTTTCCTGCACAGTTCGATTGATACTGAACCATTAAACGCCACCACATGAGAGAAGTTTCATCCTGAAAGCGGAAGGATTCCGGCCTTCCATGCGAAGGAACTGGTCGTTGGCCAGCAAGCAAGATAGAAAGACGGACCGCCGCCAGAACCGGCATAGAGGATGACACTAGGTCTGGACATGAAGATTTCGGAATGACAGCACCCGACACGCCTTCCCGATCCACCACTCGCGACAAGGACAAGACCGACGGCCCTCGACTGAGTCCCGCGGCCGAAGCGGCGCGTCAGGAACGCCTCGCCGCAGAAGCGGAGGCCTTGCGCGCCAACCTCAGGCGGCGTAAGGCGCAGGCTCGCGCGCGGGCAGAGATGCCTTCCGTGAGCCCGGAGGGAGAAAAACCGTCCGGACCAGACAACCGCCCGGAGAACCACTGATGCCGATCATGCCCGACACCTGGATACGCGAGAGGGCTCTCAATGACGGCATGATCGAACCTTTTGTGGAAAACCAGAAGCGTGACGGCGTCATCTCCTACGGTCTGTCATCCTATGGCTATGACGCACGCGTGGCCGATGATTTCAAGATCTTCACGGATGTGAACAACGCGATCGTCGACCCGAAGGCTTTCACGGAGGACAGTTTCGTCTCCCGCACGGCGTCAGTCTGCATCATCCCGCCCAACAGTTTCGTGCTCGCGCACACGATCGAATATTTTCGCATCCCACGCGACACCCTCGTCGTCTGCCTTGGCAAATCCACCTACGCGCGCTGCGGCATCATCGTGAATGTCACGCCGCTGGAACCCGAGTGGGAAGGTCAGGTGACGATCGAAATCAGCAACACGACGCCCCTGCCCGCCCGCATCTATGCCAACGAAGGCATCTGTCAGTTCCTGTTTTTCCAGGGCGCATCGCCTTGCGAAGTCAGTTATGCTGACCGTTCGGGTAAATACATGCACCAGCGCGGCGTCGCGACCCCGAGGCTCTGAGACATGGATCGTTTCATTATTCGGGGGGGCAAGCCCCTGCATGGC
>NZ_JBDNXK010000020.1:0-40726 GCF_047721705.1 Acetobacter sp. | reverse complement strand
TTTTTGATAAATTTAATCATAAATAAAAATATATTATTCGACACAACATTTCACTATATGAACAATAAACACTGAAAAAGTTGCATTTAAATATTTGTACAAAATATAAAAATAGATAACTTATTATAGCAACACACCCATCATCGTTAATAGAACGTCAAATCTCGCCTTCGTTTTTCAGTTGGTATCGGAATAATGAGGCCGTTCACCCGATCTGAAAGAGAAAGAGAGTATTTAATGCCTCGCGCACTGACATGGTCTCCTGACCAAGATGAAAATCTTTTCTTCCTTCTTAATAAAAAGAAAATGACACTTAGAAGTGCTGCTAAATTACTTGGTGTAAGCAGAAGTTTTATTCATAGACGATCACAGAAAATCCAACGTGAAGTTCATTTCCACGCATGCAGCACTGTCAGAGAAGCAGCAGGACTGGAGCCGCTTGCTGTTGGACACCCCATCAGCTGGAGAGCAATAGAAACTCCCTCTCAGGCTCGTTTGCGGCAGTCCGCAGAAAATATGATCGAATTTGCAGAAGCTGCCTGATATTCAGGCATCACAGGCACGTCCCAGAATGGGCAGGCTCAATCCTGCATTGATCCGGTTCGGGTGAACAGATTTCCATAACCAGCAATCGAAGTGAATTGGAGCGAATGCCACCTTGTCGTGGCGTTCGCTCCTGTCTTTTGGCATATGTTCCGGCACCTATCCGATCACAGTGTCTGTTATCACTGCTTTCCATCGGCTTCTCTTTGCCTGGATCACTTCATGTCTCATGCCTCTTCCACCAACGACACCTCCAGCCGTGACGCGTTCGTGTCGCTTGGGCTATCGCCAGCCTTAAGCGCCAAAGCAAAAAACGCTGGCATGAAGGAACCGACGCCGATCCAGACCATCGCCATCCCGCGACTGCTCTCTGGAGTGGACGCTGAGATTCTGGCACCGACAGGAACCGGCAAGACAGGCTGTTATCTCCTGCCGCTGTTCGCCATTCTGCAAAAAAGGAAAAAACTGACCGGTCTCGTGATCGTCCCGACCCGCGAACTGGCGCGACAGGTAACGGACATGGCCATGCTACTGGCGCCTTCCGAAGCTTTTGCCCCTTTCGCAGTATATGGCGGCGCAAAAGACGCTGAAGATCAGAATGACATTCCACCTCCCAATACCCGTCTGATCGTTGCAACCCCCGGACGGCTGCTTGACCTTTTCCGCTCGGAGCGGATCGAACCTGCCGACTGCCGCTTCCTCGTACTGGATGAGGGCGATCGGCTGATGACCAATGAATTTGGAGAGGAGATGCACGATATTCTGGCTCTGCTCTCAAAAGACCGCCAGACAGTCCTTGTGTCCGCAACTGCCTCAGACGACACCATCAAAGCGGCACAGCAGTTCCTGCACAAGCCGGTGCGCATAGAGCCTGCCCGCACGGAAAAACCTTCCATCAGGCAGGCGATCTTCTTCACGACCATGCAGGAGAAACCAGCCGCCACCGAAGCACTTTTGCGCAAACATCCCGACCGTAGCGCCATTGTTTTTGCATCCACGCGCGACGAAGCGGACCAGATCACACGCCACCTCCGCAAACGAGGTCTGAAAGTCACCACTCTGCATGGTGGCCTGAGCCAGCCCGCGCGCAATGCCTCCGTAGAGGCTTTCACCTCCGGCAAGGCAACCATACTTGTCGCAACGGATATCGCCGCTCGTGGTCTTGATATCGAACAGGTCGATCAGGTGATCAATCTCTCCCCACCAGAACAGCCTGAGACCTTTCTCCACCGGATCGGGCGCACTGGACGTGCGGGACGCACCGGCTGGGCCGCAACGCTCTGTGCTCCAGAAGAACGCAAGACAATGCGCAAGATCGAAAGCGCTTTGAAATTGAAGCTTGCTGTTCTGCCAGTTCCGCCACTACCGCAAGGGAGCGCTGGGCGAGCACGCGGCAATCGCTGAACGCCCTTACGCCTCAGCCCATGCCGGCATGAACTGGCAAGCGGTCGCTACGCTTTCCGCATTCACTGTCTCAAACATAGGCACTTCGGCCAGAACGGACACATGGCCATGTGCTTCAATCGCCGCCTTATTGCCGGGATTGAGGGGGCCGTTCAGCACTACGCCCGCAACAGCAATCCCGCGCCTGCGCAAGGCCGAGAGACTGAGTAGTGTATGATTCACCGTGCCCAACCCGCTGCGCGCCACCAGCACAACCGGCAATCCCAAACGTGCAATCAGATCAATCATCAGCAGTTCGGATGTAACCGGCACATCCAGTCCGCCTGCCCCTTCCACTACAAGCGGTCGCTCCGGCTCCTGCATGGGCAGAACGAGACGCGATGGATCAACGCAGCGCCCTTCCGCTGCCGCAGCCGCCTCTGGTGACAATGGCGCCAGAAAAGTATCGCCCGGCGGCACAATACTGGCTGGCGCGATGGTTGTGAGATGTCTGATGGTTGGTGTGTCGCCTTCCTCATCCGCCAGACCGGTCTGGAGCGGCTTCCAGTAAAGCGCGTCCCATGCCTGCACCAGACAGGCGGAAATGAATGTCTTGCCGACCCCTGTATCAGTGCCTGTAACAAACACCCCCGCGCGCGCAGGCTTGCGGATCAATCCGTAGCCAATATCCCAAGAAACCGCTGCCCCATCTCCATCGAACCGGCGAATGACCCGCTTCAGCATTGCCGCATTCAGTGGTCGGCTTCCCGCCACTGGTGCCGTTGCCCCGATCGCCCTTAAACCTTGCAGAAAGGCAAGCCCTCCTCCGGTCTGTTCCAGCACTGTGTCAAAATGCCAGTGCACGGCAGGATGACCGAACACTGATCCTTGATTGATATGTAGCGCTACAGTCTCCAACGCCGTCCGACTTGGATAACGCCTTATATTGGCCTCGATGTTTTCTGCGTGATGCGCCTGTCGCCATTCATGGAAACTGTCGCAAGCCAGCGTCGAGACGGCGAGAAGCCCGCCGGGAGACAGCTTCTGATAGAGAGCCGACAGGGCGCGTTCCGGTGGTTCGACCCACTGCAAGGCGAGATTGCCGCAGATCAGATCAAACGTTCCCTCCACCTCTGGTTCAACAGCATCCATGAGCATGAAGCGAACACTGGAACCGCAGCGTGCTTCTGCCCGATTCAGCATGGCCGGGGCCAGATCTGTCGCAATCAGTTCAGTATCGGGCCAGAGTGTATGAAGAAGCTGCGTAAACGCACCCGTCCCACATCCAAATTCCAGAATGCGCCGGGGTTTGCGGCCCGCCAACTCCTGTTCGATACGCTTCAGAAGCTGCCGTCCGACAAGCCTCTGCACTGACGACGCCGAATCATAATGTCTCGCTGCATCGAAGCGTTCCGCAATTTGCCGCCGCTCCCTAGCGCCCTGAACCAGTTCAGACATTGGCAGCCCCTTCAATAAAGCGGACACACAATTCCGGACGGGAAAGCGGTAAAAGGTGCCCACCGCTCTCAGCCCAGTGAATACATGTGGGTGATACGGAACTCTCACTCATGGCCGGGCTAACGATCGGATCATCACGGCTGGCCAGAAACGCCTGAACACAATCCGCATTTCCCCGCGCCTCACCGTCCTTCAACAGTTTCAAACCTTCAGCCAACCGTTCGACGCAGGGAACGCCTTTACCCTCATATTCCGTCAAATCCATTCCGCAGTTCGTCAGAAATTGCCGCAACACTGCATGAGGCTCCCTCTGTAATGCCGCCAGCATTCGTTCCAACACGCGGGAAGAAACGCCCATTGGAAAAGAGTCCTCCCGAGCAAAACGGGTAAATCCATTGATGCCGACAATCCGGCTGCCCTCTGGAAGCGTTGCCTGCGTAAGAAGCCACATCAGTCCCAGCGAGTGCCCAACCGCCAGAACAGGTTCGTTCTCAGGAATCGTTGTCTTTTCCGCGCCGAAGAAACCAAGATCGAGCGCCACCGTCTCACCACTCAGCCTGCTGCGCACCGGCTCCCAAAAGGCCGGGGTAAA
The DNA here is from genome assembly GCF_047721705.1 of Acetobacter sp. GTDB lineage: Bacteria > Pseudomonadota > Alphaproteobacteria > Acetobacterales > Acetobacteraceae > Acetobacter. The sequence goes on along the minus strand of NZ_JBDNXK010000020.1, from coordinate 36,750 downwards.
TCCCCATCCATGCACGAGGACGATCTTCATCGCGCCGCCTCCACCAGACGACAGATGGCCTCCCCGAGACGGTCCACGTCTTCCTTCGTATGGGCCGCCGAAAGAGTCACCCGCAGACGACTCCCACCTTTCGGCACAGTGGGTGGCCGAATGGCAGCAGCCAGCAATCCTTCCGCTTCCAGCCGGGCCGCCAGCGCGAGGGCTTCGCCAGCCTCCCCAATCATCACGGGCACGATCTGCGTGCTCGAATTGTCGGTATCGAAGCGCGCCGCATGCAGACGGGCACGCAAAACATCACCATGACGGGCGACACGCAAACGGGCCTCATTCAGAGAGGGCAACAGATCCAGTGCGGCGTCAGCCGCGCCGAGCACCGCTGGGGGCAAGGCAGTGGAATAAATGAATCCCGATGCCGCATTGATGAGCCAGTCACACAGCAACTGTGATCCGGCGATATATGCCCCCATTCCGCCAAGCGCCTTGCTGAATGTACCCATGATCAGATGCACGCCACCCGGCGCTTCGCTTGCGAGCCCAGCCCCATGCGGGCCAAGCACACCCGTGGCGTGAGCCTCATCGAGACAGAGAAAGGCACCGAACCGTTCTGCCAATGCAGCAAGAGCGGCGACGTCGGCACGGTCCCCATCCATGCTGAAAACACTCTCAGTCAGGATAATCCTGAGCCCCGGCTCGCCTTCCCGTGCCGCCAACAGCGTTTGCAGATGATCGAGATCGTTATGTCGAAATCGTATCTGGCGCACACCCGCCGCCGCACACCCCTGATGCAAACTGGCGTGATTCAGCCGATCAGAAAATACAAGCGGAAGAGCGCCTGTCTGCTCCGTTGAAAGACGGGCCAGCGCCGGGACGAGTGAAGCATTCGCCTGCCAGCCGGTAGCAAACAGCAAAGCAGCTTCGGTTTTCTTGAGATGGGCAACCTTTGCTTCCACCTGTTCGTGCAGAAGCCGCGTGCCAGTCACAAGACGTGAAGCCCCGCTCCCCGTGCCATAGCGCTCGGCCCATTCAGCTGCGCGATATTTCAGCGCCGGATGCTGGGATAGCCCGAGATAATCGTTGGACGAGAAATCCGTTACGATCGTCCCATCTCCACGCGCGAACCGAGCAGGACCAGCAGGCGTCAACGGACGAAGAACACGTCTTCGGTCTTCAGCCTGCAAGCCATCGAGGGCATTTCGGAAAAGGGAGTCAAAGCGCGTCATCGTGCCTGTCGTGCCGGAGCAGGCGATGGAGGTCAATTTCCCTCTTTCCAGAACCATTTGCCAAGCCCGAAAACTCCCGCCAAAACCGCCCTAGCATAGTGGAGGAGACACGCGTGTCAGAGCCTGATTGGTACCAAGCCGGACTGCCTCATATCTGGCTCCCCTATTCACAGATGAAGACCGCCCCCGCCCCTCTGGCCGCGCGCTCAACACAGGGAAGCCATATCACTCTGACGGACGGACGTTCTCTGGTGGATGGTGTCGCGGCATGGTGGACGGCCTGCCACGGATATAATCATCCCCATATCCGCGCCTGCGCCGAAGATCAGCTCAAACGGATGCCGCACGTCATGTTCGGCGGGATGGTGCATGAACCGGCGCTTCGTCTCGCAAGCCGTCTCTCCGCCATGCTGCCCGGCGATCTGGAGCGTGTGTTTTATACGGATTCCGGCTCGGTCGCAGTCGAAGTAGCCATGAAAATGGCCATTCAGTATCGGCTGAATCGCGGTGAAACCAATCGCACGAAACTACTCTCTTTCCGTGGCGGCTATCACGGCGACACGCTCGCTACGATGGCGATCTGCGATCCCGAAGAAGGCATGCACCATCTTTTCGCAGGCATAATGCCATCGCAATATGTGGTGGATCTGCCGCGCGACAATGCTTCCACGTCCGCTTTCGAGGCTTTTCTGAACGAACACGCCCACGAAATCACGGCCATCGTGGTCGAACCACTGGTGCAGGGCGCTGGTGGCATGCTGTTCCACGATCCCGCCGTATTACGCCGCTTGCGGGACGCCGCAGATCGCCACGGCCTCCTGCTGATTCTGGACGAGATTTTTACCGGCTTCGGTCGCACCGGCACAATGTTCGCCTGTGAACAGGCCGATATTGTGCCCGACATCATCACTCTGTCGAAAGCGCTTACGGGTGGCACCGTAGCATTGGCCGCGACTGTTGCCAGAAGGCACGTCTACGAGGCGTTTCTTTCAGATAACCCCGAACACGCTTTGATGCATGGGCCGACGTTCATGGCCAATCCATTTGCCTGCGCCTGCGCCAATGCTTCACTGGATCTTTTCGAGACAGAGCCGCGACTGGAGCAGATTGCGCAGATCAATCTTTTGCTCCGTGAACAGTTGGAACCCTGCCGCACGCTGCCCGGCGTCAAGGACGTTCGCGTGCTCGGAGCCATCGGTGTCGTGGAAATGGAAAAGATCGCCGATCCGGCAGCTTTACGGACGCGTTTTATCGAGGAAGGCGTCTGGATCCGTCCTTTCCGCAATATCGTCTATTTGACGCCCGCATTCACCATCACGCCAGACGAGCTTTCAGCGCTTACAGGCGCAATCCACCGCGTGTTGTCACAAGGCTTCTAAAAGCCTCGATCATTCCCAGCCAGCAGCCGCGTGGTCATCTTCGATGCGGCTGTCGACCCATGTGCGGGTGCCATCAGCAAATTCTTCCGCTTTCCAGAACGGTGCACCCGTCTTGAGACGATCGATAAGAAACCGCGTCGCATCAAGCGCGGCTGCACGGTGTCCGGCTGCCGCCAGCACAAGGACAATCGGCTCTCCAACCACGAGCCGTCCAACCCGATGAATCACGGTGCATCCGACCAGATCGAACCGTTCAACTGCCTGACGGGCAAGACTGGTCAGAACCTCTTCACACATACCGGGATAGTGCTCGAGTTCGAGGGCCATCAGGCCATTGCCGCCCCGCACGACACCAAGAAAGGAAGAAAGGCCACCGATCGTCTGGCCTGTTTCCAGAAGACGGGCGATTTCGGCCCCTATGTCAAACGGTTCGGCCTGAACCAGCACCCGAACTGACATGATTTTATCCCCCCGTCATGGGAGGGAAAAAGGCAACCTCATCCCCCACTTTGACAGGTGTTTCCAGACTGCCCAAAGCGCGATTAACAGCCACCTTTACCTGACCGGGTTGTGAAAAGACCTGATCGAAAACAGTATCGCGCTGGCGACACGCAGCCAGAAGATCGCCTACCGTTGCGATATTCTCACCAAGCGGCACATTTTCATTGCCACGCCCCATCCGTTCCCGCAGTGCCGCGAAATACAGGATCGTCACTGTTCCGCTCATCAGGACAGCCTCTCACACCAATTGGGTCTACAACGCCTCAGGGCTGAGAAGGCTGACCTGACGAGGGCAACAACGGCGTCGCTGGCACGATCAGTTCCCGCTTGCTCTTTTCCTGCGGCGAAAGCGGATAACTGTCATGCCAGATATCCTCCTGCCCGTTTTTATCAGACTCAGCAGCTTTGCCTGTGCCGTTCTTTCCGGCCGAAGCACCATGATGCAGCGTGGACGACTTCACCGTGCTGATCGAGCCGTCCGGATGGATCAGGGTTGTCGTGCCATCTCCATTCGGAATCTCGATGGTCGAATTACTGTTCTTGCCCGCACCGTATTTGGACGCCACGTCAGGCTCCACGCTTGGAAGGCTTACGCCCCCTCCTGCACCGGCGCCCGAGAACGAATCATTGGCATCTTCACCGATGGAAAGCTTGCCACCGTCAGGCAGATCGCCTGCCGCCTTGCCAATCGCATCATCACGCTCCGCAGCCACATCAGACAGTGAAGGAAGCGGCTTCGGCGCGCCCGGCCAGATATTCCCATTCTCGGGGAGAATCGGCGTTTCAGCCGTGCCGTATCCCTTCACCCGCCGAACGGTTTCGGAATCCCCAGTCGGAGAATTGGGGTTCTCCCCCGGTAGAGTCGCTGTGTCAGTAAGCCATTTGTCGAAGCCGGAACAACCGCTCAAAACAAGTAATGACGCCACAAGCGCGGCTTTCCGCATAAGATTTCCCCGTCCTCGTGGGTTTATTTGGTCCGTTGATACAAGCCTGACAGCTTCAGGTAAATTACACATTACTCATAAAGTCATCTGAAAGCTGTCATTCCGGAGCCCCACTCAGGAAAAACCAACCCGAATATCAAGTAGCGGAACCTGCCGATCGCTTTCCGTTCCCTGCGGCACCCAGATGGCGCAGGCCCGCCATCAGATAATCCCCGCCTGTTTTGAGGGTCAGCACAGCGGCGATCCACAACATGAGGGATCCCAACAATCCGACAGGCAACCAAGGCATATGCAGAAGGCGGCCAGTACTGTCGCCTGCCAGCAGAAAACCGATAGCCGTCATCTGAAAGCCCGTCTTCCATTTCGCCAGACGCGTGACCGGCAGGTTGATGCGTGTTCCCGCGAGATACTCCCGCAGACCACTGACAAGAATTTCGCGACAAAGTATGACAATCGCCGGCCACAGCGCGCCATAAGGCAGCCGGGCGAGTCCCGCCAGAACCATTAGCGAAGCGCCGACCAGCAGTTTGTCGGCGATCGGGTCCAGCATCCGCCCAAGGTCTGATTGCAGATGACGCGACCGCGCCAGATGACCGTCAAAATAATCCGTAACCGCAGCCACGATGAACAGGACACAGGCTGCCGCGTCCATTTCGGGACGGTTCATGGCGACAAGCCCGAGCAGCACCGGAATGGCGATGATCCGCGACAAGGTCAGGAGGTTCGGCAGATCGGTTATCATGGCCCTGACGATACTCCACTTTCTCACAGACAGAAACGCCATTCGACTGACGATGTTGCACTATTTTCTCTCAGCGCAATGACAGTTTCGTGGCATCGCGCGGTTCTTTTCCCGTTTCAGCCGGTCGCCGTCCAGTCAGGGTGGAAGTGGCCGTAGATTGTGCGGGCCGTCTCCCGATTGACACCCGGAACCGCTTCCAGCTCCGCAAGCCCGGCCTGTCCGACTCCCCGCGCCGAGCCGAAATGATTGAGCAGCGCCCGCTTCCGGCTCGGCCCCACACCGGCAATTTCATCCAATTCCGACTTGACCAGCGCCTTCGAACGCCCCGCACGATGCGTGGTGATGGCAAACCTGTGCGCCTCGTCACGCAGACGCTGAAGATAATAGAGCACTGGATCGCGTGGTTCGAGCTGGAAAGGCGGCGCATCGCCGGTATGGAACCACTCCCGCCCCGCATTGCGGTCCGGCCCTTTGGCGATCGATACGAGTTTCACGTCCGTCACCCCGAGCGAGTCCAGGACTCCACGCACGGCGGAATACTGACCCGCGCCACCGTCGATCAGCAGCACATCAGGCCAGTCAGCGGACTTCTCCCGTCCCTGCTCTGCCGCGTCTTTCAAGGCGCGCCCAAACCGTCGCTCCAGCACTTCGCGCATCATGCCGAAATCGTCACCCGGCGTGATGCCGCCCTTGATGCTGTATTTCCGGTAGGAACGCCGATCGAAGCCTTCGGGCCCACCGACAATCATCACACCGTAGGGGTGCGTCCCCATGATATGGCTGTTGTCGTAAACCTCGATGCGGTTGGGCGGCGCGTCCAGACCAAACACCCGAGCCACGCCTTCCAGCAGCTTGGCTTGTCCGGCGCTCTCCGCCAGCTTGCGCTCCAGCGCCTCACGGGCATTCGTCTCCGCGTGTTCGATGACCTCACGGCGCTCGCCCCGCTGAGGCCGCAGGATTTCAACCTTGTGGCCACGTTTGATGGCCAGCGCTTCCGCCAGTAACGGCGCTTCCTCAATATCCCGATTGACCAGCAGGAGCGACGGCGGCGGCTTGTCTTCGTAAAACTGCGCCACGAATGCCGCCAGGATATCCGAATCCGTCTCACCCTTCGTATGGGCCGGGTAGAAAGCCCGGTTGCCGTTATTCCGTCCCCCACGAATAAAGAACACCTGAATGCAGGCCTGACCGGCTGTCTGCCAGACGGCGATCACGTCCGCATCACGGACGCTCGAAGGATTGATGACCGAAGATTCCTGCATGCCAGCAAGCGCGCGGATACGGTCACGCAACACGGCGGCCCGCTCATAGTCCAGATTGGCAGCCGCCTGCTCCATCTCAGCGGCGAACTGTGCTTTCAGCAAGGTTCCCTCACCGGCGAGAAACTCTTTCGCCTGTTTGACGAGGTGCGCGTAATCCTCCTCGCTGATCCGGTCCACACAGGGCGCAGAGCAGCGCTTGATCTGATGCAGCAGACAGGGACGCGTGCGGGATGCGAACATGGAATCCGAGCAGGTGCGAAGCTGAAACACACGCTGGAGGATGCTGATCGTCTGGTTGACCGACCATGCGGAAGCGAACGGTCCCCAGTAGCTTGTGCCTTTCTCCATCTTGCCACGATGCTTGGCCAGTTGGGGAAAATCGTGTCGGTCCGTCAGCATCAGCCACGGATAGGATTTGTCGTCCCGCAACAGAATGTTGAAGCGGGGCTTCATACGCTTGATGTAGTTGGCTTCGAGCAGGAGGGCCTCAGCCTCCGTATGGGTCGTGACGATCTCCATCGAGGCCGTTTCGGACACCATCCAGCGCAACCGCTCGGGCAGCCGCGAAAGCTGGGTGTACGACGTCACCCGCTTCTTCAGCGCCCGCGCTTTGCCCACATAGAGCACCTCCCCCTTCGCGCTGATCATTCGATAGACGCCGGGCGACAGAGGCATGGTCTTGAGCGCGTTCTGGATCACCTCCACCCCAACCGGGGCGGTAGGCGCAGTTTCCGCTGTTACACCAAGGGTTTCACTGGTCATGGCTCATTCATCCACCGATGATGTGGATAACTCTGTGGAATGTAAGATGACAGTTTGATGGACATCGCGGTTTACCGCCCTGAATCTTGAATTGCATAATTTTTAGGCAAGCAACGCAACCCATTGATTTCATTTATTTTTATTATCTTGAGGAACAAGAGAGCAACTCGAATCGAGAAAAATGAATAAAAATTCAGGGAGTCAATCCCGGAGGTGGACAAAATCGACCGGTTTGGCCGGAACGCCGCCATTCACGACGATCCGGGTTTGTTCACCTGCTTCAGGAGCTTGATGCAGCCGCCTCTTCGGCCTGCCGCAACAGCCGTCGAAAATTCCCTCCCCAGAACGCCTGAATCTCGCTGCGATCATATCCACGTCGCATCAACTCGGCCGTCAGAGCGGGTGATTCCGCCGCGTTGGCCCAGCCATCGAGCTTCCCACCGCCATCGAAATCCGACGAAATGCCGACATACTCCACGCCCAACCGCTTCACGACATAATCGAGGTGGTCCATGTAGTCGGCGACCGTCGCCTTCCGCCCAGCCAGCTCTGCGCGGGAACGCAGAAAGCCGCCGATCGCCGTAATCTGGATGAGACCACCAGAGGCCTTCAGCGCGTCCAACTGCACGTCATCCAGATTGCGCGGGTGATCGCACAAGGCCTTCACGCAGGCATGTGTCGCCACCACAGGCACGGAAGAAACCTCCACCGCCTGCAACATCGTTTCCCGCCCGGTGTGAGACACGTCCACCAACATTCCCAGCCGGTTCATCTCCGCGATTGCCTCACGCCCCAACGCTGACAGCCCCCCATGCCGCATCTCCGGATCACCGAGACGACGGCTGGGCTGGCCTGAGTCGGCCAAGGCATTGTGACCGTTGTGGGTGAGCGTGACATAGCGCGCGCCGAGGGCACGGAATTTCGCCAGCATCCCGATATCGTCACCCATGCCGTAGCCGTTTTCCACGCCGGGAACGACAGCCAGAGCGCCTTCCCGATATGCCGCCTCGATCTCGTCCACAGTGGGGCACACGCGGGCAGTGATCCCGTTGTGTGTGCCCTGCATGCGGTTGATGGTCTCCAGCATGGCGATGGTCTGCGCTTGCGCAGCCTTGTGGCCTTCCTCGTCAACCGTGCCCTGCTCGATATAGGCGACGAAGCAGCCCGCAGAGAGATGGCCGCGCTGCATCTTCGGGAAATCCACAAAGCGGTTGGGCGTGTCGAGGAAGGCATCCCCGCGATCAGGCCACGGGATGTCGATATGGCTATCGAGCGTGAGGAGTGAATTGTGAAGGGCGAGCACATCCTCGGGATAGGACGCAGGGGCTGTATCAGAAGTCATGAGAGGAAAATCGGGTCCGTGCCGGGTGTTTGCAAGAGCTGCACTGTGCCCCGGCCGGGAGGACGATGACCAGCCCTGACCGAATCCCTCTTGCCTCATGGCGTCATTTGGGCGATCCACCACGCCCCATGCGTATCGTGACCTGGAACATCAACTCTCTCCGCCTCCGTCTGCCGCTGCTGGCGGAACTGGATCTGCAACTGCGGCCAGACGTGATCTGTCTCCAGGAAACGAAGGTGCCGGACCCGCTCTTTCCAGCGGAGGCGCTGACCGAACTGGGCTACCCGCATCAGGTGCGTCGGGGAATGAAAAGCTATAATGGTGTGGCCATCCTTTCCCGCCATCCGCTGGAACCCGTCTCCGATACCCCCGACTGGTGCGATAAGGGTGACTGCCGCCACGCCGCCGCACGGATTGCCGGTGAAAATGGTCCTGTAGAAATTCACAATTTCTACGTTCCTGCCGGTGGCGACATCCCCGATGTGGATGAAAACCCGAAATATGCCCACAAACTGGCCTTCGTGGATCAGGTGACGGACTGGTTTCACGATCACCCACGCAAGCGCACGGTAATCGTCGGCGACCTGAATATCGCGCCGCTGGAGCACGATGTCTGGAGCCACAAGCAACTGCTCAAGGTGGTGAGTCACACGCCACCAGAAACAACGCGCCTGAACGCCTGGCTCGACACCGGCTTCGTGGATGCCATGCGGCATTTCGTGCCGCCCACGGAAAAGCTCTACACATGGTGGTCCTATCGGAACCGCGACTGGAGCCTCTCCAACCGGGGCCGTAGACTGGACCACATCTGGGTCACGCCGGACCTGACGGATGCACTGGATGGCATGATGGTCATCCGCGAGACGCGCGACTGGGTCTCGCCCTCGGATCATGTGCCGGTAATGATCGACCTGCGCGCGTAAATCCGCTCAGAAATCGGAAACCCCAGAGAAATACGTGCCGCGCCGCTGGCCGTATTGCGCCTGATAAATCCCGACGCCACTGCCGTCCCGTAACTGGTAGCGGTGGTCGAACAGGTTCACCACATCGGCCCGTATTTTCACATCATGTCCGAACGGCGCTTCGGTGAAAGTATATTGGTAGCCGATATTAAACACGTAATATTGAGGTTCTTTCCCAAGATTGGCAAAGCCCGTTCGCAGACCGTTCCCATATATAAAGTCGAGATAAGCCATGTGGTGTTTCGAACTGTAGGAAACCCCGGCGCTGGCTGTATATTTTCCCTGATGATCGAGTTGGATGGCGTTGCGCGCGATGTAATCGAGCTCATCTGTCGGGAACTGATATTGGGCGGAATTGATATCGCGTGCCGCAGTCCGAACATATGAGAAATTGCCAAACACGGACCAGGGACCGTGGCGCCAGGAATTGCCGATTTCCGCTCCATAGACATGTCCCCGCCGATAGCTGAACGGCGCAAGGATAACGGCGCGGCCGAACTGGCCCAAATCAGTCAGATTATGTGCCCATTTGCTGTAAGCATCGATGGTGATCTGATAATCGCGTGTCACATGCTGAAGGATACCAAAATCGATATAATTGGACCGTTCTACGTGCGTCGGACTATCGATCGTATTAGCCGCGGCATTTGTCGTGCCCGCAAAATTGGCCAGAGTAGAAGGATAGACATATTGTGGTGATGGTGGCGCGAAATATCGTGAAAAGCCGAAATGGAGCGTGGTCGTGCGCGTCGGTTTCCACACCATGTTCGCACGCGGACTGAGCTGCCCCTCATTTCCAAATGAAGAGGCAAAACGATCGTAGCGAACACCATAATTGAAGGTAAGTGTTCGCGTGATTTTGTATTCATCCTGAACGTAGGCTCCCGCCTCCACCGACCAGTTGCCGCTATTATCAATCAGCCTGTGCGGAACATCGCTGGTTTGTTCCCCATTTTGATCGACCGCGAAAACAAGAGAGTTCGTATCGAGACGCTCTCCGGTATATTGTCCAAGCAATCCAGCCCGTAGCGTGTGTCTGCTCGCCACATCCCACGATAGATCGAACTGCATACCGCCAGTGGTGAAGTCGTTGACTTCGTGTTCCGCCACACCCTGAAAGACCAGATCGCGAACCGGGTCTGGCGTGTAGTCGATGCGTCCATATCGGAAATAAGGGGAAAGCTGGAGATTCAGCTTTTCCATGCTGCGCTGGTAGGACAGCACCGCATAGTAATTCTGTTCCGTCTGACTATCTCTCAGATCACGTGACCGCATGCTCGGATCATCAATCTCGTAACCGGCGACCTTATATAAGTGTGGTAACCCAGGCGTGTTCGGCAATTCGAAATCGGCATAGGAAGCACTGGTCAGCAGCGATACGCGACTGATGTCGTCCAGTCTCCACGAGAAGTAACCGAACGCCTTTTCCTGCTCTGTCGTGTCATGCACCGGCCGAAAAGAATGCGTCGGGTTCTCGATGCCAATGTTGTTCCGATTGTAGGACAGAGTGGTGAAATACTCGAACCGGCCTTTTTCGCCTCCCAACTGCATGGACGGCGCGAAGGTATTGTAACTCCCCCCATACAGTGAGACCTGATTGTGCTTCAGGCTCTCGCCCGTTTTGGTTTTTACATCCACCACACCCGCCGTGCGGAAGCCAAACTGCGCCGGTAATGTCCCGGTCAGAAGATCCACTGACTGGATGATTCGCGTGTCCAGTTCCTGCCCAAAGCCGTTCAGTCCTTCGGGCAACAGCACGCCATTGACGCGATAGGTCAGGCCACCATGCTCGCCCCGGACATGCACCTCGCCATAACTGTCGAGAACCACACCCGGCATACGCAGCATGATCTGATTGAATGCCGCGTTCTGTCCCTGCGGTGTGGCCTGTATCTGCCGCTGGTCGATGCCATAAGAAACGGCCCCCAAGCCCGGAAAAATACGTCCCCTAGCCTGATCGAGATGCCCCACGACACTGACACGCTCAACCGATGAGAGGGGGAGCGATGGCACGTGCGTTTTTTGGAGAGCTTTACCAGGCTTGCACTCCGCACCGCCTTTCAACGGTTTTCCATTACCCACAGCCTCGTATACCGTGTTCGCCTCACTCACCGGCGAAAAAAGCACGCTGCACGACAGGCTTACGCCAATTGCCGCGATAACCGCCCTTCCCAAAGACGACCTTCCAAATCCAACCAATACAAAATGCGTTGATATATAGCTTTTGCTATATTTTGGAGCTGCATAATCCGTCCGCCGTACACTTGTATCCTGAGACATTCTTTCCAGAGCCTTGCCTGCCAGAATGCCTATCAAACGCACATGAATGAAATATGCAACATGCTATACAAAAAAGCTAATACATTACCGGCAGCACCGTTCCCATTTCCCATAAAAAAACCGCCCTTTCCGGTGGGAAAGAGCGGTTCCTGCGTCAGGCAGCGGAAGCGCCACCTTCAGGGTCGAGGCGGTAACCGCCTCCTTCCGTGATCAATAGGGTCGCATTCGACGGATCAGGCTCGATTTTCTGCCGCAAACGGTAAATGTGTGTTTCCAGCGTGTGCGTGGTCACGGCCGCGTTGTAGCCCCAGACCTCGTTCAGCAGCACCTGCCGGGGAACAGGGCGTGTTCCGGCGCGATAAAGGAACTTGAGAATCGCGGCTTCCTTCTCCGTGAGCCGGATGCGCTTGTTGCGGGCAGTCTCCACCAGCAACTTCGCGGAAGGACGGAACGTGTAGGGCCCGACGGTAAAAACAGCGTCTTCGCTGTTCTCAAAAATCCGAAGCTGGGCGCGAAGACGGGCAAGAAGTTCAGCAATACGGAAAGGCTTGGCGACATAGTCATTCGCACCGGCATCAAGCCCGCGCACGATATCGGCTTCATCATCCGAACCCGTCAGCATGATGACCGGCATCCGGATTCCTTCGCGACGCAGTTCCATACAGAAGTCGCGACCATCCCCATCCGGCAGCGTCACATCGAGAATGATTGCATCAAACCGTGCATCTGGGGCCCGCAGGGCACTCCACGCAGAGGCGACCGAATCTGCCTCCACGGCCTCGAACTCACCATCAACCTGCAACTGCTCTACCAGCATCTGCCGTAGCGTCTGGTCATCATCGACGATCAGGATTGGTCTTGCGCCCGACATTTAATACCTCTTCTCTTTGTGGGCCCAATAAGCGCCCTTAACCGCCATATCAAAAGGGATGCCTTCGTCCCGGCACCCAGGAACGCAGATGAACTTCTTCCCTCACAGCGCTGTGACAAACTGGCATGAAACGGGCTAGGACGCCAATTCCCGGCCGCATCACTACGCTATAAAAACTTAAAGAGCATTCCCCGATGAAAGGAGAGCGCACCACACGAGGAAAGAACTTCTCGTAAAACGATGCACCGCCACTCTTTATAGAATGACAACTCGCCTGAAAGCAGAACCATACCCATCATGATACATGCGACACTTGTTCCCGAAAACGGCTGCACTGCACATCTGCGTTGCGCAGACCGGATTTTTTCCGCCGTCATCGGCGCAGCGGGCGTCACACACCACAAGGAAGAAGGCGATCACGCCACCCCTGTGGGCGAACTGGTTCTGCGGAAAATTCTCTATCGAGCAGACCGCATCGCACGGCCAAATTTGGGAGCAGCCTCCCCCGACGGAAGGCCCTTATTGCTTGAGCCCATATCCCCGACCGATGGCTGGTGCGATGATTCGTCACACACTGATTACAACCGGCAGATTCGGCTTCCCCATCCTGCACGACACGAAGAGTTGTGGCGGGACGATCACCTTTACGACATCGTGGGCGTGCTGGGGTACAATGACGATCCCCCTGTCCCCGGACGTGGTTCAGCAATTTTTCTTCATCTACAGGCACCCGACAGACGCCCGACGGAAGGCTGCATCGCTCTGACCGAAGCCGATCTGCGCCTCGCCCTCGCAATGGGCCTGTCGTCGATCACGGTTCTGCCGCCTCCATAGGATGCTGCTTGCGCTGCACGGATGACCCTTCCGCGGAGAACATGGAAGGCGGCATCATACAGACAACCACTTCTCCCGCCATCGGGAAAACCTCCTGCCCGTCCTCCGCCGAAAGGATAGAAAAGGAATTGCCCGGACGGATAATGAGGAAGTCCAGCCGTTCGAGGTGCTGCTCGCCGAAACGTGTCTGAGTTTCCGCAGTGACGGGCAACGCCACGAACCGCCATCCATCCTGATACAGCGTGTCGAGGCACGTGAAATTCCACGCAGGTTCACCCAGCAACTTGCCTCGCGCGTCGCGGCTTAGGCCACGATATTCATCCAGTCGCTTAAGCCCCGGACTGACCTGATAGACGCGCGCGCGCCCAAAATGGGGCGCGAGGTGGGCGCAGACCATGCCATTGTAAATCGCGTCAGGCGTTGCCGCGATCAGATAGTCAGCGGGCAATTCTTCCAGACTTTCAGCCCCCGCTTCCGACAGAATCTCTGTATGAAGCACCGGAATCCCCGCTTTCCGGGCCAGAACCAACGCCCGCGCGGAAGTGTCCACCATCGTTACAGGTGTGCCCGAACGGATGACCACTTCCGCCAGATTGCGCGACCACGGGCTGGCCCCGACAATCGCCAGCGCGGGCACGTTGGACAATGTAAGATGCAGTTTGCGTGCCAGAGGTCGAAGTGAAAAACCGTGCAGCAGCATGGTCGCGGCGATTACCGCAAATACCGCTGGCATCACGAATTCCGCACTGGCAAATCCCGCTTCGCTGAGACGGATCCCCGAGACACCCGCCACGGCGGCCGCGACAATACCGCGCGGCGCAATCCAGCCGACGAAGATCCGCTCACTGCTGCTCAACCCACTACGAAGCGTCGCGAGATAAATCCCCAACGGACGGACAAGAAAGATTGTCGCGCATGTCAGAGCCAGCACAGACCACGAAAGACGCGCCAGCACCGCCCGCTGCAAATCCGCCGTCAGCAAAATGAACAGCAGCGACACGATGAGAACAACGAGGCTCTCTTTCATCCGCTGCAACTCGTTCAGTCCCGGCACCCGCAGATTCGCCAGCGCCATGCCGAACACCGTTGCCGCCATCAGGCCCGCGCCGTCCATGAAGATCGACCCGAGCCCATAGACTGCAAGCGCCACAGTCAGCAGTAGCGGCATCTTGAGCGTTTCAGGCATCAGGTCACGAACGAACAGTTCCTTGACGCCCCAGCCCGCACCAACGCCAAGGCCTATGGCGACCACCATGCTGATCAGGAGATGCGGCAGAATGCTGAAGAAATAAAATGATGTCCCCTCATCCGGCTTCATCAGCAGGATTTCGAGAACCAGCGTGGCAAGGATAGCACCGACCGGATCGTTCAGAATCGCTTCCCAGCGCAGGAAAGCCGCAATGCGCGGCCGCAGCTTCGCCTGCCGCAGCAACGGCAGCACCACTGTCGGACCAGTGACGACCACAATGGAGCCGAACAGAAAGGCCGGCCCCCATGTCAGGCCACCTACATAATGTGCCGCCGCAGAACCCAGTATCCAGTTGATCGGCAACGCGACAAGCGTAAGCCGGAGCACTCCCTCACCCGCGACGCTGAGTTGTCGGAAATCGAGCGCCATCCCGCCTTCAAAAACGATCAGCGCCACGGCCAAGGACACAATCGGGTGAAATAGTGGCCCGATAAGGAGGGACGGATGAAGAATATCCAGCCCCGGCCCCAGAATAAGACCCAGACAGAACAGCAGAACGATGGCGGGAAGATGGAAACGCCAGGCGATCCACTGAGCGGCCATCCCGCCGCAAAATACGAAAAACACCAGTAAGATCGCGTCCTGACTCATGCCGCGACCAGCCTTCCCGCTTTTGCCATTTTTTCTCCGATACCGTTCTGCCCTTGGCAGATATGCAGCTTGCTTTACGCTCCTATTACACGAACGCAGGGGAAACAGGCTACACCCGACCCGACGGCAGGAGCTTGGCCTCTAAGCCATTCAGGGTCACAATGGCTTGCGCATCCCGCATGAAGCGGAGCCACTGCTCTTCATAAGGATAAACCCATGTCCCAGATCGAGGTCGTCGCCATCTTCAAGGTCAAGCCTTCTGACAGCGCAAAAGCCGCAGAACTCCTGAAGGCCTGCACAGCGCCTTCCCGCGCGGAAAGCACCAATGACACCTACATTCCCTGTCGTGATCTGGACGCCGACGGGACGTTTGTCTTTATCGAACGTTGGGACAGCCGGGAGGCGCTTCAGGCTCACATGGAAACGCCGCATTTCAAGGCAATGGCCTCCGCGCTCGAACCGCTGCTCATCGAACCGCTGAAAGTCCATATCCTTCAGCCGGTCTGAAACGACGGACCGCCTTACCGCTTTCACGCAGCTTCTATCGCCGTAGCCGTTGCAGAAAGCGACGTAGAGATGACTTCAGGTGCCGAGCCTGAAGTCGCTCTTCCAGTTCATGAATATGACGGCGCTGAGCCGCATTCTGCTCCAGCAGTTCCATCAGCCGCCGTTCCAGAAAAGCTTTTTCTTCCGCCAGATCGACGGGTGGCGGCGTGAATGCTTTCTTCATGAAGGAACGTTGCGCTGTCGAGTGTCAGGCGCCCACGGGACGAGGGCAAAGAGCCCGCTCCACAAGTCCGCAAACAATATGGGCGGCCGTAATGTGCAACTGCTGAATGACAGGCGTCCACGTCGCGGGAACCGCCAGCGTCACATCACAATGAGCGCCCTGCACGCCTGCATGACCCGTGAAGGCCGCCGTTACCATCCCGGCTTCCCGCGCTGCCTCGAACGCCCGCAAGATGTTCGCCGACCGACCTGACGTGGAAATGCCAAGAAACACGTCGCCTTCCCGTCCAAGCGCCATGACCTGCCGCGAATAGATGTCCGCAAAGCTGTAATCGTTGGCGATCGCCGTCATGGCGGACGTATCGGTTGTCAGCGCGATGGCGCTCAGCGGCCGCCGGTCGTACATCAGCCGTCCGGTGAACTCGCCGGCAATGTGCTGGGCATCCGCCGCACTTCCACCATTGCCAGCCACGAGAAGCCGTCCACCATTGCGAAGCGATGTGACAATTTTCTCCGCCATGAGGAGCATGATTTTCTGCGCATCTTCGTCTCGTGCGAAAGCCGCCATGGCATCCGCCGACTGACGCAGATAATCCGTCATGAAACCACGATCAGCGGCCATTTCCTCGGCGGTCATGTCACCCGCAACTCTGTCCAGCATGACTCAATATCCCTGTTGGCAATCACTCGAAACTAGATTGAAGAAGTATCTAAACCATTTCCGGCATTCATGCCGCCCCATTTACGCAGACATCACCCATACCCGTTGTCACGCAGGACAATCCTTCGTTCAGTAACGCGCAGAGCCGGATTGATGACTGCATCATCTGCGATCAGATCATGCCACCGCCCCACCAGTCGCGCTGTCTCCCGCCAGTGCGTCATCACCTGTTCCGGCAGGATATCGCGGCCTCGCGTGCCCCCATCGAGATGAGTCAGTGTTGCGTGTGGTGTCCAGACCACCTTCCACCCGCAGGAAACGGCACGCAGACAAAGATCAATATCGTTGCAGGATACGGCAAAGCTCTCGTCCAGTCCCCCCACCTGTTCAAACACTTCCCGCCGCACAAGCAGGCAGGCGCCCGTTACGGCAAGAAATTCGCGTTGCATGGACAGAATACCGAGGTAACCCTCTGCATCCGCTGGCATTCCACGCAGAAGATGCCGCGCGCCGTCCCGGGACATCACCACGCCAGCATGCTGGATCGTATCATCCGGGTAAAGCAGCCGCGCACCAACGATGCCCACATCGGGCCGGTGGATCTGACGGATCATTTCCTCAAGCCAGTCGGGATGACGAATGGCGATGTCATCATTGAGCAGCAGGAGCACATCGCCCTTACTTTTCCGCACTGCCACGTTGTTGAGACGTGCCCAGTTGAAGCTTCCCTCATCCCTCAGTACGGTGATGTCGGAATGTTGTTCATATTCCGACAGAAGGCTCAACATAGCTGTGCTTACGCTGCCATTATCCACGACCAGAATTTCGATCGCTGGATAATGGGTTTGTGTCAGAACCCCATCCAGACAGGTTTTCAACAGATCCGGCCGATCTCTTGTGGGAATAATGATCGACACACGCGGTAAATTTTCGGGAAGTGGATACAGAACCCGCAATTTTGCGGGATGCAGCAAGGATTCAACAATTTTCAATGTTGGGCGATGACGAATGAGATGCTCATTCACGATCTTCGCAACTGTGTTCAATGGAAGATCGGCCTTACCCTGCTCAATAGGACGATGCAGCAGTACACCGGGACAATGTCGAATCTGCTGGGCAGAACTTCCCTCCACCGCCGACAGCTTCAGCCGATAGTGCGCTACTGAGTCAAAAAACGATCCATCCTTCTGTTCACACAGGATTTCCTCAACGCGACGACGAGAAAAAACTATCAGACCAGCAATCGTATCACCGAACAGAAGCTGGTCATCGCTCCATCCCGCTTTCAAACGCGCTGAAACTCGATTTCCCTGCGCATCAATCCGGTCTTCATCGGTAAACAGCAGAACGGTTTCCGGATTACGCCCCAATGTTTCAGCAATAAGAGTGAGTGCTTCAGGAGCAAGCTGATCTCCTGCCTTGAGCCATATCAGCCAAGGCGCTCCACCGGATAGTGGCGTATTTTCTTCGAAAGAGACAAGCTCGCCATTGCCTGATTGGTCTTCCCCTGCCAGACACGCGAAAGTCTCTGAGTCCGCCTCGACATGCAGTGCCCAGTGAGGAAAATGCGGTTGTCGTAAAGAGGCAACAGTAGAACGCGCACCATCAAGGTCAGCCGCACGCACACGCATATACAGATCAAAAGAAAGATCATTCTTTATCGTGATAGGGACGGCGTTCGTCTGCTTTTCTGCTTTTAGAAAAGACCAGACTGCATAAGCCCTATCATCATCAGGCTCTGCTCCATTGGGATACAGGATACGAAAAACATCGATTTTCTCGATATATTCCGGAAGTGATGCCTGAAAAGCCACCCATTCCGGATTTCGACCCTGTAACTGTTGCTGCCTTTTATACTCAGCCGAACCACAGATTTCCTCCGCCAGTGCAAGACGCGATGCACTGGTCACCTCTCCGGTTCCCGCGTCGACAATAACCGGAAGATAATAGCTGATAGCCTCAGGTTCAGGATCACGTCCTAACGCCACGCGAAAAACGGCGACTATGGCGCGAATGGCCATATATTCCTGCTTCACAGTGAGTTCGATGCGTATATCTTTTTTGATCTTTCGTATAAAAAACATCACATATCAACATCAGGTTGACGGATATGTGGCTGGCAGCGATGGATGGAGCCCCGCGCCAAGCGACAGATACGAAAGCCCAATGTCACGCCCTTCTCCCACCTGCACCATCTGGGTCGATGTCAATGATTTCTTTCATTATGCGAGGAATAACATCCGACCAAGCAGAATTCAGCGCGTCGTTTATGAAATCCTGTTGGCTCTCGACAGATGCGCGGAGCATAGGCCGGCCCGTCCACACATCCGTTTCGTCACGCGCGGCGCAGGCGATGAGCTGTTTTCTGAAGTCACTCTGGCACAAATTGGCGCTCTTTTTCGTGCGCGCCCCACGCAAAAGCCCTTGCCCTTATACGATCGACGCGCGCTTATTCCGCAATCTCCTGTGATCGATGGAATTCGTAAAGCCCTCATCAGCAGTTTTCAGCAACTTCCTTCCAACCTCGGCGAGCCTCTTTTGTCTGCGGGCATCGCGCAGCAACGCGCATTTCGTCTTTTCAGACGCTTCCTGCAACCACATCCTGCTTCACAATCAAATCCAGAAACTAACGACTTTTCTGTCTCCCCTACCCCCGTCACACCACAACGAAACGACATCTTTCTCGTGCCGGGTGAAATATGGCGCGATCCTTTGGCCAGCGAACACCTGACAAATGCCCGGAAGCGCTTTGGCCTCAGGATCGTTCATCTCGTTCATGACCTTTTGCCGCTACAGCATCCGGAATGGTGCGCCCCTTCTCTGGTGAGCAATTTTCGACATTGGCTGGAAACGGGCCTTTCAGAATGTTCAGAGGTTGTGACTGTCAGCACATCAATCGCGCAAGATCTGAAACAGCAGATTCAAACACCTTCCCGCCCTATCCGTGTAATGCCGATGGGCAGCAGTCTCTACAAAGCCTCCCTCCAATCCCCTTGCCCGGGGCTTCCTTCACCTCAAAGCTATGTGCTTTATGCCTCCCCGCTCGAAATCCAGAAAAATCATGCCCTGCTCCTTCGCGTCTGGCGACGTCTGCTGAATGGAGCGGATAATCACGTCATTCCCACTCTCGTATTTGCTGGGTCTATTGGTTCACTCGCAACCGATCTGCTGCAACAACTCGATAATGCTGACTGGTTTGAGGGACGGATCAGGATGATTGTTGATCCGTCCGATATGGAACTGACTTATCTTTACCAGAACGCTCTTTTTACGGTTTTTCCTTCCCTGTCAGAAGGATGGGCGCTGCCGGTGACAGAGAGCCTCAGCTTCGGGACGCCCTGCATTGCGTCTGATACTGCCCCCATTCGGGAATCTGGTGGCTCATTCGTCAGATATTTTGATCCAGAAAACGTCAATGAGGCCACAGAAACGATACGACAGCCCCTTATGAACCGAGAAAATATCCTGACATGGAAAGCAGAGATCGGAAATTCATTTCATCCCATATCGTGGGAAACATCGGCCAACTTTCTTCTGGATGTGTGTGAAGCATCCTTGACGCAGGAACACGGCTAATGCCTGCAAAACTCTTCATCAATGTCACGGATCTTCTGGAGTATCTCCGGCAGCATAATCGTCCAAGTGGCATTCAGCGCGTCGTCTTTGAACTTGGACAGGCGCTTCACCTGGCAGCCCCCGACAGGGTACGCTTCGTATGTTGTGTTGGAGGAGCAAAAGATTTCGAGACAGTCTCCTGGACTGACATAGCCAGTGGCTTTGCATACGTGACCGATCAGAGGCCGCCAGTTCGGAAGACCGATGCTCTCCGCACGGTAACGCCTATTCCTGTTGGACCTGTCTCGCTCTTTTTAGCAATGGTCCGATCTCAGGCAGACGTTTTTCGTCAGTTTGGAAAGCTGGGCACGCTTCTTGTTCGTCACGTTTTTACCCATCAATCAGTTTCAGAAAAAACTTTTCCCACTCAGGAAGAAGGGCAACCTTTGACAGCTCTGCTTCAACCGGGAGACATGTTTTTCGTGCCCGGAGCGCCTTGGGCCACTGAAGATTACGCCGAAACTGTCCGCTGGCTACGCGATCAACATCGCGCGACCTTTTCGCTCCTCATTCACGACATGTTCCCTGTGACAAACCCCGAATGGTGCGATCGCTCCGTGATCAGCCCTTTCACAACATGGCACCAGGCCGTCCTTCCTCTTGCCGACCATGTCTTCACCACGAGCACGGCAGTCGCCCGCGATGTCGAAGCATATACGGTACGAGAACGAATCCCGCTTCAGAACGCAGTCACCCGCATCGGCGCAGGCATGGGGTTCAGAAGAGAAGCTACAGTGCCGCGCACTTATTCACAGCATCCGCCACGCCGCACTTATGTGCTGTTTGTCTCCACGATAGAAGCACGCAAGAATCATCTTCTGATGTTCCGTGTATGGAAACGACTAATGGACGAGAGCAACGGTGTCGATGTGCCAACACTCGTCTTTGCCGGTCGGAAAGGCTGGCTTGTGGAGAGTCTTTTTCAGCAACTCGACAATACGCGCTGGCTGGATGGCAAAATCATACACATTCCCAGCCCCACCGATGAGGAACTGGCAGCCTTGTATGAGAACTGCCTGTTCACGGTATTCCCTTCTCTTGCAGAAGGCTGGGGGCTCCCGGTCGCGGAAAGCCTCTCATTCGGGCAGCCATGCCTCGCTTCGGCAACCACGGCCATTCCAGAAGCTGGAGGGGGGTTCGCCCGCTATTTTGACCCCGAAAACATGGCGGACGCTTTTCGCGCCATCAGCGAGACTCTGGATGATCGCAACGGGCTGGAAGCGTGGCGAGATCAGATTCGAAAGGATTTTATTCCCGCCGACTGGCGCTCATGTGCCAGCATCATTCTTAGCAAACTGGAACCAGAAAAGTAACTGGCCCCACTTGCTCTTATAAACCGTTATCAGACGCCCATATCTTTCCAAGGATTGGAAAGAGGCCGGGCCCCATAATGTGAAATCACTTCAGAGGCCGCCAGAGACGCAAGACGCCCACTTTCCTCCAGTGTGCGATTGGACGTCAGCCCGACGAGGAACCCGGCCGCGTAGGCATCGCCAGCGCCGGTGGTGTCCACCACCTGCGTCGGCACGGGAGCAACATTGATCCGTTCGCCGCTGCGGATAATAACACTGCCTTTTTCTGAGCGGGTCAGTGCAGCGAAGTTCGTGTCTTCCGCAACATGACCGGCAGCTGTCTCGAAATTCTCCGTCTGATAAAGGGAGCAAATCTCGTTTTCGTTCGCAAAGAGAATATCGATATGCCCCCTCACAAGATCCAGAAATGCCTCACGGTGACGGCCTACACAGAATGGATCGGAAAGCGACAGAGCGACCTGCCGTCCCGCATTATGCGCCAATGTCGCCGCGCGACGGAACGCTTCCTGTGCGTGCGGCGGATCGAACAGATAGCCTTCGAGGTAGACGACAGATGACGCCGCCAGCACATCTTCGAGCACATCGTCCGGAGTGAATTCGGTACAGGCCCCAAGAAACGTGCACATCGTGCGCTGCCCATCGGGTGTGATCATCACGATGCAGTTCGCGGTCGAAAGATTGGCCCCGAGCCGCCCATCAAGCGGTGCGGAAGGAAAGTTCACACCGCACTGACGAATGTCCTGAGCGAAAGCCTTGCCGGCGGCATCTCCCGCAACTTTTCCCAGATAAGCGACACGTGCGCCGAACTGAGCTGCCACCACACAGGTGTTGGCAACAGAACCACCGCCTGTTTCACCTTCGATCTGCACGGCCTGACGAAGCGCATGCGCCCGATCTTCATCAATCAGCGTCATGCTGCCCGCAACCAACCCCTGACTCTCAAGAAACTCGAAACTCACCTTTGCAAGAACGTCAGTGATGGCATTGCCGATCCCGCAGAGGTCGTAGAGGATGGTCATGGTCTTGTCCCGGATTGCTGAAAAGTCATCCTCCCTTATCGTTCTGGACAGATGTCGTCCATGCCCCGAGCGACCGGCTCATGCCAAAGTGGGAAATTCAGGCAAAAAACGCAGCGAAACGCCCTTGCCGCCCCGTCTCGAATGCGTATAACCCTTGTTGAAATCAACGCTGACCTTACTCGTGCCGTCGTGAAAACCTTGACGGTGGGAGTAAGGTCAGCAGCCATGCGGGCCGTTCTGCGGCCCAGATAACGAGTGACGGGGTTTTCTTGCTGTTCAAGAGACGCAAACCTGACGCCGCCAAGCCCCAGCAAAGCGGAGCATCCACGCCGGCGCCAAAGGCGGACGCGGTATCCCGGCCTGCTGTTCCTGGCACTTCCGAAAACAAGCCTGCCAAAGGCGACGTGACCGGGCGTGATGCCATTTTTCCGCCCAAGACAGTCAATACACCGGACGGGGCGGCAGCCAAAACCATTGGTTCTTCCACACCTTCAAAGGATTCCAAATCTATGGGCCGTGCTCCCTTCCCTCCTACTCCCGGCACCAATCCTACACCTGCCGGTGGCCCGACCCCGCCAAATGCACCGGGTGCCACAGCCGCTCCGGGTCTGATCCCGGGTCAGCGCCCCAGCGCTGCTTCAGCTCCGCGTGATGACCGTCGCACACTCGTTGTGGGTCGTGGCATCAGCGTTCAGGGTTCCGTGCAGGATGCCGAGCGTCTGGTCGTGGAAGGCACTGTTGAGTCCAGCATGATCAATGCCAAGGAACTCTCCGTCGCTCCGGGCGGTCTGTTTCGCGGTGGTGTGGAAGTGGAAGACGCCGAAATCGCCGGGACCGTTGACGGCACCCTGACCGTTCGTGGCCATCTGACAGTTGCCGCTACTGGCCGTCTGCTGGGCAAAGCGACCTGCAAGCGTCTGCGCGTGGAAGATGGTGGTCAGATCACCGGTCAGCTGGAAATGCTGTCTGACAAGGACATTGCTACGCCGAAGAGCGACAGCGCTTCCTGATATCCAGATTTCTTTCTGGATACGAAAAACCCGCCTTCAGGCGGGTTTTTTTGTAAATAGCGCTTATTGGAACAAAGCATATAAAAAAAACCCGCCAACCATAAGCTGGCGGATTTCAGTAAAATGTCAGGCGCTGTCCCGGCGATCTCGCAGTTTGACATACGCCATCGCCGCATGCTCGGCGCAATAGGGTTTGCCCGGAAGTGGCGTTGCACCACAGAAATGGAACCCCGGCGTACCCGGATCGCCAAGCGGCCAGCAGCAGCTTGCACTGCGGCGACGCGGCTCCATGATCGAAGTCAGACGCTGAGCAGCGGCCCGAGATGCAGCGGAAGTTACTTTACGTTCCTGCTGCACGGGAGCCGATGGTTCCTTGGCTGCCGGAACCAGTTGCACAATCGTGGCAGGCTTCGGTTTGACTGGTTCAGCCTGTTTCGTTGCCACAACTTCAGGTTCACTTGCCTTGGCAGCAGGAACAGCAGCGACTTTCTGATCATCCAACACAGCAGCAGCCGTGACGGGCGCTTCCGATGCGGTCACTGGAGCAGAAGTGGGTGCAACCGGAGAGGCTGCTTCAGGCGTTGCTTTCGCAGAACGACGCGGAGTAGCTGCCTTTTTGGGCTGCTCGCTCCCCTCTTCACCTGTCGATTTCGCTGTAGTCTTGGCTTTCTCACGCCGAATCGGTGATGGCCGTGCGGGCAAGCCAAGACGATGCGCCTTCCCAACAACCGCATTTTTGGTAATGCCTAGTTGGCGCCCGATCTCTGCCGTTGACAGTCCTTCCTGCCATAAGGCCTTGAGACGAGCGATCGTCTCCTCAGTCCACTCCATGACACGCCTCTCCACTATCGGCCGACAACTGCCAACCAGAATTTGAATGGAAAATAGGGATTTTGTCGCTCACACTCAAGGAAAGCTTGCCAGAAACATTGGGACGAAGCCGCATTTCTGACTTACAGAAACCAGCCTATTCGGTCCGCAGCAGCTTCACGCGTCCATTCTGAACGGCGAGAGCCAGTTTGCCTTCGCATAAGGCCAGCGCTTCCTCACCGAAAACATCGCGACGCCACCCGGTCAGGAGCGGTCCCTGTGCATCAGGTTTCAACGCAAACGCATCAAGATCATCAGAACTGGCGACCAATTTCGGCGCAACATCGTGGCGCTCACATTCGTATGCCAGCAGAACCTTCAGCAAAGCGACCAGAGCGGGCGAAGGCCTCGGCGCATCAGCCCCGCGGTTACGCGTAACCTTGGGCAATTCGGATTCCGGCAACGCACAGGCCGCCTGAACGACTGCGAGAAGATCCTGCCCCATCCTTCCGTCAGCAAAACCACGGGTCACACCGCGCACCCGCGCGAGAGCCTCGACCGTCTTCGGCACTGTAGCCGCGATTTCGAGCAGGCTTTCGTCTTTCAGCATCCGTTGACGGGGCACGTTGGCATTCTGGGCTTCCCGCTCCCGCCATGCCGCAATAGCCTTCAGGATTCCCAACATACGACGATTGCCAGTGCGGGCCCGTAACTTCTCCCACTGCTTTTCAGGATCAACGATCAAACGATCCGGGTCTGAGAGCGCAGCCAGTTCAGCCTCGACCCAACCTGCCCGCCCTTCGCGTTCCAACTGATCAATCAGCCCCTGATAAACCAGACGAAGATAGGTCACATCCGCTGCGGCATATGTCAGTTGGGCAGCGGAAAGAGGACGAACGGACCAGTCAGTGAAACGATGGCTTTTATCAATCGCCGCCCCGGTCAGCGCTCCCACCAGATTGTCATATCCAACCTGATCGCCATACCCCGCGACCATGGCAGCAACCTGCGTATCGAACAGAGGCGTCGGAAGAGCTCCAAAAAGATGCAGGAAAATTTCCAGATCCTGTCGCGCAGCATGGAAAACCTTCACGACGTTAGGATCGTCGAAAAGCGCTTTCAGCGGATCGAGATCGATGCCAGGCGCAAAGGAATCAATCAGAACAACTTCTGTCTCGCCAGCAATCTGAATGAGACACAGTTCGGGCCAATAAGTCTTTTCCCGCATGAATTCCGTATCGACAGTCACGAACGTCTCCTGACGGAGGCGCGATACAGTCTCGGCAAGGTCGTCTGTAGCAGTGATCAGACGCGGCTCGGGGAAGGCATGTTTCCGACTTTTGCTCATGTCTGTTCCATACACATCAGACGCAAGAAGAGGAAGATGCCTGCTTGACGGCATAATCAGCGGAATGACACATCGCTTTTCAAGATACGCACAAGGAACGATGTCATGACCCAATCACCTGACGGCACGGACGCCCTGACCCAATTGGGTCGGCATGCCCCGATCCCTACATCACCGGAAGATGCCCAGCTTGAACGTGTACCGGCGCCTCATAAGGGCAAGCTCTATGTCGTGCGCTTTACAGCACCCGAGTTCACTTCCCTCTGCCCTGTTACGGGTCAGCCAGACTTTGCGCATCTTGTGATCGACTACATTCCTCGTGACTGGATTGTGGAAAGCAAATCGCTCAAACTCTACCTGACGAGTTTCCGTAACCATGGCGCTTTCCATGAAGACTGCTCTGTGACAGTGGCCGAGACGCTGGTGAAGCTGCTTGATCCGGTCTGGCTGCGGATTGGCGCTTACTGGTATCCGCGGGGCGGCATCCCGATCGACGTTTTCTGGCAGACCGGCGCACCGCCACAGGACGTCTGGATTCCGTCACAGGATGTTCCCGGCTATCGGGGCCGTGGCTGAAACAATCCATCAACAAACAAAAAAGGTTTGCGAAGGAAGCCCCTCGCAAACCTTTAAAAGCTATCGACAGCCTGTTTGCTGAAAACAGTCAGATATTAGTTTCCAGCTCCGACGTCGATTTCCGCCCGCACGGACTGGATTTTCGACATAAGCCCCTCAAGACGGGAAACATCCGACTTGTCAGCGGATTCCCATGCTTCCGTCAGAGCTTCCAGCCTTGCTGTTGCTTCATCGACTGAAATTTCAGTCACAGGCACAGCTTCGTCTGCAAGAATGGTGCAACGCGTCGGCGTCATATCGGCAAACCCGCCACCAACGAAATAGCGATCCGTTGGTTTGTCACCTTCATACAGCGTGACGGTGCCTCCGCGAAGAAGAAGCATCATCGGCGCATGCTCGGGCATGGCGGCAATATCGCCTTCCTCACCCGGCATCACGACCATGTCCACGTCGCGGGACACCAGAACCTTCTCCGGGCTGATGATCTCGACCTTGATCGGCATTCTGTTGGTCCCTTCCGACGTCGCGACTTACGCCGCTTCCTTCATCTTCTCAGCCTTGGCGACTGCTTCCTCGATGGAGCCGACCATGTAGAAGGCGCCTTCCGGAAGGTCGTCATACTCGCCGGCAACAATCGCCTTAAACGAACGCACCGTGTCTTCCAGCGAAACCAGCTTACCCGGTGCGCCTGTGAACACCTCAGCCACGTGGAACGGCTGGGACAGGAAGCGCTGGATACGACGAGCACGGGCAACGAGTTGCTTGTCGTCTTCCGAAAGCTCATCCATGCCGAGAATGGCAATGATGTCCTGCAGGGACTTATAGGTCTGCAGAATACGCTGCACGTCGCGGGCAACCTTGTAGTGCTCTTCGCCAACGATCTTCGGATCGAGCGAACGCGACGTGGAGTCCAGCGGATCAACGGCCGGGTAGATGCCCATTTCGGCGATCGAACGGTTGAGAACCGTGGTGGCATCCAAGTGAGCAAAGGTCGCGGCAGGAGCCGGATCGGTCAGATCATCGGCAGGCACGTAAACGGCCTGAACGGAGGTGATCGAACCCTTCTTCGTGGAGGTGATACGCTCCTGAAGAGCACCCATTTCCGTGGCCAGCGTCGGCTGATAGCCCACGGCAGACGGAATACGACCCAGCAGAGCGGACACTTCCGAGCCAGCCTGCGTGAAGCGGAAGATGTTGTCGACGAAGAACAGGACGTCCTGACCTTCCTCGTCACGGAAATACTCAGCCTGCGTCAGACCGGACAGAGCAACACGAGCACGTGCACCCGGCGGCTCGTTCATCTGGCCATAGACCAGCGCCACCTTGGAACCCTCGGTTGAACCGTCTTCATTCACCTTGATGACGCCAGCGTCCTGCATTTCGTAATACAGGTCATTACCTTCACGCGTACGCTCACCAACACCAGCGAACACCGATACACCACCGTGCGCCTTGGCGATGTTGTTGATCAGTTCCTGAATGATAACGGTCTTGCCGACACCAGCACCGCCGAAGAGGCCGATCTTACCACCCTTGAGGTAAGGGCAAAGCAGATCGACAACCTTGATTCCTGTGACAAGAATCTCGGAAGCGCCAGCCTGCTCTTCAAAGGACGGAGCTTCGCGATGGATCGGAGCCGTGCGCGTCGTCCGGATAGGGCCTTTTTCATCGATGGCTTCACCGATGACATTCATGATGCGACCCAGCACTTCCGGGCCAACCGGCACAGAGATCTGCGCGCCGGTATCAACAACTTCCTGTCCACGGACCAGACCATCAGTCGTGTCCATGGCAATGCAGCGCACTTCGTGTTCGCCGATTTCCTGCGCCACTTCGAGCACAAGAGTATGGTTGCCAAGCTTCACGTGCAGAGCGCCGAGAATCTTGGGCAGTTCGCCTTCAAACTGGACGTCAACGACGGCGCCGCGAATCTGTGTGATCCGGCCAACATTGTTCGACGAACCCGAGGCTGAAGACTGGGCCGGGGTCTGTGTGGTGGTGTCCGACATGGGGTCAGCTCCTGCGGGCAAAAACGGTCTGAATGATTCGGGATCGGATGGAAGCGGCCGTCAGACCGCCTGCGCACCCGAGATGATCTCGATAAGATCGTTGGTGATGTTAGCCTGACGCGTCCGGTTATAGGTCTGGGTCAAGCGGTCGATTGCCTTGCCTGCGTTCCGGGTGGCGTTGTCCATGGCGGTCATACGCGCGCCCTGCTCACCAGCTGCCGACTCAAGCAGCGCCGCATAGATCTGCACCTGCAGATTACGCGGAAGCAGACGTTCCAGAAGTGTCTGATCATCCGGCTCGAACTCATACTGAGCGGCATTCGGATCAGGCTGCGTCTCGGCAACATCCAGTCCCAACGGAATGAGTTGCAGAGGCGTGGGCACCTGCGACATCACGTTTCGGAACTGATTATAGATGATCGTGCAGACATCAAACTGCTCACCTTCAAGGAGAGCCGTAATCTTCGCACCGAGATCGCTGGCGGCAGAAAAAGGAATTTCCTTCCCACCAACACCGATGACGTGATCAATGATCAGATCGGCATATTCCCGGGAGAGATAATCATATCCCTTCCGACCAATCGGCAACAGCTTGACGGTCTTGCCTTCAGCCTGAAGACGACGGATCGTCAGACGGGTCGTCCGATTGATGTTCGAATTGAACCCGCCAGCCAGACCGCGATCACTCGTGATTGGTATAAGCAGATGGACACGGTCATTACCCGTTCCCGCCAGAAGCTGAGGAGCACCATCCTGACCAGCCATCGCACCCGCAAGCTCACCGAGCATGCGTCGCATGGCGGCCGCATACGGACGGGCCGCTTCGGCATGCAACTGGGCGCGGCGGAGCTTGGCCGCCGCGACCATCTTCATCGCGCTCGTAATCTTCTTCGTCGATTTGACGCTTCCGATCCGTGCGCGGAGTTCCTTCAGGGAGGCCATGAACGGTTACTCGCGATCAGGCTGCGAAACGACGGTTGAAGTCCGTGAGGAACTCGCCGATTTTCGTCTCGAGATCCTTGGTGATCTGACGCTCGGTGCGCAGACCCTGGACGATATCCTTGGCAGGACCACGCAGTTCGGAAAGCAGCTTTCCTTCCCACGGCACAACCTGCTCCACGGCGATGCCGTCGATATAGCCACGTGTTCCGGCGAACAGAACCACCACCTGCTCTTCGACGGAAAGCGGCGAGGACTCAGGCTGCTTCAGAAGCTCGACAAGACGGGCGCCACGAGCAAGCTGCTTCTGCGTCGCCGGATCGAGATCGGATGCGAACTGCGAGAACGCAGCCATTTCACGATACTGAGCCAGCTCCAGCTTGATCTTGCCAGCAACCTGCTTCATCGACTTGATCTGCGCGGCAGAACCAACACGAGACACGGAGCCACCGACGTTCACGGCAGGACGGATACCACGGTAGAACAGATCAGTCTCAAGGAAGATCTGACCGTCGGTGATGGAAATCACGTTCGTCGGAATATACGCAGCAACGTCACCGGCCTGTGTTTCGATGACCGGCAGAGCTGTCAGCGAACCCGCGCCATTGGCATCGGACATCTTCGCGGCGCGCTCCAGCAGACGGGAGTGCAGATAGAAGACGTCACCCGGATATGCCTCACGTGCCGGCGGACGACGCAGCAGCAGGGACATCTGACGATAAGCAACAGCCTGCTTCGACAGATCGTCGTAGCAGATCAGGCCGTGCATGCCGTTGTCACGGAAATATTCACCCATCGCACAGGCAGCGTAAGGCGCCAGATACTGCATGGGAGCCGGATCAGATGCCGTAGCAGCGACTACGATCGAGTAAGCCATCGCGCCATGCTCTTCGAGCGTGCGGACAAGCTGCGCAACGGTAGAGCGCTTCTGGCCGATCGCGACATAGATGCAGTACAGCGACTTCTTGTCGTCACCGAGTGCATTCACATCTTTCTGGGCGAGAATGGTGTCGAGCAGAATAGCAGTCTTGCCGGTCTGACGGTCACCAATCACAAGCTCACGCTGACCGCGGCCAATCGGCACGAGTGCATCGATTGCCTTGATGCCTGTCTGCATCGGCTCGCTAACGGACTGGCGCGGCATGATGCCCGGCGCCTTGACTTCAGCAGGCGACATCTTGACGTCGGTCAGAGGACCCTTACCGTCGATCGGGTTGCCGAGACCGTCGACCACACGACCGAGGAGGCCGCGACCAACCGGAACCTCGACAACGGCACCGGAACGGCTGACCGTATCACCTTCACGGATTTCGGTATCGGAACCGAAGATAACGACACCAACGTTGTCGTTCTCAAGGTTCAGCGCCATACCTTTCTGACCAGCTGCCGGGAAATCGACAAGCTCGCCAGCCATGACGTTCTGCAGCCCGTAAACACGAGCGATACCGTCACCGACGGTCAGAACAGTACCGGTTTCGGCGACTTCAGACGCCGTATCAAATGAAGCGATCTGCTGCTTCAGGATATCCGAAATCTCTGCGGGACGGATTTCCATCACGCGGCTCCCTTCATGGCATAATGCAAGCGAACAAGGCGGGATTGCAGGCTGGTGTCAACTAGACGCGAACCAACGCGGACCATGAGACCACCAAGGATCTCCGGATCAACGCGCTCATGGAGACTGACACGGGAATAACCGGCTTCAGCGAGCTTGCCCTGCAACTGGGCGCGCTGTGCGGTTGTAAGAGGGCTGGCGCTGACAACTTCCGCAGTGATTTCACCGCGGCGGGCAGCAGCAACTGCGGCCAGAGCCGCAAGAATCTGGCGAAGATGACCAAGACGACGGTTATCAGCGATCACACCAACAAAGTTGACGATCAACTCGCCGAAACCCTGCTGCCGGATGACAGCAAGAACAGCCTTGCTCGCGTCGCGGATATCAAGGCGCGTATCCTGCAGCACGGCACGGAAATCAGCGCTTTCATCAATCATCTGCGCAAGAGAATCAGCTTGGGAAAGCACCTCATCAAGCATCCGCCGATCGGCGGCAAGCTCGTACAGTGCGGTCGCATATCGCCCGGCGAGCCCTCCCGTCCCTGCAGGGGACTGGGAAACGGAGCGGGTACTTGTTACGGCAGTGGCCACTGGCGGCTATTTCCTTCTGCGTTCCCCATGGGTGCCAGCGGGCGCGCCCTCTGGTCCGGTTTTTATCCGGGACCTGATGAACTGCCCGGTCGCATTTCTTATTGGGGCGGCGTCTAGCATGGAGTTTTCGGGGGCGCAACCAACAGATGAACGGAAATCAATCTTCATGAAGAGAATGCTACGAAACACCCTTCGACGGCATCCTCGCATCATGAAAATCTTTCCGCCACTCTTTCCGCACTGACCTTCGCGGACGCCCCCGTCGCGACCATTCCAATCACGACAACACCCGCGCTCAATCCGACAGCAATCCAGCAGACAACAGTGCTCAGATGCAGAAAAGATGCCGCAAAAAGATGCATGTCGCCTGAGGTCACGCCCGTTCCCCGCACGCTTCCGGCAATAGCCACCCCCAAGGCCGCACCGATTTGACGACTCGTCGACGCCACGGCGGCCGCAAGTCCGGCCTGACGGCGCGGCATTCCCGAGACGGCGGCATTGGTGATCGGAGCATTACATAATCCGAATCCACCGCCCACGAACGCATAGGCCATTGCCAGCCAGAGAGCGGATGGCGACTCAGTCAGTCGCGCCCGCCTCCACGCCCCCGTCCCCAACCCCAATCCGGACAGAACAAGGGGAAGCCGTGCCCCCCGTCCCGCAACAAGCCGTCCGGACAAGGGGGCCGCCACCATCACGGCCAACGCAAACGGCATGAGTTTCCAGCCCGCCTGTGCCGGACTGAAACCTTCAATCTGCTGGAGATAGAGCGTGCTGAGGAACAGTAGGGAGGCGAACACGGCAAAGCAGAGAATCGCCAGAACGGTCGCTGATGCGAACGGAATGGAATGGAAAAAACCCAGATTAAGCATCGGATTGGCGATTCGACGCTCCACAAGCACAAAGCCACCCGTGGAAGCCGCGGCTAAAACCAGAAGAAGAGCGATGGGCGCACTCCCCCATCCAAGATCCGGCCCTTCGATCAGCGCACCTACCAATGATGCGGTAGCGAGAGCAGCCAGCAACTGCCCGACGGGGTCGAATCGTTTCACGATGGGCGAACGCGATTCCGGCACGAATCGCAAAGTCATCAATAGTGCGATGAGGCCGATTGGAAGATTGACCCAGAAGACCCAACGCCAGCTAAACGAATCGGCAATAAAGCCACCCACGACTGGCCCGAGAGCAAGCGCGATCCCGGACATCATGCCCCAGACACCGATCGCCTTCGCCCGCTCCGCCGGCTCGATGAATGTGTTGGCGATAATGGAGAGCGCCACGGGGTTGAGCATCGCGCCACCAACCCCCTGAAGCGTCCGGGCAAGAATCATCTGGGTTGGTGTAGCAGCCAGCCCGCAAAGAGCAGACGCCATACAGAACACCACGATACCCGCAAGAAAGATCCTCTTTCTTCCGAATCGATCAGCAAGCGTCCCTGCGACCATCAGAAGAGCCGCGACCATCAGCGTATAGGAATCAACAATCCATTGCAGGCCGGCGATACTGGCGCCGAAAGCCTGACGGATGGAGGGCAGCACGACGTTGACGATCGTGACATCCATCATCACCAGCAACAGGCTCAGGCAACAGGATGCGAGCACCAGCCAGCGGCGCCCCTCGGTGACGTGTGGCGGCATGATTTTTCCCGGAAACAAAACAACATCGACTGTCCATACGCGGACACTGCCATGTCATATGCCGGAAAATTTTATCACGTTTCTGTTTTGCTGGAAAAAGTTGGAGCGGGCGAAGGGAATCGAACCCTCCTCAGAAGCTTGGAAGGCTACTGCATTACCACTATGCTACGCCCGCCCATATGGCCCTTCCATACCGCCGAACCCGCCTCTCCGGCAAGCCCTCTCCGCCATCCCGCAAGGGCATGAATCAACACCGGGAAGAACGAATCGCCTCCCCCCTCTTGACTTTACCCGCTGGGCATACTTTTTTCCGCTGCCTGCGCCGGGTTCGCACGGGTGGCCAGGGGAACAGCTTTCCGCTATTCCGTTGGTCGGCGCCGCAGGCGGCTTGCAGGGGTGTAGCTCAATTGGCTAGAGCGCCGGTCTCCAAAACCGGAGGTTGTGGGTTCGAGACCCTCCACCCCTGCCAGAAACATCCTGAATTCAGTATCTGTGGTTTTTCCTCTGGATCTGGCGAAGGGTGGCGCAGGCCGGTCGGATTCGACCGGATTCTGGCGAGTGTTACCTGTTGCTGTGGCCGATCGGATGTGATCGATAAAAGCCGCAACGGAAAGAGAAGGTTTGTTCGTGTCAGCCAGTCCAGTCAAATTTCTGAAAGATGTGGAGGCCGAGGCCAAGCGCGTCACGTGGCCATCACGGAAAGCGACGCTGGTCACCACGGGCGCTGTCCTTGCCATGGCGACGCTCGCTTCCATTTTCTTCTTCGTCGTCGATCAGGTCATCGGCCTCGGCGTTCGAGAACTTTTCGGGCTGGGAGGCTAGAGGACCGGGATGGCCAAACGTTGGTACGTCGTTCACGTCTATTCGGGTTTCGAGAAGAAGATTGCTACCCAGATCATGGAAGAAGCCGCCGACAAGGGGCTCTCTGACCATATCGAGCAGGTTCTCGTTCCCTCTGAAGAAGTGGTTGAGGTCCGTCGGGGCCAGAAGGTCAACACGGAACGCAAATTCTTCCCCGGATATATTCTGGTGAAAATGGAGCTGACCGACGAGGCATGGCATCTGGTGAAAGACACTCCTCGTGTCACCGGCTTCCTCGGCTCCAAGACACGTCCGTCACCGATCCCTGAGGCGGAAGCCGAGCGGATCATGAAGCAGGCACAGGAAGGCGTGGAGCGTCCGCGTTCTTCTGTCACCTTCGAAGTCGGCGAACAGGTGCGTGTGGCGGATGGTCCGTTCACGTCCTTCAACGGCGTGGTGGAAGAAGTGGACGAAGAGAAGCAGCGGCTCAAAGTCAGCGTTTCGATCTTCGGTCGCTCCACACCGGTCGATCTCGATTATGGACAGGTCGAAAAGCTCTGACCGCTTCCTAAAAGTCGGATTGCAAAAAAGCCTTCGTTCAGTGAACGAAGGCTTTTTTATTGGGCAGAATTTTCTGACCAGAACCGTAAGAGCGGCCACCACCGTGCGATGGTAGCCACTCCTGAAACGATCAGAGCAGAGAAGAAGCGCGGTTGAGAACTGCGTTGCACATCTTCTTGCGTACCTTTGCTTTCAGCGAATCAAGCGAAAGCTGGTTGCCGTTACCAAGCTGCAGAATGCCCTGCTGGCCACTGGCGTAGGACGTATCGCTGGTGACATCCGATTTGCCCGTCAGCGAGTTGAGTGTCGTCTGAGCCGTTGACGTGCTGGAAACCAGCTTGTTCTGCACGCAGTAGCTCAGAACACCGGTGATGTTGCCCGTGCTGGCGGTTGAAAGCGACGGCAGACCCATGGAGCCGAGCAGGCCCGATGTGAGGTCGCCGCCAGCGATGGAGGACGCGTTGTTGGTTCCAACCGCGCTCTGAAGAGCTCCCTGCTCCGCTCCCTTGACGATGTTACCGAAGGACTGGGCCTGCGCGGCGGAGACGCCAGCAACTGACAGACCGCAGGCAACGGCGAGAGCGCCAAGACGAAGAATGGTCATGAAATTTCCTTTCGACATACGGCCTGAATCGGAGCGATCCGCTTCAGGCGTCAGGAGGCTTGTTGAATACGCAATAAGGCAGCAAAGCGGCAAAACGCTTTCATTTCCATAAGTTCACGTAAGGCTACCTTCTGCATTCACGCGTGCAGGACGCCATGACTGCCGCCCGCATACAAGAGAGATCACGGCATGCCTCACCCGCTTTCCCGATAGACATGCGCCGCCTTGCATAACGACACATGGGATAAAAGATCATGAAGATGCGACGAAGGAACGGCGGGCCAACACAATGTCAGGTGTGAAGCCGTCCGCTGCACATTATACGATAAATGTTTCGCCCATAGCGTTCCTGCTATAGGTGTCGACCCGTCATTCCGCCAATGAGTGTGGATCAGGAGAAATAAAGCAATGGGTTATCGCGTAGCGGTCGTCGGAGCGACTGGAGCCGTCGGGCGCGAAATACTGAGAACGCTGCATGAGCGGGAATTCCCGGTCGATGACATCGTGGCGCTGGCGTCCCCACGCTCGGCAGGCCGTGAAGTCTCGTTTGGTGACCGGACTCTGAAGGTTCAGAATCTCGAAACGTTCGATTTCACGGGCTGGGATGTCGGCCTGTTCTCGCCTGGTGCCAGTGTGTCCGCCATTCATGGTCCCCGCGCTGCGAAGGCGGGATGCATCGTGATCGACAACACATCACATTTCCGTATGGAACCTGATGTGCCGCTGGTCGTGCCGGAAGTGAACCCGAACGATCTGAAGAAGGCGAAGCGCGGCATTGTCGCGAACCCGAACTGCTCGACAATCCAGATGGTCGTGGCCCTCAAGCCGCTGCACGATCTGTTCACCATCAAGCGCGTCGTGGTCGCCACATATCAGGCCGTCGCTGGCGCGGGCAAGGATGGCATGGATGAGCTTTTCGCCCAGACGAAAGGCACATTCGTCAACGATCCTCCGAAGATCGAACAGTTCCAGAAGCAGATCGCCTTCAACTGTATTCCGCAGATCGACCGTTTCATGGATGACGGCGCGACCAAGGAAGAGTGGAAGATGACCGTCGAGACGAAAAAGATTCTCGACCCGGAGATCTCCGTGATCGCCACGTGCGTCCGCGTTCCGGTGTTCATCGGGCACTCGGAAGCCATCGTCGTCGAATTCGAGGAGCCTGTGGACCTCAAGCAGGCCCGTGAAGCCCTGCGCGAGGCTGAAGGCGTCGTGCTTGTCGATGAACGCGAGGATGGCGGCTACGTCACACCCATCGAATGCGTGGGTGAAGATGCGAGCTACGTCTCCCGTCTCCGAATCGATCCGACCGTGCCAAACGGACTCGCGTTCTGGTGCGTGTCCGACAATCTCCGCAAAGGTGCTGCGCTGAATGCGGTTCAGATTGCCGAAACCATGATTGCACTCGATCTGCTACCGAAACGAGACTGATTTCGGGCGGTCACATTGGTTTGATGTGACCCTCTGCTTCTCATGCGACGTTTCTTTCAGTTCGATGTCTGAAACAGTAACAGACTTGGCCCACCGGGAGACTTACGCCTGCCGGTGGGTATTTTTTTAGGTAAAACGTCAGCTTTCCTCTCGGTCTCGTGTTTCCCCGTTGAATTGACCCGGTAAACCCTCAGGCGTAGGACCGATTTCGGAATGACGCCGTCCACGCACGGCGGATGACTTGGACAAAACGACGAGGCGACGATGCAGGATGTCCGGGAAGCGCTCTATGTTGGGAGCCGTAGTGACGGCACTCTAATCCGACGACCGATGTCACCGCATCTTCAGGTCTATAAAATGCGCCTGTCGATGTTTCTTTCTATTTCGAACCGAATAACGGGTGTGGTGGCTACCGCCGGTTCCGCGCTGGGAGTGTTCTGGCTCGCGGCCCTTGCAAAGGGTCCGAAGTCTTTCGCTTCAGCGCGCAAGGTTACTGGCAATCCGCTGGGGCAGCTGGTGCTGTTCGGCTGGATTGTCTCTCTGGTTTGGCACACGGTCTGTGGTCTGCGCCACTTCATCTGGGATGCAGGCCACCGTTACGAC
>NZ_JBDNXK010000019.1:0-41571 GCF_047721705.1 Acetobacter sp. | reverse complement strand
GCGGCCATCCAAATTGTGGCCCATAGCCATGATCCATGCAGATCGTTGGCAGAGCGCCCCCCGCAAAACCCGCATACGCACAATCCGACCCACGCGAGCCATGCGGCTATTTCGTAGCCTGACGCCCTCATGCCCGCGCCCCCTCGTTCATCTCCAGAAATTGACGCATCACCATGGCCGCGCCCCCACTTTCTCGGATGGATCGCTGAACCATGTGCGTGGTCCGTCGAAGCGCATTGGAATATCGCGCCCTTCTCCATGTCGATTTTTCCGGTTCAGGAACTCAGCTTTGTCCTTCGTTTCCTCAAGCTGATCGCGCCACCTGCTTTCCCGATCGAGAAAGTCCATTTCGCTTTCACGCTCTCTTCGTTCCGGCTTCTGTTTTGAGAGGTAATAATGTTCTCGATAGATGAACGTGACGCTGTCCGCGTCCTGCTCGATCTGTCCGGAGTTTCGCAGGTCTGAGAGCGTAGGGCGCTTGTCGTCGCGCTTATCAACTTCGCGATTAAGCTGCTGTAGGATGAGCATCGGAACACCGAGAGATTTCCCGGTATGAAGAAGCCCCTGGCTGATCTCCGTCGTTTTCGCCGTCTGCTCAAGACGCGATGATGAGGCCGACATCAGGTCGAGATAATCCACGACCACAAGGCCCAACTTCCCATGCTTGCGGGCCAGCCCACGTGCAACTGCCTGTAGCCCGGTCACGCTGATCGCGGACTGATCGCAGATGAACAGCGGCAGTTTATGAATGGCTCTCTCAGCCTCCACCAGCGCGTCAAAGTCCCGCTGCGTCAATTTGACGCGCTCGGTTTCTCCATCGCTGTATCGAGATGGAACCTCACGATACCCGGTCCTGATCGCATTGACGGATATTCCTGTCCACGCGGCGATCAGCCTGCGCGTCAGGCTCTTGGCCGACATTTCTCCCGACCAGTAGAGCGTGGGGAGCCCGGACTGGACGGCGGATCGAACAGCCACCCCCAAGGCAGCGCCTGTCTTGCCCTGCCCCGGCCTGCCAGCGATCACATTGAACGTCCCCTCCTCCAATCCTCCCAGAGCGTCATCTAGGCCTCTAAACCCCGTGGAGGCTCCGATGATACCAGAACCGCTTTTGAACGCGCTCTCCGCTTCGGAAATCGCCTCTGCGGCTGCGTCCCCACCCGACCAGACGGTGCGCTTCGTCTCGACACCCGCCAAATCGAGCAGGCCGGTTTCGAGCCGATGGAGAATATCCCCTGTCTGCAATCCCTCGCCGGACAGAACCTCGGACCGGGCCTGCGTGGTGAGATCGAGGATCGTTCGACGCTCCCACGCGTCCTTGATCGCCCACCCATAATCGGGAGCGTTGATAATCCCCACGCAGGCGTCCAGCAGCTTCGCCACGTATCCAATGCCGCCAACGGCCTCCAACTGCGGCGAGCTGAGAAGCTCATTGCGAAGCGTGACAGGCGTGACGTTGATGCCTGCCTCGATCTGCCGCTTGATCTGCTGGTAAAGCCAACGGTGCGCCTCAACCGCAAACATCTCTGGCCGCAGGAATGGCGTGAGATCGAAGGCCTTGTTGTTCGTCAGGATCGCCCCAAGAAGCGCCTGCTCGGCATCGACGTTGCTGGGCGGCGGCACAAGGTTATCCCCGCGCAATCCGGCGAATGGGTCAGGCTGCGACATTGCGGGCCTCCATCCAATCAGCGGGGCTCATGCGCTCGGTTTTTTCGACCCGGCACTGAGCGGCGTAGGCGCGATACGCGGCCATTTCGCCCTCGGTCATTTCTCCGCTCGGGACAGCGGCGCGAAGTTCGTCCATCCGCCGTTCTGCGACGAATTTTGCAAGGTCTTCCGCCACCGGGCCTCTGAAATACTGGAGCCCCCTGCTTACCCCGTCCCTGTTGGAAACCCGCGTCACGGCCCCGACAATCACGCGCTCCGCCTCGTCCAGCGTCAGCCCGGCGTTGACGGCATCGCACAGCCACTGGCGCACAAACCCGATTTTCGACGATCCGGGAAATTTCACTCCGGGAGGGTCGCCGGCGATCCGTTCGCATTTCACGCCGAGGGTCATGTAGCGCTGGTTGATTTCTGCTTTGAGCCGCTGTGAGGGCGGGAGGTCGTCGTCGCTCTCGACCGGCTGCGTTGAGGCCATCGGCTCGCGCCCCCGCGCTCCTCTCTCTGGTTCTTGATGGTTCTGATGGTTATCTATAGGGGCGGTCAAATTGGCCGGTTTTGTGGACAAATTGGCCGGTCTAGCGGTCAAATTGGCCGGTTTTTTCTGGTCATTTTGGCCGGTTTTCCGGTCAAATTGTCCGGTTTTGTTTTCGGAATCGGGCGTGAGAATAAACCCTTTTGACGGATGATTTTCGTCTGCCAGAGCGATAAATCCACCTTCGATCAGTTCGGAAAGGGCCCGGCGCAATGTGCGCTCAGAAACGCCAGCGTCTTCGGCAAGCAGCATTCTCGATGGCCATGCATGCCACTCATCATTGGCAAAGTTCGCGAGTGATTTAAGAACCGCCTTACGCGATGATTTCAGGGGCTGCGATGTTGCCCAGTTCAGTGCCTTCCAGCTCATCGTGACACCTCCTGCATCTCTGCCCAGAACTGGAATATCCTCGCCGTCAGATGGTCTGTATGCCCCCACTCCTCTGTGATCGTGTCATAATCATTGTTCAGATAAACCCACCGCGAGAACGCGACGGCCATCTGCTGGCGGGCAAGCCAGAACTGAGCCAGTGCTTCACGCTCTCCACCCTGCGCCAGCATCCCGTTGATGATCGGGTCAATGCTCGCGGGTTGGGGCTGCGAATTATGGCTAGCGTTTGGGAACTGTAAAACTGTCATCTCTCATTCACTCCACATAGGAGCGAAGTCGCACCACGCCCATCGTTGACAGGCGGCAACGTGATCCGGCATGTACCAGATCAGCCGCGCAAGGGTGCATGCCTCGCGTTGGTTAGAGGGCCGGTCGAGTGGTTCCAACACTCCCGGCCTTCGCTGTTTTTGGTGTAGCACACGCCTGCACCAATCGTACAGATGCAGCACGCTGCTCCTCGGCATCTTGACCTGCAATGTCGATCATTTTTCCGATTGTCGCCATGTCGAGATCGAGCAGGTAGCAGAGCGAGAGGAATGTTGTCCCCGTCAGGAAACCACCTGTCCGCAAATAATTATATTGGCCTGTGGAGATATGAAGCTCTTGGCAGGCTTCTTGAAGCGGCAATTCGCGCGCGGCACGATACTTCTCGATCTCATTGAACATGATTCCTGCCAATTCTGGCGCACATTGGTGACGTTTGATCGGTTGGCTCTTCATGCGAGTTCTCCCCGCATCGGAAACCCAACGTCCCGCAGGACCGAGACCACATCATCCAGCGACCGGCACACCGCCACCGACATTTTCTGGCGCCGCAAAGACGCATGAATGTCGCGCTGGGCTTTCGTCGGCCTGTTGTCGCCGTGCTTCAGCTCGATAAACAGCGATCGTCCATCGTGATGGAACTCCATGTCTGGCACTCCGGCACGGCAGCCCCGCGCTTTTCTCCGTGCGCCCTCACGAGCGCCATTGAAACGGTTTTCGTTCGACCACCACTCGACCTTTTCCCGGTCGAGCAGCATTTCCAGCGCACGGGCAATCTGGGTGTGGAGAGCGTCCTCGTGGTGCTGGTGGCGCTTGCGAGGCTTCACGTCGCCATAAAGTGCATCGTCAACTATGCGCATGGCTGGCACTCCTCAAATCGTGTGATGGTGCCGACGAATTCTTCGATGAAGATGCTGGCGGCTTGCGGGACGATCGCGTTCCCGTAGCCTTTGAGGCGTTGCGTGCGCCACGCTTGCGGGTTGCTACAGAGATAGCTGCTTGGATCGCTGCATGGTCCCACGATTTTGGAAAGCCCATCAGCCAACGGGAATGTGCCGGATTCAACCGACCTCCACTTTCCATCTCGGCAGAGGAGCCAGTCAACATCGTTCCATCCTGGCACATCCTTACGGGGCCAGTCATCAATGCAATCTGGTTCAGAGAAACGGTCGCCTTTCTTCCATCTGGTCGCTCCCCTGTTGGGCTCGCGTCCTTCGCCATTTGAGAACCGGACGCGTTCCCCACCGTTGGCGTGGGCCACGCTGCGAGAAGTGACTGCCCCGGCAGCTTCAGTATCTTCTCCCGTGACCCGTCCGCCCTCGTTTTCCCGTAACAATGGGTCGACTGGCAATCGTTCGCTATCGGCGTTCCCCACCCGGCAATTAATGCCACTCTCGGCAGTTGGTCCAGCCGGGAACGACCGTCCTTTCGAGTGGTCTCCATTCCCGGCGTGTCTTTCCAATCCCGCGCGGCTGCGGGCGGCCAGGATGCAAGATTCACCGCCGTCTGTATGTTCAGGCCACCCTTTCTTCCGGATGCACCGGCGCCCGTCGTCGAGTTCGCGTGAGGCGTCGGCCATGCCGAAAAAGAGTCTGTCTCTCTGGTGCGGGGCACCCACACCCGCAGCCGGAATACCCGCCGCTGCGCAGGCGTATCCTGCAGCTTCTGCTCGCTCGAATAAATCATCGATCCAGCATTTATTGACGGCCGCCCAAACCTGCTCTCCAAAGATGAGTTCAGGGCGGATTGCAAGGACGATATTAAGCCA
This sequence comes from Acetobacter sp., assembly GCF_047721705.1. GTDB lineage: Bacteria > Pseudomonadota > Alphaproteobacteria > Acetobacterales > Acetobacteraceae > Acetobacter. Next base: position 36,952 of record NZ_JBDNXK010000019.1, on the reverse strand, counting down.
GACGGGGGCAAGGTGTCGTTCGTCGTCTTGGGCGAGTTGCTTTCCCGCGACACTGAAGGGCTGGCAGGGAGGTGATCCCGTGACGATTCCTGCGCGACCTTCAAGACCGGCCCAGCGAAGGGCAAGCGGCCATCCTCCGATACCTGCGAAGAAGTGCCATTGCCTGTATCCGACAAGATCCTCAGGTCGAACATCTCTGATTGATCTGGTGTCAACGAAACCGTCGGGGATTTCTCCGGCGGCGATAAGCGCACGCAACCATTCCGCTGTGTCTTTGTCCCATTCATTATAATAGACGGACATATCAAACGAACCTCCCGTTCGCTTCGCGGCGATACTCCCGCAGCATCCGGTCGCGACCGGCGAGCTGGCCTTTCAGCCGCTCAATTTCCCTGTCGCGAGATGCCACAAGCCCGAGGAACCGGGCGTTCTCATTGGAGAGGGCAGCAACCCGACGACGCAGGCGTTGGACTTCGTTGGACGGGCGCAGGGCTTGGAGGATCTTCAGCATCCGAGCGCTCTCCGATAGATATCCAGAAGCGTTTCCTGCTCTTCGACCTCGGCAGGCTCCTGCTTCCGAATGCGGATGATTTGCTTCAGTACTTTCACGTCGAAGCCAGCAGATTTCGCTTCCGAAAAGATATCCTTGATATCGCCTGAGAGGGCCTTGCGCTCTTCCTCCAGTCTTTCGACCCGCTCCACGATCGAACGCAGCCGATCGGCAGCGATGCCGCCCGTATTGTGTCCGATCTCTGTCATCGGTTCATCCCTTTCAGTGCCGGAACGCACATCGGCCGCACGCAATATCCGAGCGCATTGATCAGGCTTTCAGGAATCGTCTCGCGCTGCCCTGATAACACTGCTGAGATCACCGGCTGCGCTATGCCAATTTGGCGAGAAAGCGCACGCTGACCGCCAGCGAGTTCCACCCGGTCAGCAAGACGGCTGCGGATTTCTTCGACTGGGAAAGGTGTCATTCCACGCTCTCCCCATTGATGGTGATCGTGATGTCCTTACCCATATCCACTGCGGCTTGAATGCAAATGATCCGGCGCCGCATGTTCTTGCATGCAAACTGAAGATCATCATTCATCGCGGACAGTTCAGCGTTTTTTGCGCGTAATTCCTGAACCTCAGCCCACAGGCTTTGACGAGTAAATGCGAAGCCGATCACACCAAAACGAAGCTCCACAAAGCCGTCGCCTCGATCAAAACCAAAGCCTCGCCATTTCAAAGTTTGGATTGCTGTAGGCATTTCCTCGTTTCTTCGACCATGCGGTCGACCTTCTCTTGAAGCTCGGGGCAATCCGCCATCAGGACAATCAAGTCCTGCATCCGGGGCGCGTTCTTGCCGTAGAACCAGTTTGTGAATGCCTTAACCGTCCATCCGCGCGCCCGTGACACGCGCTTGGCGGCATTACGAAAATCCCCGTATTTCTCTTGAAGAGACGCGCTTACCGTCTCAATGCACTGTTCGTTCGTGATCATGTCAGTCGAACTTTTGGGGGAAAGATTAAACCGAGAAATTTCCATGCTGATTCTCCAATCTCCGTTTTGCAGACAGGAGGATTGGAGGAGACAAACATGGAGGATGAACCACGCAGGAAGTTCGAGGATTGCGTCCTCGACAAGCGTGCACAGCCCATCATCGAGCAGTCGCTTGTCACGGCGGCTCGAACATGGGCCACGCTGCATCCGGGCGCCTCGCTTGAGGCCCGGATGCTGCTGGCGGCGCGGGTGGAAGTGGCGATCATGGGCGGGGTGTCGTGCGCTTAGAACGGCGGTTCTTCGTCGTCCCAAGACGACTGAGAAGAAGCATTGCGTGGCTGCTGGCGTGGCTGGTTATTCCCGCGCTGCTGTGGCTGGCCGTTCTGCTGTTCGCTGGCATCGTCCGAGCCGCGGCCATCGAGAAGCACCAGCTCACCACGGAAGCGGTCAAGCACGATCTCGGTCGTGTATTTCTCCTGCCCGGATTGGTCCGTCCATTTCCGCGTCTGGAGAGAGCCTTCCAGATAGACCTTGCGGCCTTTGCGCAGGAACCGCTCCGCCACATCGGCAAGACGCTCATTGAAAATAACGATGCGGCTCCATTCAGTGCGCTCTTTACGCTCTCCGGACGCCTTGTCAGTCCACGTTTCGCTCGTGGCTACCGACAGACTGGCGATTTTCTGGCCGTTCTGACTGGTGCGGATTTCCGGGTCTTTCCCGAGAAAACCGACCAGAATAACCTTATTCACGCTGCCAGCCATTCAACCGATCCTTTTCGCGCAATAAATCGCCGTGTCGCCATCGTTGACGATCTTCACGTCCCATTTCCGCAGGGACCGCCACGTGTTCATGAGTTGCTGCGAGATCGGCTCGCCTGATCTTGTCTTGGCCAGCGGGAACCAGTGGCCACCCCGGAGAGCGCCGACCTTGCGATAGCCTGTGGGAATGGTGGCGCTCACGACCGCTCTCCCATCCGCACGGTCTGTCCGAACGCGACGGCCACGCAGAGCGCGAGGATGATCCAGCCGACGATGAACGCGGCGTAGGCGATGAGGTGGATCATTCTGCGGCCTCGCGGCGGAACAGGTCGGGGCGTAGTTCTTCGCGAGGAATGCCGAACTCGCGCTCGATCACCGGGCAGTGATGTGCCGGAATTTCTTTCCATAGAATTGGGGTGGAATGTTTGACGCCTAGCGCCTTACCCAACACAGAAGGCCCACCAACGCGGGCGATGAGATCACGAGGTTTCATGTTGAAATGTTTGCCACACGAACACGTCAGACAGCAAGCATTTTGTTTGCGCGGCAAACTTATTATTCCCCGACGTGTGCCATAGTGGTCGCATGTATAACCGTCAGATCATGGCCGATCGATTAAGGAAGGCACGCTTGGATAAGGCGGCTGACGAAGGTCATAAACTGACTCAGGAAGACGTATCCGCTGCTACCGGAGTATCTAGGGCCCACATTGCGAACGCCGAGGGCGCAAGAACGGGCATAAGCCTAGATGCAGCACATGCTCTATCCGAGTTTTATGAAATCCCTCTCGATTACCTTGTTGGAAAAACGTCGGTGCCGGTCAGCGTGGCGGATGATTTCGCCAAGAACGACGACGAGCGCCGACTGCTCGATGCGTGGCGCAGTATAAGCGAGGAAGATCGTGGGGCGCTGAAGATCGCGCTTCGGAACGCTGTCCGCGCTCAAGACTCTAATGCCGCTTAACTCCCCCATACCCCTCTCCTTCTCACTTCATGCGAACCATCTCACAAATGAGAACGGATGGGGAACATTGGACAGGTTAATGGCGGTTATGCAGTGATTTGGGTTGCGGAGCGCGTAGGGACGAAAGGAACATCCGAATGGATGAAAATAAAAATAACGACACTAAAATAAGAAGTTTTTCATATGAGGAATTTTCCTCAAAACTAACGCGGTATCTCAATAAAAAAGCAGGCGGTAATTATAAGTGCAATATTTGTTCTCATGAGGAGATGTGGAGCGCTAGCACTATAGGTATAGATAACCTTGATACAACAAGCCTTCGATATCGTATTGCGACGATAAATGTTGGATGTATTAACTGTGCACATATAAACTATTTTTTACTTAGCGCTGTCATCGATAGCGAGGATTTCTCCTAATGGTCATTATCTATCCCTTCCCGCCGCAGGAAACAAAAAAAGAGATGGGAAGTCGCGATGGGGACGGCTATGATGGTGGTATGGACAGACGCCTGACCGCTCTTGAAGAAGATATGAAGGTAGTCAAGAAAGACTTGACCGACCTGAAGGTGAGTGTCGCCTCGATGTCGGGGAAAATAGACATCCTAATCGCTAAAATACCAAGTTGGTGGCAGGCTCCTGTGGGAGCTGGTGGCCTGATAGCCCTTCTGGCTGCGTTGATTGGTTTAGCTAAAGCTCCTCACTGGCTGTAAAAACGCAGCGTCCCCCTCCCGGCCTTCGCGCCGGGATTTTTTTTGCCCGGATTTTGGCGGCGGAATGGACGGCGGAAATAAAATGTTTGTCCCATAAACTTTTCTCTTGACCGCAAAATGTTTGTGCGGCAAACATAATCCCATCAACACCGCACACCGGCACGCCGGACGGAGGATGGGATGGCACTCTCTTTCTACACACCAGCACAAGACGACAGACTTGCAGCACTCCGTGATGCACGAGACGCCGTCATTTCCGCAATTCAGGCGGTGAAGGCTTTAGGAGCCGATATCCCAGAAGAGTTTGAAAACGCGGAAGGACCGATGCTCGATCTCTATGGCGATCTGGGAATCTGCATTGATCGTTTCGATGACACGCTGAGGGAGGAGCATGAAAATATGCTCGAAGATGCAGCAGATGCTCGGCGTGATTTTCTCATGTTCTCCTGATCCCACTGCTCCACGAGGGCTTCGGTCCTCGCTTGGTAGCCGGATACGGCACGACATGGAGGTTCTGATGCAGAATAAAAACTACAGAACGCTTTCCGACATTTTTGAAAGCGTAATGAAGGACGACAGGTTTTCATATGATTTGAAGACCGAAATCTGCGAGCTGGTTGGAGAGGCGTTTGAAGTCGGAGCTCGCATGATCATGGATTCCAATAAGGCGCTGAGTGAAGAGTTTGCTCGGGCTGATGCAGATCTCCGAAACGAGATGGAGCGCGTGGCAGCATGACCCCGACGAAAGAAGCAATCGACGCCGCTGTCGAGGCGATGCGCAACACGCCGGTGTCAGAAGGGCCGCGCAAGGTCGCTGAGAACATGCTGCGGGCTGCTCTGGAGGTTTCGGAAGCGGATACGCGGCGGTTGGATTGGTTGGCTGACAGGGTGGTTGTTCTAGAGCGGAGCGAAGGTGGATCATTCGATATGATCTTCATGAATGAAAACGCGAAATACCCAGAAAGCAGAATACAATTTCGAATAGACATCGACGCCGCTATGAAGGGAGAAGCAGCATGAACGCCATGACCACCCTCGCCCACGGCCTGACGCACCACGATTACCCGATGATCGAGCGTGCGGCGAAAGAATTGCAGCGGTCACACGATGCGGTTGTCTCAGAGAACGACCACCTGCACAGGCGAAACCGCGAACAGGCAATGACGATCACCGGCCTCCATACGGAGTTGGATATCTGCCGCGAGTATATGGACCGTCCAATCACGCTGATTGTCCTGCCGCGCATCTGGCAACAGATCGTCTCCATGCCCGCAAACACGAGCGACGCGATCGGCATGGTGCTCCGGTGGTTAGATGAGCAGGTTGCGAAACTGCCCGACAGCATCACGGTATCGACGCGCGTTGCTGTCGGAATGGCCGCGCTGATGTTCGTCGTGTGGGCTGGGCTTCTGGCCGGGTTCGAGGCTTTGGCCGGCAACTGACACGCCCGTGTTCCCGGGGTTGCGGCCCCGGTTCCATGGACGAGTTTGTCCGATGTTTCTCCAACAATGGAGGGTGAGATGCAGGTGTGCGGCCTGACGAAAGATGATGCGTATCGCATTGGGAAACGCGAAGAGACTGCGTTCCAGCTTGAGGCGATGCGCGAGACCATGGCGCGGATGAAAGCAGATGACGATCTGGCAAACGAGTTCGAGGACCAGATCAGCTCAATCGAACTTGAGCTGGCCGAACTGACGAACGATCTGCGCCGGTCTGCGAACAGTATTCGCGCTGATGAACGCGACGCAATCATGGAAGGCGCGATGATCTTTGCTGACGTGGCATTCGATCAGGCGGGATGGGTACGATGACGCAGATCACCAAAGCCGGCATCTACGACCTTTCGAACGATGCCTATCACGCGGACCCATGCCTGCCTATGAGCCTATCCAGCACGGGCGCTCGGAAACTGACGACAGACTGCCCGGCCATGTTCAAATACGAGCGTGACAATCAGGGAATCAGGAAAAGAGCGTTCGATATCGGAACTGCTGGACACCTTATGGTTCTGGAGCCGGAGAAGTTCGAAGATCAGATCGTTCTTGTGGAGGGATTCACGAAGGATGGGAAGCCTTCTGCTGGATACGCGACCACCGATGCGAAGGAGCAGCGCGACGCAGCCTATGCCGCAGGGAAAACGCCGCTTCTGAGGCCTGAACTGGACATGCTCCAAGAGATGCGTTCCGCAATCTGGAATGATCCGGTCGTCTCCAAGGCTTTCGTTGGTGGAGAACCTGAAAAGTCCATGTTCTGGCAGGACGAGGAAACGGGGATCTGGTGCAGGTGTCGCCCGGACTTTCTACCGCGCAATGGACGTTATCTGCTCGACTACAAAACAGCAGACGATGCCAATCCGGAGAAGTTCCAAAAACGAGCTTTCGATATGGGATACCACCAGCAGGCGGCCTGGTATCTTGAGGGATACCGCGCGGTCACAGGAGAAGATCCGACACGTTTCTGGTTCATCGTCCAGTCGAAGAAGCCGCCTTATCTGGTGTCGATATGCGAGATGGACCCGTATGCGCTCCAGATCGGTGAGGCCCGCAACCGATACGCAAAGGGCGCTCTCGCATGGTGCCTGAAACACGACGAATGGCCCGGATACCGTCCGACACTAGCTGATCGGAACCGCGTGTTCCAGATCGCGCCGCCCGCATGGGTTTCCAAGGAATACGACCGGCAGATGGAAGAAGGCTCACTGGAGCCGCCTGCCGTGTCTGAAAGCAAGATTGAGGAGTTTGCGTGATGAGTGGATCACGTCAGGTAAAGCGCATGGACCGCGACACATTTGCTGCGGGCTTTGCTCAGGTTTCGTCTCAGGTGAAGGCAGTTCTGCCGACGCACGTCACCTTCGACAAGTTCGAGCGCGTGGTAAGGATCGCTGTACAGAAGAACCCGAAGCTTCTGGAGTGCAAACCCCAATCACTGTTCATGGCCTGTGTTCAGGCGGCTTCTGACGGACTTCTCCCGGATGGCCGCGAGGGCGCAATCGTCCCGCGCTGGAACAGCAAAGAGTCCTGCAACATGGCGTCATGGATGCCGATGGTGGCCGGCCTCATGAAACTGGCGCGCAATAGCGGACAGATCGCCAGCATCACTTCTCAGATCGTGTACGAAGGCGAGAAGTTCAGCGTCATCATGGGAGACGATGAACGCATTGAGCATGAGCGCGACCTTGCTAAAACAGACGGAAGTATCGTTGCAGTTTACGCCATCGCTCGGCTTAAGGATGGATCAGACCCGATCCGCGAAGTCTTGTCTTGGAAGCAGGTCGAGAAAGTCCGCAACGTCAATAAGGATTGGGCGAAAGGTCCATGGGCGCAGTGGTCAGATGAAATGGCCCGGAAGACAGCTATTCGTCGCCTTGTGAAGCGCCTCCCGTTGAGCACGGACAAGGAGGTTGAGCGCTTCGAGCAAGCCGTTCACCGCATTGATGCTCTTCACGATATCACTGAATCCGCCCCTGCCATTGCCGCACCACCAGAGGATGACTTCATGGCCGCAGCCATGGGTGAGGCGCCCCAGATCGCAGCCCCTTCCCTCACCGAGCAACTGGCACAGGCCCGCACGCTTCAGCAGGTTCAGGAACTTGAGCCAGCGGTGAACGAAGCGATGGATCAGGCTGAAACATCAGAGAAGTCTCAAGAGCTGGCGGATGCTTTGGAGAATGCCTTGAAGCGAACGGGAACAAAGCAACTCGATCTCGCGGGAGAGCCAGCATGAACATGAACGACGTATTCGCCGAACAGATGCGGCAAGAGGACGCGAAGGATGCGCTCCTGCGGAAACTGGCAGAGCGGTTCTCGGATGATGCGGAGATTGCGGCGCTTGTGCGTGCTGCTTGGGGAGGGGCGCAATGACCCCGACCCCAGAAATGATCGAGGCGGCGGCGCGGGCAATCTGCGTAAACAACGGCGCTGACCCGGATGGCAACGATTCAGATATCCAGAGCGACATGGGAGCAAATTGGCGCGCATATTCGGGAGACGCGCGTGAAGCCCTCAAAGCCGCCCTCGCCGCGATGTGGAGGCCGATTGGTGAACATGACGGAACCACAAAGCATGTTATCGGAATGGATAAGGAAGGGAATGTTTGCTCTATGTGGTATTTCGCGCCCTCTTCACTGACGCGGAATTGGTGGCGTGTTGGCGGAAGCGGTAAACGGCCAGAGGAATGTTTCCCTGTGTATTTCTGCGCACATCCATCCATTTTCGAGGACCGCAAGTAATGGCCCGGACAAGAGAAGAGCAGATCGTTCAGTTGAAGAATTGTGTTCTCGATTGGCAGCCTGAGTTGAGCCCGTCAGCAAGGCAAGCATTGGCGGCTGTAGCAAAAGCCTATGTCGAAGAAGCCGAACAGCGCGGTTACGAACGGGCGCGTGATGAGATACTGAAGGGTCATTCATGGTTTTATATGGTTGATGATCCTGAAAGCGGGTATGCAGATATGGCCGACATGCTCTGTGAGACAAAACCATTTGAAATCGTGGAAACGGTCGAGGCTGGTGATATTCGAACCTTCTTCGCATTCCAAGATGAGGACGGAGAAATTCACGAATTTCCCACAAGAGCCGAAGCTGAGCAGGCTGCAACAACAGCCGCCGCCATGAAGGAGGCCGGACTGTGAGTGATGGTCAGTTAGTCATATGCGCCGATGAAACGCGATATCCCTCTACCGAATATCGTCTGGTGGGAAGCGTAAAAACAGTTCGTGGAAAAGATATAAACAAACCCGCTCGCATAGGCCAATTCCCAGTATTCATAGATAAAAAAACAACAAGTATGTTTACATACTCAAGAAAAATAAAGAAAATTACTGATGCGTGAAGTTGTTGACATAAGGGGCCAGCGGTTCGGAAAGCGCGTTGTTATTGGCCTCGCCCCTTCAATATCTGGTCGAGCAAGGTTTTATGTCAGGTGCGATTGCGGCGATGTAACGCATGTGTTCGGGCATCTTATAAGGGACGGGAAAGGTCATTCTTGTAGAAAATGCCAGAGAATACAGGGAAGCCTAAAGAAAAAAGATGCCCTTGAACGTGAATATGTAGGAAAACGCATAGGGCTCAGGACTATCGAAGGTATCCAATTTGGCAGTTGGGGAAAAACAGGAAGTAGAGGATTTGTTGCAGAGACTGTGTGTGAGTGCGGATACAGATCACCTGTTTCTTTTTCAGCTCTAAAACGGGGAATCGTAAACGGTTGCATTTCATGCTCAAAAAAACTGAAAAAGAAACAGGATATGTGAAGTGGCATGGGATAAGAGAAGTTACGATGTGAACCTTGTCATATGCATAACAGCTAGTGGCGGAACCCGATCTGGCTTCGGCGCTCTTATGGTCAAGCAATTATCAGACCTGCATATTGCTCCTGATGGGGCGCAGTCATTCCCGCTATATGTTTACGATATGGAAAATAAAGATGAGAAATAATCAGGGTGCATTTTGTTCAGACGAGAACGAGTGCAGAAGCTATATCAGGCGCGATGCTATTACTGACGAGGGATTGAATCACTTCCTTGAAGCGTATCCCGGAGAAGAGATAACGAAGAGAGACCTGTTTTATTACGTATATGGTATTTTACACTCAGAAGAATACCGAACACGATATGCGAATAATCTTCGTAAAGAACTTCCCCGCATACCCCGCGTGGCGACAGCAGAAGATTTTTGGAATTTTTCACATTCCGGGAAAACGTTAGGTGATATGCACATTAATTTCGACAGTGGGGATATGTATCCGGCTGAACTTCGGTTCAAATGCCCGGAAATGGCAGCGTACAACCCTGAAAAATTCTACCGTGTCGAGAAGATGAAATTCGCGGGGAAGCGACCAGAGCAGGATAAAGCAATTATTATTTATAACGAATATATTGCCGTTTCAGGAATTCCTTTGGAAGCATATGACTATATTCTTAATGGGAAGACCGCCATCGGTTGGGTGATGGACGGCCAGAGGGTCAAAACTGATAAGGCCAGTGGCATACGAAACGACCCCAATGATTGGGCTATTGAGGAAGAAAGAAATCCCAGATACCCACTCGATCTACTGTTGCGGGTGATAAATATCAGTTTGGAGACTACCAGAATTGTAAAATCTCTACCCCCATTGCGATTGTTCCATGCTGATTCTCCAAACTTATCAAAGGAGGGCGCGAATGTCTGATGAAGTGAAGCTGCCTGGGAGTGACGTAGTGGTTTATGGAGATCGTTACTATTCCGCCGACCAACTCCGCGCGTACGGCGAGGCGTGCCGGAAGGATGAGCGGGAGAGTCTTCTGCAATCACTGAAAGAAACGCGGATTCCTGATTTCTCCATGCCTGAGCAGTGGTTCAACAATGGTGTTGATGCCGCAATTTCTGCCATCCGCGCGAGGTCAACACCATGACCGCCCCCACACCCCTATTCGGCGGTGCAGACCCACGCGCCGCCAGTCTGGTACGGGCAATCCTCGCGACAATCGCAGAACGCAGCGACGGAATGCCCTTCCCCACAATACTCGGCTGTATTCGCTTGGCGGAATTGCAGCTGGTCAGCGATGAGGTGCGAGCGTGAGCAAGCAACGTCTCGACGCTGAAATACGCATGTGGGCCATGGATCGAGCGCTTGATTCGTTTGATCGCAAGAGTTGGGAAGACAGTTTCTTTCGCGCCTGCGTTCTTACGCAATGGGCGTCTTCTTCGAAGATCCCTAAATTCACCAGTAATGGGGGCATCGACGTTGAGGAGTGGCTTCATCCGACAGAGGAGCAGACGACAGATGAGTGAGACGATCACGCCGCGCTGCCTGCCTATACGAGAGGCGGCGCGGTATCTCGGTATCACAGAGACGATGTTTCGCTCTATGGTCCAACCTAAGATCAAGCCAGTCTATATGAGTCCCCGACGCCCGGTTTGGTTGCGTGACCAACTGGACGCTTTTATCAATGAGAAGGCCGGTCTGTCCGCTGCCTCGCAGTCTGATGAATTAATGGATGCGATCACCGGTCATTAGAATCAAGCACGTCCAGAGATATAAAGACCGGCACGGGAAGGAGAGATGTTACCTCAGAGTGCCGGGAAAGAAGCCGGTAAAACTCCCCGCGCAGTCTGATCCATCTTTCCCGTCGGCCTATCTCGAAGCTATCAGTCTTCTGGAAGATACTGACGTATCGAGAAACTATCCTCCTCGCAGCCTGAGCGCATTGATAGAAGAATGGTATCGGTCGCCAGAGTTTCGCTCGCTTGGTGAGACCACGCAGATCACATACCGGCGAATCCTGGAATACATGCGTGAACAGCCATACGCGCAATTCAATGTCCTGAAATTCACGCCACGCCACATACGCATGATCATCGCGCAACGGGCAGATACCCCGGCTCGCGCTAATCATATCCTGCGCCTGTTCAAAATGACGTTTGCTTACGCCATTGATCTAGGGTGGCGAGACGACGACCCGTCGTTTGGCGTCAAGAGGCTCAAGACCAAAGACAAAGAGATCGAAACATGGTCGGAAGCGCATATTGAACAGTTCGAATCGTTCTGGCCGGTTGGGACGCGGGAGCGGCTGGCGTTCGATCTCCTGCTCTACACGGGACAGAGGCGCTCAGACATTGTGACTCTCGGTCCTCAATCGATCGTCAATGGCCGCATCTGCCTGACGCAGATAAAGACCAAGACATACATCGAGATACCCATCCACGAGCGCCTGCGGATGTCTTTGGACGCTACCGCTCCTCATGCAGAAACATTTATCCGCACAATAAAAGGGCAGCCGTCCTCATCGAACGGATTTTATAATCAGTTCATCAAGTGGTGCGAGCAGGCGTCGATTCCCAAGGGGCTGTCACCTCACGGCCTGCGAAAGGCCATCGCCAGACGACTGGCTGAGGCCGGATGCACGCCGCATCAGATTGGAGCCATCACCGGGCATGAGACATTGAAGGAGGTAGACCGATACACGAGAGCCGCGAACAAAACACATCTCGCTGATGAAGGGATGCAGGCTCTGTCAAAAAAGAGGTCTTTCTAACCTCATTTTATAACCATCCAAGAAATGGCCGATATCCGCGATTTTCTTTATACAATGGTGAGCCGGGTGGGACTCGAACCCACGACCATTCGATTAAAAGTCGAATGCTCTACCGGCTGAGCTACCGGCTCGCCACGGGCAATCGGGTAACGATGGCTGCCGCTCATGTCAACAGCCATCGCCATAAAAACCTGAAATCAGGCCTCCGCAGAAGCCGGACGCATCTTCAAAATCTTGTCCGGATCCTTGACGGTGCCGCCAGCGCCGGAGCCGCGCTTGATCTTGTCGACCAGATCCATGCCTTCGATCACTTCACCGACGATGGTGTACTGGCCATCCAGATGCGGAGAAGGCTCGAACATGATGAAGAACTGGCTGTTGGCGCTGTCCGGGTTCATCGTACGCGCCATGCCGATCGTGCCACGCTCGAACTTCGCTGCACGGGTGAACTCGGCCTTCAGGTCGGGCAGCTTGCTGCCGCTGGTGCCGGTGCCGGTCGGATCACCGCCCTGCGCCATGAACCCCTCGATCACGCGGTGGAACGGCGTGTTGTCATAAAAGCCCTCAGCGGCCAGCGTGCGCATACGCTCGGCAGCCAGAGGAGCGAGGTCCGGACGCAGACGGATCACAACCCGTCCACTCGCCAGATCCATGTTCAGAATATCGTTCTTGTCAGTCATGTGCCTATCCAGTCACGTGAGAAGACCAGAGGCTTCGCCTTGACGAAGCGCCCTGCCTCCCACGGCTTAGGCCACAAAAACCGGAAACGCAAAGTGCCGTTTCAGCGTTTCAGGCGTGCCAGCACACGATGGGCCGCCCCTTTCGGGGTGAAGCCGCTGATATCGCCCCCATAGGCGGCAATTTCCCTGACCATGCTGGACGAAATGAACTGGGTGCTTTCAGAGGCCATCAGGAAGATCGTCTCGATTTCAGGCGCCAGCCGCCTGTTGGCTCCCAGCATCTGCGCTTCATAGTCGAAATCGACCAGTAACCTCAGCCCACGGACGATCATGGACGCCCCGGCCCGACGAACGGCGTCAACGAGCAGTTCATCATACGCCATGACATCGATCACACAGTTGGCCCTCAGCGCAAGCGCTGGCGTTTCTTCCTGAATGCTGGCGACACGCTCATCGACGGACAGCAGGGGCTTTTTCCCTGCATTGACCGCCACGCCAATCACCAGCCGATCCACCAACCGCGCCGCCCGCTCGATGACGTCCAGATGTCCGCACGTCACCGGATCAAACGTGCCGGGATAAAACCCGACCCGCTCGGGTCTGTCAGCCTTCATTACTCGCGCTTTCTCCATCCGCGCCAGCATCGTCATCGCCGTCGGAGGATTCGTCCTCCAGAACGGGGAATACGCTGGTCACTGCCTCCGTGCCGTCGAGACGCAGAAGCGTGACGCCGCTGGCCTGACGCGACATCACTCGCACCTGATCGACCGGAACGCGAATCAAACGCCCGGCATCGGTAACAAGCATCACGTCAGTACCCGGAAGAACGGGAAGCGTGGCCACCACCTCGGAACCGCGCTTGCTGGAGGAGAAATTCATATTGGAGATACCCAGACCACCGCGCCCGCTCACGCGATAATCATAGGCCGACGAACGACGTCCGAACCCGCCATCACTGACGGTAAGGAGGATTTCCTCGCCAGCCTCAAGCTCTGAGAAGCGCTCGGTGGACAGGGTGGAATCGTCCGCCAGAACCTCCTCTTCGGCCTCGACACCGACTTCCTCGGCATCGGCCTCGTCCGTGGCGGCGTTTTCCGCACGACGTTTGGCGTTGGCCGCACGCAGATACAGCGCCCGTTCTGCTGGCGTCGCATCGACGTGATTCAGCACGCAGAGGCTGATGACCGCATCGCCTTCCGCCAGACGGATGCCACGCACACCCGTTGAGCCACGACCCGCGAACACACGCAGCGTCTCGTCCGTGATCTGGAAGCGGATGCAGCGCGCCTTGCGGGTGGCAAGGAACACGTCCTGACCCTCGCGGCAGGTTGCCACGCCGATCAGGCGGTCGCCCTCATCCAGCTTCATGGCGATCAGGCCAGACGAACGGATATTCTGGAAGTCGCTGAGACGGTTACGCCGCACACCGCCGCTCGCCGTGGCGAACACGAGGTGCAGCGCGTCCCACAGTTCCTCGTCCTGCGGCAGCGGCAGAACCGCCGTGATCTCGTCGCCGCCAAGGTCTGGAAGCAGATTGACCAGCGCCCGGCCCTTCGCGGTCGGGCTGGCTTCCGGCAGACGCCAGACCTTCTCACGATAGGCTTTGCCGCCCGAGGAGAAGAACAGCACCCATTGGTGCGTATGGGCGTTGAACGAGCGGACAACGATATCGTCCCCGCGACGCCCCGCCGCCGTCCGGCCACGGCCACCACGATTCTGGGCGCGGAAGACTTCCAGCGGCGTGCGCTTGATGAAACCGTCACGGGTGATGGTCACGACCATCAGCCCCGGCTCGATCAGGCTTTCATCGTCCTGATCGCCCGCATAGTCCGCAATTTCGGTTGCGCGTGGCGTGGCGATTTCGGCGCGTGCCAGCAGCAATTCGTCGCGCATGACTTCCATGCGGCGGATGCGGCTGCCGATGATCTCCAGCAGCTCGTTGATCTTCACCGCCACTTCGGACAGCTCGTTCTGGATCTTCTCGCGCTCAAGACCGGTCAGGCGCTGGAGCCGCAGTTCCAGAATGCCGCGCGCCTGTGCTTCCGTCAGGCGGACCTTGCCATCCACGACGACATTGCCTTCGTCATGGATCAGCGCCAGCAGCGGCTCCACTTCCGTTGCATCCCACTCAGCGGCCATCAGTTGCTCACGGGCCGTCGCTGCGTCCGGAGCCGCACGGATGATGCGGATCACCTCGTCGATATTGGCGACGGCGATCACCAGACCGACAAGGATATGCCCGCGATCACGCGCCTTGTTCAGGTCGAACCGGGCGCGACGCAGGATCACTTCCTCGCGGAAGGCCACGAACGCCGCCAGCACCTCACGCAGACCCATGAGCTGCGGCTGACCGCCATTCAGGGCCAGCATGTTCACGCCGAACGAGGTCTGGAGTTGCGTGAAGCGGTAAAGCTGGTTCAGCACCACTTCCGGCGTCGCATCGCGCTTGAGCTCGATGACCACGCGCATGCCGGAACGATCCGATTCGTCGCGGATGTCCGAAATGCCTTCGATATGGCGGTCGCTGGTCTTATCGCGCACCAGCTCGGCGATTTTCTCCTGAAGCGTCGCCTTGTTCACCTGATATGGAATCTCGGTGATGATGATCGCCTTGCGGTCCTTGCGGATCTCCTCGAAATCCGCCTTCGCCCGCACGATGACCGAGCCACGTCCCGTGGCGAACGCCGACCGGATACCCGTGCGCCCAAGGATGATGCCGCCGGTCGGAAAATCCGGTCCGGGGATGATTTCCATCAGCTCTTCGAGCGTAATATCCGGATTGGCGATCATCGCCAACGTGGCGTCGATGACCTCGCCCGGATTATGTGTCGGGATGTTGGTCGCCATGCCGACGGCGATGCCCGTCGCGCCGTTGACTAGCAGGTTCGGGAAGGAAGCCGGCAGAACGGTCGGCTCGTTCTCGCTCTCATCATAGTTCGGCTGGAAATCGACCGTGTCGCGGTCAATGTCATCCAGCAGGAAGGAAGAGGCCTTGGCCAGACGCGCTTCGGTGTAACGCATGGCCGCCGGACTATCGCCGTCCACGGAACCGAAGTTACCCTGACCGTCGATCAGCTTCACGCGCATCGACCAGCTCTGCGCCATACGGACCATGGCGTCATAGATCGAGGAGTCGCCGTGCGGGTGATATTTACCCATCACGTCACCGACCGCGCGGGCCGATTTACGATAGGGCTTATCCGCCGTGAACCCGCTCTCGCGCATCGCGTAGAGAATACGGCGGTGAACAGGCTTCAGCCCGTCCCGCACATCCGGCAGGGCGCGGCTGACGATGACGGACATCGCGTAAGCAAGATAGGAGGAGCGCATCTCCTCCTCGATCGCGACCGGAACGAGGTTGGAGGGCAAGGCGGGCAGGTCTGAGTTCTCGGTCAAGGCTCTTCCGTCATGTCACGGCCGGTGGGCACGTCGAAACGGCCCCGCGGCACAGCCAGCGTATAAAGGACCGCCTACCCTAGCACACCGCCCGCCACACCGTAAGGCGCGCAGAAGCCGCTCCTGCCCTCATCCGGTCATTAAGAGCGCTTTCAGCCGCCGTGTTGCCGGACCGCTTCAGACCATCGCCGCCAGCGTGTCGCGCAGATGCTGCGCATAACGCGTCACCGTCGCCTCGACATTTGGAGCCTTCATGACATCCGTGGCCAGAAAGGTCGGCAGTTCCGACATAGCGAGAAACTGGTTCGCCTTGTGGAAAGGGAAATAGACGGCATCGACGCCCTTTCCCTCGAAGAACTGCGCCGGATCGACGAACGCCTCGTCCGGCGCGTTCCATGTGACCGAGAGCATGTAGCGCTTGCCGTGCAGCAGGCCGCCCGAACCATATTTGCGCTCGGGATGGGCGCGGCTGCGTCCGTCATTGGCGTACAGCTTTCCATGACCGGCCGTGAACACCTCGTCCATGTATTGTTTGACGGTCCACGGCGCGCCCATCCACCAGCCGGGCATCTGCCAGATCACGATGTCGGCCCAGAGGAAGTTTTCCACTTCCCCTTCGATGTCATAGCCATCGTCGATCTTCGTCTGGCGGATAGCGAAGCCCATTCCGGTGAGCGTCTCGGCAGCCACGGCCTGCAGGGTGTCGTTGAGACGACCATGCGAGTGAGCGAAAACCTTGCCGCCGTTCAGAAGCAGAACATTCGTCATGCTTTATGACTCTTCCTGAAATTTTCGGTATTTTTCATCGTGAAAACGCGAACTCGGTCAGCCGCCCTTTTCCAGCAGGTCCCTGACATGGGCGACAGCACCGCCATAGGCTGCCTCATAGCGCGCCCGCGCCTCGTCTTCCGACAGACCGACCGGCTCGAAACGGCTGCCCCAGCTTATCAGGCAGGTCTTTTCACCCGTTTCCCGCACCCGAACCTCGCCGACATAATCCTTCACCGGGTCCGGCCCTGATACATAAGAGTAGGTGTAACACCGCTCCTGTTCGCTGAAGGTCAGGAGACGCTCGACGATCACAGTCCCGTCGCTGGTGGTCAGGCGGCGGACACGACCGCCCTCTTCCAGAACACTGCCTGCGATCATCGGAATCCAGAGAGGAAGATTGTCGAACCCTCCGAGAAGTTCCCATGCCGTCTCTGCCGCGACACTGGCCTCGATCTGACCGCTGACATTCATCATGTTCCTGCTCTCACACTGTTCCAGAAGAAGCCCGAAGATAAGGCGCGCCTTCCAGAATGGAACCGGAGAGCGGGCATGATGCTCATTTATCCATTCCTGATGGATTATCGGACGGTTTCGCTTTCGCGCATCATCATCCACGCAATGTCGCTCAGACGCCTGGGCGTCAGACGGGAAGATGGTCCGCTGAGGCCGATGCTGGCCCGGACTTCTCCGCCTTCACGCCAGGGAACCGCCACGCAGTTCAGTCCCGGCAGATGGCCTTCCCGGTCCAGCGCAAAACCATGTGTTCGAACGGTTTCGATCTGCTCGCAGATCTCCGGTCCCAGCGCCTCCGCCCGTATCGCCAGCACACGCTGCCGAAGGCCGAGCATGAAAGCGAGAAAGACCAGCCCGATGGCCGAATTCTCCAGCCGTCCGCACTCACCCACCGGTGAACCGGCGCGGAGAGCCTGAGGCGATTCGATCGCATCGAGATAATGGACCTCGTCCCCGCTCGGCACGGCGAGATAGACCGTCTCGCCGGTGCGCTCGGCAATGGTCTCCATGATCGGCCGCAACCGTGTCCGCAGCGCCCCGTCATCTCCCGCCATGCGGGCGAGATTGAGGATGCGCCCACCGAGATGATACCGCATGTCGCCCGGTCGCCGATGGACGTAACCGAGTTCGCGGAGGGTAATGAGAATGTTGTGCACCGTCGTCTTGCCGACACCGCTCAGCCCCGCAATGTCCTGAAGCCGCGCGGCGCCGCCCTCGCGCGCAATAATCTCAAGCACGGCCAGAGCACGTTCGACGGACTGAATCAGTTTGGGTGCAGGAATAGGATGCTCTCCTCTGTTTGGGCCCACCACCATGCAGGGCAAAAAGAGATGCTGCCAACTTCTGGACACGCAAATGGCGGCCCACCTTCTGTTAACCCCCATAATGTAACTGTGAAACGAGCCAGCAAACCGTCTTCGCGTCAGAGCATGGCTTTCCGCTCACCTCACTGAAGGTGTGTCGATCACCATTCTTCAGCAGATGGAGGCTTCATGACCACCATTACCAGTGGCAATTCAGCGACCGATCTCGAAGTCACGTCCTCAGATCCGCTGATTGTAGACACTGGTGCGACCGCCACCACAGCGACCGTCAACAGTGGT
Organism: Acetobacter sp.; assembly: GCF_047721705.1. Classification (GTDB taxonomy): domain Bacteria; phylum Pseudomonadota; class Alphaproteobacteria; order Acetobacterales; family Acetobacteraceae; genus Acetobacter. The sequence continues at coordinate 18,561 of NZ_JBDNXK010000019.1, read as the reverse complement.
GCTGAAGCAATAATTTCAGGGAGTTCTGTTTCTGCAACCGTGCTGTCCGGCGGCTCGCTAACGGTGTTGTCCGGAGGCATTGCGAGCGGTACGACACTGACGAGCGGCAGTAGAGAGATCATCGGCGCAGATGGTCTCGAATCGGGTGCTATCGTTCAGTCTTTCGGGGTGATCGACATCACCAGCGGTGGCGTAGCCAGTGCGCTCTCCCTCAATGTTGGCGCTGACGACACTTACTACGCCGCGGATGGCACCACTGTTGTCACCATGATGGATCCGACCGCCTTATGGGCAAGCGGTCCCACCGCCGTGACGGTCGAAAGCGGCGGCTTGCTGAGTGGCGCTCAGATGGGCGACGCCACGATATTTGTTTCATCTGGCGGATCGGCAACCGATATCATTCTCGAGTCCGGCAGTATGGGTGGTGCGGCAAACACCTCCGAGGGGGGCGTCATCTATTATGGTGGCATTGTCGTCAGCGCAGGTGGTGCACTATCGAATGTCGCCATCAACGCCTGTGACGAGGTTGTCGAATACGGTTCCGAAACCAATATCACGATCGGCGGTCCGAGCACCGATAATGCTCTGCTCCCCAACGGCTCAGCCCCCGGCAGAGTGCCTGAAGCCTCAGACGAACTTGCAGATGCCAAGGCTGTCGCTTTCAACGACACAATCTCTTATGGCGGCGTGCTGGAAGTTGTGTCCGGACAGGCTCTGAATACAACTGTCGTAGCGGGCGGAACGCTCCTCGTTGGCGAAACAGGATTTGCATCCGGCGTCACAGTGCAGACGGTCGCCTCCGGGCAGGTCCCTTTTCACTCCCTTCTGGACGCGGAAGCCGAATTTGTCGGTGGGTCGGCCTCGGATATTTACGTCCACTCAGGCTGGATTCTGGCTGATGGCGGCACGAAAATCTCTAATGTCCATCTGGATTCATCCAGCCTTCTGACTCTAAGAACCAACGGCACGGCCAGCGGCGTTACACTCAGTGGTGGGGCTTCCGCCTATGTCAGCGCAGCTTCACTGAGCAACGCCACAGCAACAGAAACGGCCAACATTGTCGTCTGTGACGGCGGTAATGCTGACGATCTGCATATCACTGACGGCAGTACGCTTTTGGTCAGTGGTCAAGCTACCGCCACAAACGCAACTCTGGACACTGATGCGGTTCTGACCGTCTCATCCGGGTTGGCCGATCATGTCACTCTGCTGACAGGCGCAGCAGAAATTGTGAGCGCTGGTGGTCATGCCAACAACACCGAGGTGGAGGCCACTACAACCGAGACGCTTTACAGCGGCGCTCAGGCCAGTGCGACATCCATTACATCGGGCGGCGTGCAGGACGTCTCATCTGGCGCAAGCGCCAGCACGACGGTGATTTCCGGTGGATCACAGACCATCCAGGATGGCGGCAAGACCTCCGAGGTCACTGTCTCAGGTGCAGGAACACTCACGGTTCAGGCCGGTGGACTGGCCCGCGGTGTTGTCATTGATCCTGACGGGATCGGCATGATTTACGGCTCCGCCGATACCGTGACTGTCTCGGGCGGCTCCCTGACAGTGGACGGGTCCGCCGCCAGCCTCGCCGCCGTCAGCCTGAGCGATGATGCCCTGTTGACCCTTGCAGAAGGTGCCTCTGCGACGGGGCTGAATTGTGGGAGCGCCACGACAGTCATCGACAGTGGCAGCACGCTTGGGCAGACCACGCTCGATTCTGGCGCGACCCTTGATCTGCACAGTGGTGGCTCCGCTGACACACTGACACTCTCTGGCGGTGCTCTGACTGTCAGCAGTGGAGCGACCGCCACCAATGTCACGCTACAATCAGGCGGATCAGCAACCGTTTACGGCACCCTGAACAGCGGCTTTATCAGTGGCGGCAAGCTGGTGCTGGATGGAAGCGCTGCCGATGCAGAAAACGTGCATCTGACTGCGAACGGGCAGATTCTTGTCACAGATGGAGCGCAACTTTCTGGACTTGCCTACACCAGCGGCGTCGTCACGGTAGAACGCGAGGGCGTTTTCATCGTCACCTCCAACAAGTCCGCCAGCGGCACCCAGATTCTCGCGCAGGGCACGGAAACCGTTTCTGCCGATGCTCTGGAGAGTGGGGGAACGATCTCTTCCGGGGGCACGCTGACTGTTTCCTCCGGAGGAACTGCCAACGGCGTGACCCTGCTGTCCGGCGGTACTCTCCTTGTTTCCGGCAACGGGATACTGATCAATACCGTCCTTGCTTCGGGCACCCAGTTTGAGATCGCTTCCGGCACCTACACGGAAGATACCTGCGTTGACAGTGCAGCGGGTGTCGCTGTTGAGTCCGGTGCCGTGGCGTCCGGGATAACGGTCGCAGGCACATTGTCCGTGCAGTCGGGCGCTACCGTTATTTCTGGAACCGTCGCTTCAGGCGGTCAAGCGCATATTGCAGGCACCCTAACCAGCGGGCTGATCAGCGGCGGCACACTCACTTTCAGTGGTTCCGACGCCAGCGGCACACAGATCGATATTCTCGCTGACGGCACCCTTGATGTCACCAACAGCGCACTTGTGTCCGGTCTGGAGACTTTCAGCGGCACGGTCACGACAGAAGATGGTGGCATACTATCCGGAACCACCATCGAATCCAATGGCACGCTCAATGTCGCGTCTGGTGGTATGGGAAACACCATCACTCTGGATGGAGGTTCCGTAAAAATCGATGCGGACGGCGAGATAGATGACCTTAACGCCGAGAGAGGCACGCTGACGGTCTCCAGCGGTGGCGTTCTCAATGGCGGTTCACTCTCAGAGCATACGGTTGCCTACTTTGAGGCAGGCGCACGCGTCAGAAATCTGGCGATGACAAGTGGCACGATCACCTATGTCAAAGACAGCGCCATCATCAGCGCGACACAACTTTCCTCCGATACACTCACCGTCATCCTCTCGTCCGGATCTGGGAGCGATCTGACCGTCTCAGGCGGCTCACTCCTGATTTCCGGAGGCGGCGCTCTCAGCACGGCGACCGTTAGCGCCGGGGGCGACGCCCATCTCTATGGCGGACAGGCAAACGAGGTTCAGCTGCTGTCCGGCGGCACGATGGAAATCGACGACGACGGTTATGCCGACCACACACAGGTTCTTGCCGGTGGTCTCCTGGCGGTCGGCGATCCTTCCATCAGTGAAAACGCTGTCGTTTCAGCCGGCGGTTCGGCTGTCGTTTCATCCGGTGGCGTTGGCAGCAATACATTGGTGAAAGAAGGCGGCCAGGAAACAGTTTTTTCCGGCAGCATCGAGAGCGGAGGTACAGTCAGCGGTGGTCTGCTGACCATCAGTTCCGGTGGTTCGGCCGTCGATGTGACGCTTGCGACTGACAGCACGAGTTCTTCCACTCTCATCATTGAAAGCGGGGGTAGCGCCAGTTCCACACTGATTGACGATCAGAGCGTGGCGCTCGTGTCCGGAATGACCGTCGCCGATACGGTCAGCGGTGCCGCCGCACAGGAAACGGTCTCATCCGGCGGCAACGCTTACAGCACCACCGTGGAGGGCGGGGGCACTCTGACCGCTCTTGATAGCGCGACTGTCTCTGGCGCCACGATCAACGATGGCAAACTGGTGCTGAGTGGCGCCGAAGCCTCCGCTTCCGCCGTCACGCTAACCATGGCTGGCCAGATCGATGTGTCCGATGGGGCCATTCTCTATGGTGATACTTCCGGGTTAAGTGCTGGAACGGTGACCATAGAAAGCGGTGGTTCTTTTAAGAATGCAACACTTTCCAACACCGTATCCACAACCATCAGTTCCGGTGGTGTAATCTCGACAGCAACGCTTCATTCCGGCGCTGAACTCACTGTCTCATCGGGCGGCTCCGCCAATACAACCACTCTGGGTTCCGGAACGGTTCTGCATGTCGAAAGGGGAGCCGTCGTCAATGAAACGAGCGTCGATAGCGGCGCGGTTCTTCAGATCGACAGTGCAACCACCAATACGGACACCACTCTCCTGTCCGGAGGCGCGGTCGAGCTTCTTGAAACGTCATGGTCTGCGGGAGATACCATCGATTTTGAAAACGGCATTCTCACCATAAACGATGATGGCACCGCACTCAGCCTCAATCTGTCAGCACTGGACGATTCCTACACCGCACAGGATTTCGTTCTCTCGGCAGCCGACACCGATCCGCTTTACGCGAATGCCAATGACATCCTTGTCACTCTGTCGCCTGCGGCCTGTTTCTGTCGGGGCACGCTGATCGAAACCGAATTCGGTCCGATGCTGATTGAAAACATCACGGAGGGAACGCGCATTCTCACAGTGGATGGGAGTCTTGCACGTGTCCGCTGGCATGCCTTGAGACGATACAACCACAAGCAACTGGCGCTTGGAGCAGACCTGCGTCCACTCGTCATAAAAGCAGACGCCCTTGGGGAAGGACTCCCGCGGCACGACCTACGCATTTCACAAATGCATGCCCTGTATATCGATGGCATGCTCGTCCCAGCATCCGGGCTGGTGAATGGCCGCACCATCTTTATCGAGGATTCATCAGATTCCGTGGAATATCATCATCTGGAAATTGGCAGGCACAACATAATTTTTGCCGAAAATGTAGCAACGGAATCGCTAATGAATGACGACGCCTCCCGTCGCGGCTTCGACAATTACAACCAGCGCATCGCCGTCACGTTCACTGACGAAAACGCCGTCCCGGCAGCGCCAATGGTATGGGAAGGGGTTCACATCGCGCCGTTGCAGTCACGCTATATGCGGCGGGCGGATGCACTGAATGCCCGGTTTCCGAAAAAGGTAGAAGAAAACGCGATGGTATTATAATTATAAGCCCCGCATCAGAAATGCGCATATTTTAGCCAGACAACGCTCTCATCTTCTGCCATGCCAGCAGGAAGGAAAATACGATGGTTGCCCGGTTCGAATTATACAAAGACAAGGCAGGAGAGTTCCGTTTCCGCCTGAAAGCCGGAAATGGCGAAATCATCCTAGTGAGCGAGGGCTACAAACAGAAGGCCAGCGCGACCAACGGCATTGAGTCCATCAGGAAAAACGCGCCGGATGACGCGCATTATGAACGCAAGACATCGACGTCAGGCAAGCCGATGTTCAATCTCAAGGCAACCAATGGTCAGGTCATCGGCACCAGCGAACTCTATAGCAGTGTGGCTGCACGCGAGAACGGCATTGAATCCGTCAAACATAATGCGCCGGAAGCGTCCGTCAGCGATCTCACCCATAGCTGACCTCACTTCCTCTGTCAGAACCGTCGCCCGTCAGCGTTTCTGACTCTTTCCAACCATTTCACTTTTATAGGACTGGGGCAGAACCGGCTTCGCGGTATGCGGCAAGGCCGGCGTCTCGGGAGCACGCCGCTCGGTCAATGGCGATTGATAAGGTGTCGTGCGTCCTGACGACGTTCTGGGAAATAGAGGTGATGTAGCGCGCGGTTCAGTGCCCGCACCCATTCCGCTGAGACCAGACGGAGGTTTCGGCATACTGCTCCGCCGATAATTATCCGTACGGCTGCCGGAGGTGATCGCACGGCCCGTGTAATATGTCTGGGCCATCGTGGGAGATGACACCGCCACCATCCCCGTGATGACCATCATCCCGCAAAGCATCCTTTTCATACGACGCATCCTTGTCCGCCTCTCTCTTTTGATTAGGAAACGCCTGCAACACTCCAAGGATGCGTCGTTCCGCAGTTTCAGCCCTTGATACGACGCAGAAGCGCAATCGACTCAACACACGCCGCAGCAGCCTCACGCCCTTTATTGTGCACATCCGCACGCGAGCGGGACACAGCCTGCTCTTCCGTGTAGGTCGTCAGAATACCGAATGCGATCGGCGTTTCCGTCGCCAGCGAAGCCTGCTGGATGCCGACCGTGGCGCCAAGACTGATGAATTCGAAATGCGCCGTGTCACCCTTGATGACGCAACCGAGGCAGATCACGCCTTCATATTTACCGGTCTTCGCCAGTGTCTGGGCCAGCAGCGGCAGCTCGAACGCACCCGGCGCGAGGAATACATCCTCATCCGAAACTGAAATGCCATGCTCGCCCAGCCACTCAATGGAACCGTTGCGCAGACCGCCTGTCACGTCCTCGTTGAAACGGCTCACAACCAACGCCAGACGCGGAGCCGGTGTCAGGTGAAGGGACGGCATGGATTCAGGAGAACGTGTGCTCATGTCAGAGAAAAACCTTTTTGAAGAAAATCAGCGAACGACAGCCGGTGCAGGAACGGATTCCGCCTGCAGGGCATGGCCCATGCGTTTCCGCTTGGCGTCGAGATAGGCGCGATTGAACGGGTTGGGTGTCACTTCCAGCCCGATACGCTTGCGAACGGTGAAACCGCGTTCTTCCAGCGCTTTGACCTTGGAGGGGTTGTTGGTCAGCAGATCCAGCGTCGTCACCCCAAGATCACGCAGAATGGCCGACGCCGCCGCCCAGTCACGCTGATCGGTCTCGAAACCGAGTTCGTGGTTGGCGTCGATCGTATCCAGCCCCCGATCCTGCAATGCATAGGCCCGGATCTTGTTGCCCAGCCCAATGCCGCGCCCCTCGTGCCCGCGAACGTAAAGCAGCACGCCACTCTCCGCCTGCCCGATTTCACGCAGCGCCTTCTGAAGCTGGTTGCCACAATCGCACCGCATCGAACCAAGCGCATCACCCGTCACACATTCGGAGTGCATCCGTACGAGCGGCACAGCACCTTTCGCCGCTGGATCGCCTTTCACCAGCGCCACATGCTCGACACCTTCGGCATCACGGAAAGCGTGGATCATCAGATCCTCGCCGCCATACACCGTCGGCAGACGCGCCTCAGCCAGTTCCGCCACGACAGAGGCGGACACCGGATCGATATCCACATTCTCACTCAGGACTGGGGCCGTTCCATGCTGGCGAACCCAAGCCGTCAGTTCAGCAATGGAGACAATGGGCAGATCGTGCTTGCGCCCGAACACTTCCAGCTCCGGGCGACGCGCCATCGTGCCGTCTTCACTCAGGATTTCGCAGATCACGGCAGCAGGTGCGCAACCCGCCAGACGCGCGATGTCGATGGAACCTTCCGTGTGACCGTCACGCTCCAGCACGCCGCCGGGTGCTGCGCGCAGCGGGAAAATATGCCCCGGCGAGACGAGGTCTGTCGGTTTCGCATCCGGCGCAACGGCGGCCAGCACCGTGCGGGCGCGATCATGGGCGGAAATACCGGTCGTCACGCCTTCATTGGCCTCGATGGACACCGTGAAAGCCGTGCTGCGCGGAGCGTTGTTGACCTTCACCATCATCGGCAGGGCAAGTTGCTCGACGCGCTCCGGCGTGAGCGGCAGGCAGACAAGCCCACGCCCGTGCGTCACCATGAAGTTCATCGCCTTTGGCGTCATGAACTCGGCAGCCATGACGAGATCGCCTTCGTTCTCACGGTCCTCATCATCGACCATGATGACCATGCGACCCTCACGGATTGCCTCGACCGCCCGCAACAGCGAGAGAGGCATTCTGTCTTTTATCGATACTGACATACGCTCTCCACATATTTTGCAATCACGTCGACCTCGACATTCACCGGATCACCCGATGAAAGCGCGCCCAGCGTGGTGTGGTCCCATGTGTGGGGAATGATCATCACCTCGATGGTGAACTCCCCGTCCTTTGGTTCGCTCACGGCATTCAGTGTCAGGCTGATGCCGTCCAGCGTGATCGATCCCTTCTCGACCATGTAACGACGCAATGCTTCGGGCACTGCGAAAACCAACTTACGGGCGTCACCCACCAGATCCGCCGTGCAGAATGTCGCTATGCCGTCCACATGACCCTGTACGATGTGGCCTGACAGGCGCGTGGCGGGTGTGACGGCGCGTTCCAGATTGACGCGCGCACCTTCCTTCAGCCGTCCCAGCGCCGTGCGGTCGAGGCTTTCGGAACTGACAAAGAAGCGAACCCGCCCGTCTTCATTAAACTCCGTCGCCGTCAGGCAGACACCGTTTACGGCGATGCTCTCGCCGAGGATCACGTCGGTTATCCCCGTGTCGATATCGAGAATACAGGACGCGTTTCCCGGCTGAACCGCTGCGACCGTCCCCAGATGTTCGATGATTCCTGAAAACATACGTCCTCTCACACAAAGTCCGGTTGCATGGCGGCTATGGGGCCAGCCAATTCATCGAACAGGGCCAGAGGTGTCGCCTCGTGACGCCTCTCGACCGAAAAATCCTCGTTACCATCGGCACGGACCGCGATCCGCAGCCAGTCGTCCCACAGGCTCCGCGTGCGGATTTCTCCCAGCAGAGTGGGGCCCGCTTCGACCAGCGCCCACAGCACACCCGCTTCTGCCAGACGCCTGGGCGCTTCTTCGATGGATTCGGAAAAGATCACATCAAACCGTCGCTCAGCGATCGTCAGCCAGTTCTGCGGCACATCCTGCGTGCGCGAACAGACGACCAGCAGCCGTTTCGGCCGGTTCGTGTGATCCTCGACCCGCCGGACATCCAATCCCGGCAGATCGGCGCGCACGGTGCCCCCTGCGGTAATGACCGCATCGGTCGCCCGACGCAGACGATGCGCCAGATCCAATGCCTGTTTGGATGTGAAAGTTGTTCGACCGGGGGGAGGTGTCATCAGGCCATCAATGTTGACCGCCTGTTTTACGGTGAGCCAGCTTTTCCCCTCCACACTCCAGCGAATGAAGGGGGCGATAAGGCCTCGGCACTGAGCCAGCAGAAGGGCACCATCAGGAATATGCGCCTTTTCACGTTCCAGCCAGCGCACCTCCCGGCCTTCCGCTTCCAGTCGCGCACTGCCGCCGCCTGCCACCTTCGGGTTGGGGTCCGGACAGGCAATCCATATCGTTTTGACGGGTGTAGCGAGCAACCCTTCGGTGCAGGGAGGCGTGCGGCCGGTATGATTGCAGGGCTCCAGCGTGACAATCGCCGTTGCGATCCGGTCTGTCAGTCCGCGCTCTTCGCACAGACGTAGCGCATTCGCTTCTGCATGCCCCGTGCCAGCGCGATGATGGGCGGCGACAGCCAGAATCGTGCCGTTTTCATCGAGCAGAGCGCAGCCCACAGGCGGGTTCGGCATGGTGGCGCCGACAAACCGACGCGCCTCTCCAACAGCCGCATGAAACGCTTTTGATACCTGTTCGTAGACTAGACGACCGGCCATTCATTCCGTCCGCAAAACGACACACCACACACGTCGATTCAGGGCGGATACACGATGGCACACGCAGGACACATTTCAAGCGCCCGCATTCATCGCCGCTCTCTCTCATCCGGACTATGACCGTCGGCTCCGGAGTTTCACCGGATCTGCTGACCCTGTCCCTTGCGGAACAGGCGCTCGCGGGCTTCCGATTCCTTGCAGAACCGATTACCGCCGGTGGGGAGTTACACCCCGCCCTGAGAACGCTTTTTTCAATATGTGGTTATCACGCAGAGAAATGCAACTCACTTTTCCCAAAGTGTCACTTCACGGTTTATCGACTTTTCCATTTTCGTCATAAAACATCAGAAATTGCGCTCATAAGCGTACCGAGCGGATGACTGTTCCCAAACTATCATCGTGATGGGTTGAAAACACTTCCCATTCCTCGGCAATGACCAAGACACCTCTGTTATCCAGTTGCTATAATCTTCTCGAAATATCAGGAGGGAAGATCGCATCATGGATAGCGCGTTCTGGCTGGAAAAGTGGCGTATCAATCAGATCGGCTTCCATGAAGGCGTACCCAACACCCTGCTTACCGCCCATTTCTCTGAACTGGGCGTGAAAGCTGGTGCACGAATCTTCGTTCCGCTGTGTGGCAAAACACGTGATCTGTCATGGTTTCTCTCAAAGGGATTCCATGTCGTCGGCATTGAACTCAGCCGCATGGCTGTTGAGCAGTTCTTTAGGGAAGAAAATCTTTCCCCGACCATAACCCGTAATGGCGCCCTCGAACGCTTTGAAGCCGAGAATATTACGCTGTTCTGTGGAGACATTTTCGATCTGGAACAAGCAGTTCTGGGGCATGTCGACGCTGTCTATGACCGTGCAGCGCTTATCGCCCTGCCACCCGAAATGCGGAAGCGCTATGCGACGCATGTCATCAGCATAACGCAGACCGCTCCTCAGTTTCTTATCACCCTCGACTATGACCAGTCGCTCTATAGTGGACCACCATTTGCAGTGGCGGATGACGAGGTCCACGCGCTTTATGACGCCGCCTACCCTTCTCTGATCCCAATGGAACGCGTTGAGGCCGCAGGCGGCATCAAAGGCCGTGGTCCCGCGTGGGAAACCGCATGGCGCATGCAACACTGATGACTGTCAGACCGGCAGCGTCGGGTCGGATTTGACCTCCTCCATAACCGTATAGGTGTGCATCTGCCGCACGCCGGGCAGGCGTGTGAGCGTTTCACCCAGAAAGCGACGATAGGCAGCCATGTCTTTGACACGCGCCTTGAGCAGATAATCGAACCCACCCGCCACCATGTGACATTCGCTGATCTGGGGAACCGTGCGGACGGCGCGGGAAAACCGTTCGAACAGATCATCCTCCGTACGATCAAGCGTGATCTGTACAAAGACCAGCAGCCCCAGTTGCACCGCTGCCGGATTGAGCTGCGCCGCATAGCCCTGAATGACACCCTGCTGCTCAAGCCGCCTCACGCGTTCCAGCGTCGCCGCCGGGCTGAGGTGAATCGCGCGGGCCAGATCGACGTTCGTGATCCGTCCATCTGTCTGAATAATCCGCAGTATTTTCCGATCCTGAGCATCCATCGACGATTTCTGTCCGAACGAATGATGGGCGTTTTCCCACCCGACCAAATTTTATTTTTACACTGAAACGATAATACGTCGATAATTTTTCCAGAAACTTCGTATGCAGAAGAGGTTACAACTTCAGAACGAGCCCGCCACATGGTCGTCCCTGCCCCTTCGTTGCATGTTCCTGAACGCTCTCCGCTTCGTCACGCCATCACCGATCATACATGGACATCGGAAGCGGCGCTGATCGCCGATCTGGGCAAGGCCGCCTCGCTCACAGATGAACAGGAAAGAGCGATCCACGCCCTTGCCCGCAAGCTTGTGGAGGAACAACGCGCAGCACCGTCATCCGGTCTCGTGCAGACACTGGTGCGGGAATATGATCTTTCCACGCCCGAAGGCCTTGCTCTCATGGAGCTTGCCGAAGCGCTACTCCGTATTCCTGACAAAGCCACACAGGATGCGCTGATTCAGGACAAGCTGTCCGGACGCAACTGGCGCGGCCATATGGGGCGCACGAAGACACCTCTGGTCAATCTTTCCGCAGGCGGCCTCTCCTTCGCGACCGGTCTTCTCGCCAGCACAAAAGGAAAGGGCGTAAAAGCCACCCTGCTGACCCAGACGGCCACACCAGCCCTTCGTCATATGCTGCACGCTGCGATGAAGATGATGGGCAATCAGTTCGTTTCTGGCGAGACAATACAGAAAGCGCTGAAAAACGGACAGTCACGCCACAACCAGCATCTTCGTTATTCGTATGATATGCTGGGCGAAGCCGCCATGACGGCCGCCGACGCGGAGCGTTACTATCGCGATTACGAGCAGGCCATTCACGCTGTCGGTGCAGCCTCAGGTGGACAAGGCGTCTACGCAAGCTCCGGCATTTCGATCAAGCTTTCCGCACTCCACCCACGTTATGTCAGAGCGCAACATGAACGCGTGATGACGGAACTCCTGCCTCAGGTTATAAAACTTGCTGCGATAGCAAAACGCTATGACATCGGCTTCAATATCGATGCGGAAGAAGTCGACCGACTGGAACTGTCTCTCGACATTCTTGAGGCACTCGCGCTTGAACCACAGCTGAAAGGCTGGGACGGCCTCGGTTTCGTTATTCAGGCTTACCAGAAACGCGCCCCGTTCGTCATTGACTGGGTGATCAATCTGGCACGGCGCTCCGGCCACCGCCTAATGATCCGTCTTGTCAAAGGTGCTTACTGGGACACGGAAATCAAGAGAGCACAAGTCGACGGCCTCCCGGATTTCCCGGTCTACACCATCAAAGCACACACCGATATCGCCTATCTCGCCTGCGCGCGAAAGATGCTTGCAGCCAGAGACGTGCTGTTCCCGCAATTCGCCACGCACAATGCCCGCACGCTTGCCAGCATCTATACTCTGGCTGGCGACCGATTTTCTGTTGGTGACTACGAATTTCAGTGTCTGCATGGCATGGGCGAAGCTCTTGCCGCACAGGTGACGGCATTGAACCGCCCGATGCGGGTGTATGCCCCCGTGGGCACGCATGAAACGCTTCTGGCCTATCTGGTGCGGCGCCTTCTTGAAAATGGCGCGAATTCGTCTTTCGTCAATCAGATTCAGGATAAATCCATCCCGGTCGAGTCACTGATCGCTGATCCGCTCACTTTAGTGCAGCCGGGTGAAACGGCAAAAAACGTGATCCGGCCGGAAGCGCTTTTCGCTCCCTCCCGGCGCAACTCTGCGGGACTGCCGTTGTGGGATGAAAATGCACTCACAAAGCTCTCAAATGAATTCAACGCACTTACGTTTCCTCCGCAGGATGGAAATCAGAGCATCCTGAATCCGGCTGATAACAGGGATATCGTTGGCAACATCGACTTCCTTGATGAAGCAGCCATTGATGCTGCGCTCGACAAAGCCGTAACAGCTTATGATGACTGGAAAAGCCGCACTCCAGCGGAACGCGGTGACATTCTTTTCAGAGCGGCTGATCTTCTGGAACAGAATCATGCTCTCCTGATGGATATTCTGGTGCGGGAGGCAGGCAAGACCCTCCCCAACACCGTTTCCGAAATCCGGGAGGCAGTCGATTTTCTTCGTTATTACGGGGCACAGGTTCACGACAACTTTGATAACACCACACATCGTCCGTTGGGCCCCGTCGTCTGCATCAGCCCGTGGAATTTTCCTCTGGCGATCTTTCTCGGTCAGGTCTCGGCTGCTCTCGCCACGGGCAACAGTGTGTTGGCAAAACCCGCCGAGCAGACGCCACTTGTCGCGCAGGCGGCAGTCGCTCTTCTCCACGAAGCTGGCGTGCCGAACACCGTGCTGCAACTCATCCCCGGTGATGGAAAAGCGGGCGCCAGACTGGTTGCGGACTCCCGTGTACAGGCCGTCGTTTTTACAGGCTCCACTGCAGTTGCCCGCGCAATCCAGGATCAGCTGTCCAGCCGCCTGACCAGCCATGGTCTGCCCGTGCCGCTGATTGCTGAAACAGGTGGCCAGAATGGCATGCTAGTGGACAGCTCCGCCCTTGCGGAACAGGTCATCGGCGACATTCTGATATCAGCCTTTGACAGTGCTGGCCAAAGATGTAGCGCTCTCCGCGTATTATGCGTTCAGAATGACTGTGCCGACCGGGTTCTGAATATGCTGCGCGGCGCCATGCAGGAACTTCACACGGCACAGCCGCAATATCTGAAAACGGACGTTGGTCCGGTCATCGATACGGAAGCGCGGGATGGCATTCTTGCCCATATCGAACGCATGCGCGCGCAGGGTTTCCCCATCTTCCAGACGACACCTGATGCGGAATGTGCACACGGCACCTTCGTTCCCCCCACCCTCATTGAAATCGATGCTGTCACAACATTGAAGAATGAAGTTTTTGGCCCGGTTCTGCATGTCGTCCGTTATGCCCGCGAGGATCGTCAGCACGTCATCGACAGTCTCAACGCCACAGGCTACGCGCTCACATTCGGGATGCACACACGCATCGAAACCGAAGCAAATAATGCCATCCATAGTTCTCATGCTGGAAATATCTACATCAATCGCAATATGGTCGGTGCTGTAGTCGGCAGCCAGCCATTTGGGGGACACGGTCTTTCGGGTACAGGCCCGAAAGCAGGTGGCCCGCTCTATCTGCGCCGCTTCCTCTCCGCCTGCCCGCCTGCCCCAGACTGGGTGCCAGCAGTTCTTTCTGGTGAAAGTCGTCTTTTCCGGGATTGGCAGAAACTGTCTGAAACCATCATACGTCTTCCCAAGAAGAGTGAAACACTTCCCGGCCCCACAGGCGAACTGAATGTCTATGAGCTATCCCCTCGCGGGCTCGTCATGTGCGCCGGTCCGGATGCGGAAAGTCTCAGTCGGCAGATTGATGCGGCTCTGACGGCTGGCAATCAGGTAATCCTGTCACCAGAGATGGCTTCCCTTCTGGGCGAAATCCCTGACCGCTTGCGGGGTGCTATCAGCCTCATGGGCGCGACAACCCATCCGGATGTCATCCTCTGCGCCAAGGATCCAGATGAAATCGTGAAACTTCAGCAATGGAGCAAACGGTTCAGCACCATCGTTTCTGTCATTACACCGACTGAAGCAGGGCTCTATCCGGTGGAATGGCTGGTGCAGGAACGCTCGGTGAGCACGAACACTACCGCCTCCGGCGGCAATGTCGCGCTGATGAGCGAAGCACGCTGAGAAAGACGCCCCCTGACGGAAAGCAGTTTTCCGTCAGGAAGAGGCAACAATCTTGATCAGTTCAGGCACAATTGCCGGATTGGCGAGAGTGGAAAGGTCTCCAAAACCCTCCGTTTCGCCACAGGCAATCTTGCGCAACAGACGCCGCACGCTTTTGCCCGAACGTGTCTTGGGAATGTCCGGAACAACGTAAACCTGTTCCGGCACGGCGTAGCGCCCGACTTTCGCAGCAATCGTTCTGGTGACCATCTCAGGCAGAGCGGCCAATGTCGCTTCGTCGAGACCCGGATGCGGTACGATATAGACGATCAGTCCCTGTCCCTTGATATCGTGCGGAATCCCGACCGCAGCACTTTCCGAAAGATCGTGAACCTCTGAGAGCGCGTCCTCAATTTCCGCCGAGCCGATACGATGGCCGGACACATTGATCACGTCATCAACACGTCCCGTGATCCAGTAATATCCATCCTCATCCCGACGGGCACCGTCTCCGGTGAAATAATGACCGGGATAGGGCTTGAGATAGGTCGTCTGGAACAGGGCATCATCACGCCAGATCGTAAGCGCCCGACCGGGCCAAGAACCGTCGATACAGAGCAGCCCTTCCGTGGCTCCATCTAGCGGCTGCCCCTTATCGTCAAGCAACACCGGATTGACACCGGGTAACGGCAAGGTGGCCGACGCCGGACGGGGCGCGACAGCCCCCGGGACCAGCGAGATCATCGCGCCACCGGTTTCCGTCTGCCACCATGTATCGACCACAGGACAATTCCCGCCACCAATAATTTCATGGAACCATGTCCATGCTTCATGATTGATGGGTTCACCCACGGAACCAAGAATGCGCAGACTGGAAAGATCGTAACCAGCAGGAATCTCGTCTCCCTCCGCCATCAGCGCACGAATGGCGGTGGGCGAAGTATAGAAGGTCGTCACCTTGTGGTTCTGGATGACCTCCCACCACCGGCCCGGAGTGGGGTGAGACGGCATGCCTTCGAACATCAGCAGCGTGCCACCATTCGCCAGCGGCCCATAGGCGACATATGTGTGCCCCGTGATCCAGCCGATATCAGCCGTGCACCAGAAAATATCGCCGCGCTGATGGTCAAAAATCAGTTCATGCGTGAAAGAGGCCCAAGTGAGATAGCCCCCCGTTCCATGCACGATCCCTTTCGGTTTCCCCGTGCTACCAGATGTATAGAGCAGGAACAGCGGATCCGTGGCCTTCATTGCCTCCGGCTCACATTCGGTCGGTGCCGCCTCAAGCAGTTCAGTCAGGCGGAAATCCCGTCCTTCCTGCATTGGCACTTCAGCCCATGCAATTTCCACCACCAGCACGCAACGAACCGCCTGCGCATCCTTCCGCAGTTCAAGCGCCGCATCCATCGTGGCCTTGAACGGCACCCGTTTCGCGCCCCGACGGCCCACATTGGCCGTGATGACGGCGACAGCGCCACTATCGACAAGACGGTCCGCGATCGCCTCGGCCGAAAAGCCGCCGAACAGAACGACATGCATCGCGCCGATACGGGCGCAGGCGAGCATGGCGATCACCCCCTCCACAACGGCAGGCAGATGGATCGCCACACGATCCCCACGCTTCACGCCGTGATCGCGCAAAACGTTCGCCATGGCGCAGACACGGGCATGAAGTTCCCGATAGGTCAGGCGCAGAACACTTGCGGCCTCTTCTCCCTGCCAGATAATGGCGGTCTCATCACCTAGCGTATCCAGATGCCGGTCGAGACAATTCACACTGGCGTTCAGCGTGCCGTCAGCAAACCAGCCCTGCCCACGATCCACTGCCGTCTCCGGCGCATGAAACCAGTGCAGACGACGGCTTTCCCGAAGCCAGAAGGCTTCCGGATTTTGGCGGGCGTCATCAGCCAGATGCTTGTACAGCGGAGGCGTGAGGCGGGGGGACAGCAGCATGATCATGGCTCTTCATCAGGACAGACCCGCAGGTAAGGGCTCAGGAACCGCTACGGGCGAATAAAGTGACGGTTTATTCGCCTGAAATCCAGACAAACCCCAGAATAACATTGCAAATCAAGGCAAAGGCCGATTCACAACTTTGCGCTCGGAGGTGGATTGGGATGTTGGGAGACCACGAACACAAGCTCTATATTCGTAGCAAACCGTTCATGACTCCGGAACCCCCGCCTTCAGAGCTTCCTGTTCAAATCTACGCACAATCCTGGCATATTCCCGCGCATTAGAGCCCCCTCCATTGTACCTCGCGATAGCCAAATCCATATCGCCCCCACTCACGGAATATTTCTTTGTAAGCACCTTCAGAAAACGATCCGTCGATGTCCCGATATCACCCCACATTCCTCGCACATCCCCTCCCCTGCCAGGCATAGACTTGAACCAGAAATCAGGATCATCAACGATATTCTGAAGATCATACTGAAACAGCCCATATCCAAACAAAAGATTGCCCGTTTTCTTGATACGCCGCACCTCTCGTGAGGTATCACTGGCGGCGATCAGATCCTGTGCAATCTCGCCATATCGAACATCTTTCAAAAAAGTCTGTGTGTCTCGAGGAAAGGCATTGCGTGGCGTAACGTTATCCAGAACAAGTAACCGCAATAAGTCAGCCGGCCTGTATTGTTTCCGCAGCGGCGTCCACCACATGTAACCACTTTCCTGGCACGCGAAAGCACATAATAACGCAGAAGAAAACGGTGTATTCAATAAACGCTTTCGGAAAACATCTCCCCATGTTTCCATCAGCCATAACGAAGCTGGGCCAACAAATTTGTCTGGCATTCCTGCTGAAACGCTGAAAGCTGCATGAGCCGTCTCCACAGTTTGCAGAAAAGCTTCCCCGGCCATCAGTCCAGTGGATAGACCTGCAAGTAACTGGCGTCGTGTAACAACTTTTTCGTACGTCATTATTATTCCCCTTTCTCGGCAGCACTTGCCGCCTGCAAAGCCGCTTTTTTCGCCAAAAGATCAATCTGCGCCTCAATCGCAGTTGCTTCCGCCGCTGTTACGCCTTTCGCCGCCTCGATTTGTTCTATACGAAACGTCAGAACCGACGCTGGAATCGCTGCTATTGCCTTTAGAAGATCAACAGGCAATGACACATATGCTAGAATATTACTGGGTGAATTGAGTTTCACTTCAGAAAGCATTCCATTGGAAATGGCGAGATTTGTCGTTCGCTTGACCAGCGTCTTTCGACTCACCTCTTCTCTGAACAAACCATCAGGAGACCTATCCGGCACCAAAGCGGAAAAAGACATTTTCTGCGCACTTATTCCACATGCCTGCTCTGCTTCTGGATTGGGCGTCACAGTCAAGGTATAACGCGCTATGAAGGGTCGCCGAAAAACAATACCATCGTGTTTTTCTTGTAAGAAAGTATTTTTTTCAACATCTGTTTTTGACAGTATTTTTTCAGGATGCAGCTGGATATCGATCTTTTGTGTGCTATCTGCCCTTTTTATGGAGACAAGATCATATTTTTCATCCGGAAAAAATGAAACAGTCTTTGAAATGGAAGGAAGTCGGCAATTTATACGCTTTCCCTTATCTTGATTTACAATTAAAGTCCTTGTCGTCGGCACTCCACCAGCCAACTTTGCGACTTCACCGAGAATTTCGACAGTCTTTTTTGCAATATCTCCAGTCTTATCGTCAGATATTACATTTGTATTTTGCAAAAGACCGTCACTTCCGACCTTCAGATCGATATCGTCTTCTGTCCAGCCAGAGTGGTGCCAAGCCAGAAACAAAGGCTCATCAGGATTGGCGACATAAACCGTAGGATTAACCGTGATGGAAACCCGATAAGTGTCGGCATCCGTGCTCGCAATACCCTCTTCCTTACCAGATGCGACAGATGAACCACCGGTGATCGTGATGGGCACATACGCCATCGGAAGATAATAATGCAGTCCTGATGCCAGTTTTCCACCTCCTATTGGAGGCATTGTTACCAGCGCCTGCTCCGTGCAGGCCGTCATGGTAAGCGAGCACAAAAACAGGCAATAACACATGCGCCAATGACAGAGCATGGCAACCTCCGTCTTATTTTTTATGCATTCAGGTCTGGGTATTTATTTCATAATATGTTTAGTTACCTGAGAATTATTATACAATGAAGTAAAATGTATAG
>NZ_JBDNXK010000018.1:0-43031 GCF_047721705.1 Acetobacter sp. | reverse complement strand
GTTCGCCCCTCCCGCCCAACAGCTTTCCCTTCTGTGAAAGAACATCTTGTTACTTTGCCCGTGGACGCGCCGTTTTCCCTCTGGCGCGGTCACGCCCGAGCACTCCTTGCCGCACGCATCCCCCCTCTGGCGACCGTCTGGCGCTCCGCGGATGAACAGGATGACCTGTTTTCGGAAAACTCCCAGTCGTGCCTCTCCGCGCCACCCGCGCGAAAGCTGACCGTCCCGCGCGCAGTCCTGCATCTGCTGGAAAGCGTTCTCTGTAACGCCGCACCGGATCGGTTCGATCTGGCCTATCGCATCCTCTGGCGCAGCACGACCGAACGGGCGCTCCTTCGCACCGTGACGGACCCGGACATGATCCTCGCACGCCGCATGGCTGTTCAGGTCAGTCGGGAAGTCCATAAAATGAAAGCGTTCGTGCGATTTCGGGAAAGAACACCGCCGGGCAGCAACACACGTCATTTCGTGGCGTGGTTCGAGCCGGAGCATCATGTGCTGGAACGGGCCGCTCCCTTCTTCGCCCGCCGTTTCTCCGACATGCACTGGATGATCCTCACGCCGAAAGGCTCCATCGGCTGGAATGGCGAGACCTGCGTCGTCACGCGGGAAGCCTGCGCGCGTGAGATTGTGGAAGATGAAACCGAAGCCCTGTGGAAGACCTATTACCGCTCGATCTTCAATCCGGCGCGCGTAAAGATGAAGGCCATGCGTTCGGAAATGTCGCCGAAATACTGGAAGAACCTGCCCGAGACCGACCTCATTCCCGAGATGCTGGCCGATGCTGCCCGCAAAACATGGTGAGCCGAAAGGGTGGGCAGGCGCACAGTTATGGCTTACCATGAACACTACCATGGCCGATCGCGCACCCACCGTTCCCCACCTGTTTCCCGCCGAGGTTGAACGGCTCCTCGACCGGGCCGACGCCCTGTGCGGACGGCGGCATGTGAAGCTGACAGCCCTCCGTCGACAGATCCTCGGCCTGCTGCTGGAAGCCGGTGCTCCGCTTGGCGCGTATGATCTGTTGCAGCGTTTGCAGGCAGTGCAGGGTAACGCGGCGCCTCCTACCGTTTACCGCACACTCGAATTTCTCATGGAGTTCGGGTTGATCCACAAGATCGAGCGTCTCTCGGCCTTCGTGCCATGCACCCACACGCTGGGTCGTGCCCCCTGCCATGATCACGATTCCGAATGCGTGCATGCCAGTCAGTTCCTGATCTGCCGCGTCTGTTCCGGCGTCACCGAACTCGAAGATCCGGCCATTGTGGCGGCCATCAAGGCGGCGACAAAGAATGTCAGCTTCCGTCCCCAGCATCTGACGGTCGAGATCGAAGGCGTCTGTGCCCGCTGCGCGGCGGGATAAACCCCACTTTCGCCGGTTTCTCCTTGCACCCTTAGCCGCGTTACGCCAAACCACCCCTTTGCCTCAACACTGACCGACCACGGGGAATCCGGGGCCGGTCCCTTCTTGCGTTCTCAATGGCAAGGGCCTGAAGACCTCAGCTCATGATCTCCCTTTTTATCGGTCGTCTCATCGTGCTGTGCGCCAAGCGCGCCTACAGTGTCATCGCGCTGTTCATGCTGCTCGCGGGCCTTTCGGTCTGGGCAAGCATGACCCATCTCGGTGTCACCACCGACACGGACAAGATGCTGTCCGACAAGCTGGAATGGAAAAAGCGCTCGGACATGATGGGGGCGCTTTTCCCGCAGAAAAGCAACCTCCTCGTGGCTGTGATCAAGGCCGATCTGCCGGAAGAAGGACGCGCGACCGCGCGGGCACTGGCAGCGAAACTGTCCGCCGACCATGAACATTTCAACTATGTCCGCTTGCCGGATGACGACCCATATCTCAACCGCAACGGGCTGATGTTTCTGGACCCGAAGTCGCTTTCGAAAGTGCTGGATGACACGGTCACCGCCCAGCCGTTCCTTGGCTCGCTGGCCGCAGATCCATCGGCGCGTGGCCTGTTCGACTCGCTGGGCCTGATCGCCGAGGGCGTAAAACGTGGACAGGCAGGTCTGGGCGGCTTCCAGACAGCCCTGAACGGTTTTGCCGACAATCTTCAGGCCGCTGCGGAAGGACATCCGACGCCGCTTTCCTGGCAGCAGCTTCTCGCTGGCAATCTGAGCGATCTAGCCGGACGTTATCAGTATGTCGTCACGCAGCCGAAGCTCGATTATGGCTCGTTCCAGCCCGGTGGCGCGGCGACTGACGCCATGCGAGCCGCCACGAAAGACCTCGAATTCGTCCGCTCAGGCAATGCTCAGGTCTTCATGACCGGCGAGGTCAAGATTGACGACGAAGAGTTCGCCACTGTCGCAGACGGCATGGTCGCCGGTCTTCTCGGCTCTCTGGTGCTGGTTACGGTGTGGCTGACACTCGCCGTCCATACTTGGCGCGTCATCATCCCCATCGTGGTCACCCTGATCACGGGCCTGCTGCTGACCACAGGCTTCGCAGCACTTGCCGTCGGCACACTCAACCTGATCTCCGTGGCGTTCGCCATTCTTTTTGTCGGCATTGCTGTGGACTTCGCCATCCAGTTCTCAGTCCGCTTTCTCGGCCAGCATCCGAAGCTGTCCGGAGAAGGCGGCCTTGAAGAAGCGCTGTTTGTAACCGGCGAAGAAACCGGCCACCAGATTCTCGTGGCCGCCCTCGCCACCGCGGCAGGCTTCCTCGCTTTCACGCCAACAGCCTTCCTTGGTGTTGCCGAACTGGGGCTGATCGCGGGAGTGGGCATGATGGTCGCCTTCCTGTGCACCATCATCCTGCTTCCTGCGTTGCTCCGCATTTTCCGCCCTTCCGTAGCGCACCCACGCTCGGGCTATCTATTCATGAAGCCTGTCGATCACCTCATCCGCAAATGGCGCAAACCGCTGCTTGCCGTGTTTGCGGTGGTGGCGCTGATTGGAGCGGTACTTATTCCGGGTCTCAAGTTCGACGGTGACCCGCTTCACACGAAGAACCCGAATTCCGAGGGTATGAAAACCCTGCACCTGCTGATCGCGAACCCGATTTCATCGCCTTACAGCGCAGAATATCTCGCGCCGTCACTGGATGCCGCAAAGGCCATGGCAGACAAGGCGAGCAAACTGCCGGGCGTGCATGACGCGATGTGGCTCGGCTCCTATGTGCCGGATAATCAAGACACCAAGCTGGCCTTGATTCAGGACGCGGCGGAAATTCTTCTACCGTCTCTCGTGGTGCCGGATGTCAAACCCGCACCGGACGCGGCAGCAGTGAAAGCTTCCGCTGGTGCAGCCGCCACTGCGCTTGGTGGCATTCTTGAACAACTGCCCCCGCAAGACCCACTCCGCCGCATTCAGGCTGCACTGGCCAAGCTGTCGACTGCCCCGGATGCACTGGCGCTTCAGGCCAACGACGCTCTCGTTCGCTTTCTGCCGATGCAGCTGGACTCCCTGAAAACCATGCTGAATGCGCAGCCGGTGAGCATCAAGGATATCCCAGAGGTCATCCGGCGGGATTATCTGCTGCCCGACGGACGGGCACTGGTGGAAATTCACCCGAGCGGCCTGATGTCGAGCACTGATGCGCTGCACAGGTTTGTCGAAACCGTTCAGCCGCTCTCGCCTGAAATGGCAGGATCGGCCGTGGATATCGTGGAAAGCGCCAAGACCATCGTCGGTGCCTTCCGCACGGCAGCGATCTCGGCCATTGTGATGATTGCGATCATCCTGCTGGTCGCGCTTCGGAAGATACTGGATATGGGGCTGGTCCTCGCGCCGCTGCTCCTGTCCGCGCTGATGACCGTCATCCTGATCGACGCCGTTCCGGAGACGCTGAACTTCGCTAACATCATCGCCCTGCCGCTGCTGCTGGGTGTCGGCGTATCGTTCAACATCTATTTCGTGATGAACTGGCGGGCCGGGGTGCAGTTCCCCCTCGCCTCGCCGACTGCCCGCGCCGTGCTGTTCTCCGCACTGACAACCGGCACAGCCTTCGGCTCGCTGGCGCTGTCTCATCACCCAGGCACGGCAAGCATGGGGCGTCTGCTGCTGCTTTCGCTAGGCTGCACTCTGGTGGCGACACTGGTGTTCGTGCCAGCGCTTCTTCCCAAGCGGCCTATTGATCAGGAATAAGAAGGAAACTTTCCCTTCAGAGGAAAAGGCGGCGCTTCTGGTGCCGCCTTTTTTTATTTGGCAGTGCTGTTGGCCGTTATCGTCCGTTCATGCTTTCTGCCATTCAGAAAATATCTTGCGCATCTTCATGACCTTTGGCGCAACGACAACCTGACAGTAAGGATTATCGGGTGTGCGGGCGAAATAGTTCTCATGCTTCGCTTCAGCAGGCCAGAATGTGGTGAGCGGTTCAATCTGGGTGACCAGTGGCGCTCCCCATATTCCCGACACTGCAATCTCATCCCGTACGTTCAACGCCGTCCGGTGCTGGTCTTCAGACGTGTAGAAAATGACCGAGCGATATTGTGTGCCGACATCGTTTCCCTGACGATTAAGCGTCGTGGGATCGTGAAGCGTGAAGAAAATACGCAGAATCTGCGCATAGGAAATGACCGCAGGATCAAAAACGACTTCAATCACTTCCGCATGGCCGGTGGTGCCAGTGCAGACCAGCTCATAAGTGGGATGATCCGTGTGTCCTCCCGCATAACCTGAGCGGACTGAACAGACGCCCTTTATGGACCGATAAACAGCCTCCGCACACCAGAAGCATCCTGCCCCCAGAACAGCAGTTTCAAGATGTGATGCTGATGTCATCAGAAAATTCCTGCTGTGGAAAGAAAATATCCCTGAGGGATCACTTTATTGATGCGCCTGTCGTGTAACAGTGAAGAAGCGAACACATTCCCGGCTCACCAGCATTTCCTTACGTCATGTTGACCAAAGCACGTTACGCCTGTTCCCATGACGTTCGAAAAGAAAATACATGTGACGCGAAGATTGCTGGTGCTTCTCAATGGTATTGGCTGCATAGGCCCCATCGCGGCCAGCGCGCAGACCGTGAATCTGGAACAACGTCACCTGTCGATGGAAGATCCCTGTTCAGAAGTCACCCGCCTTCTCAAAGCCGGTGAGCCAACTGATCCGGACACGGCGCGGGCCAATCAACGGTGGTGGGATAGCGCCATGGCCGCTGGTGGCATGCCCTCCTACCACATTCAGTATGATCACTACCGCATCATCGATGACTTCTTTGATTCCTGCCGCACAACAGAGGACAAATCGATCCGTAACACCATGCGGGACATCGGCCTTGCCCATCGCTGGATCATTCCGGGCGAATCTTCCTCCTGAAACGAAAACAGGCCCTTCCCTACGGAAGAGCCTGTTTCCTCAGAAACACAAAATCCAAACCGGGTTTATGGTGTCAGTGCCCGACGCACAGCGACATGCCAGCCGTCGATCATCGTCTTGCGGATTGCGCCATCCATATTAGGCGCAAAGGTCGCACCCCGCTGCCATTCCGCCGCGACTTCCTCCAGATCGTTCCACAGCCCGACGCCGACGCCCGCAAGGAACGCCGCCCCAAGAGCGGTCGTCTCGATCTGCTTCGGACGCTCGACTTTTGCCTGCAACATGTCCGACAGGAACTGACAGAACCAGTCATTGGCTGACATGCCGCCATCGACGCGCAAAGTGTCGGCCGTGCCACCGCCGTCCTGCGTCATCGCCGCGACGAGATCGAGTGTCTGGAAAGCCACCGATTCCAGAGCGGCACGGGCAATGTGCGCCTCAGTGGCATCAAGCGTGAGACCACAGATCAGCCCGCGTGCATCCGGATCCCAGTGCGGCGCACCCAGACCAACGAAGCCCGGCACCATGTAAACACCGTGACTATGGGGAATACGTGTCGCCATATCGTCCGTCTGGGACGCATGGGTGATGAGGTGCAGACCATCCCGCAGCCATTTGATCGCCGCACCGGCCACGAAGATCGACCCTTCCAGCGCGTAGGCGGTTTTTCCCTTTACGCGATAGGCGATCGTGGTGAGCATCCGGTTCTGGGAAATGACCGGCTTCTCACCCGTGTTGAGCAGCACGAAGCAGCCAGTGCCGTATGTGGCCTTCGCCATGCCCGGCTTGAAGCAGGTCTGCCCCACCACAGCCGCCTGCTGGTCACCGGCAATACCCGCGATCGGCACCGGACGACCGAACAGATCGGCCATACTTTCGCCGAACACACCGCTGCTGTCCTTGACTTCAGGCAGCAGGGCCGCAGGCACATTAAACAGTTTCAGCAGATCTTCGTCCCACTGCAGACGATGGATATCGAACAGCAGCGTGCGGGACGCATTCGTCACATCAGTGGCATGCACCTTGCCACCCGTGAGGCGCCACAGAAGAAAGCAGTCGATCGTGCCGCAGGCCAGTTCACCTTTTTCCGCCCGTGCCCGCGCACCTTCGACATTGTCGAGAATCCACGCCAGCTTGGTGGCCGTGAAATACGGATCGAGCAGAAGGCCGGTGCGACTTGTCACCAGCTCTTCCTTGCCCTGTTTCTTCAGATCCGCGCACAGTTTGGCGGTGCGTCGATCCTGCCAGACAATGGCGTTGTGGATCGGCTTTCCGGTGTCGCGCTCCCAGACCACAATGGTCTCGCGCTGGTTAGTGATGCCGATGGCCGCAATACGGTCCACACCACCCGAACGCTCGACCGCTTCCTGCGCCGTTGTTTTGGCGTCACGCCAGATATCTTCAGGATCGTGCTCGACCCACCCCTGATCCGGGTAATACTGCGGAAACTCCTGACGCGAAACGGCGAGTTCCTCACCGTTCACATCGAACACGATGCTGCGCGTAGAAGTTGTGCCCTGGTCGATGGCCAGAATGCGATCCTGTTTGATCATGATGGCTGCTTGGCTCCCTGGCAGTCAGACGGGTGTTTGAACCGAGGCGTCCATAAGCGCGGGTCTCGGCATGAAAGGTTGGATGAGTGTCCGGTAAAGCCCGGCCCCGATAAGGCCACCACAGATTGGTCCCGCAATGGGAACCCACCAGTAATTGCCGGGAGCCGGCAATGCCTGCGGTCCCCATCCAGCAAAATAACAGAAGAGGCGCGGACCGAAATCGCGGGCCGGGTTGATCGCCCAACCGTCGAGATAGCCCGCCGATGCGCCAATGGCGGCAACGAGCAGGCCAATGATCAGTGCGCCCGAGTTCGCCTGTGGCGCCATCGTGTTGTGCTCATAGGTGATGGCGAAAATACCGAACACCAGCAAGCCAGTCAGAATGGTTTCCACAAGGAAGGAATGCATCGGTGTGACGAATTCGCCGGGATGCGTGAAGAACACGCCCGCTGCCGCGCCATCGTGCAGACGGTCGATACCATGCGCTATCGCAAAGTGAGCGATGACTGGAGAGAACAGCGCATAGACGGCTGCCGCGCCCAGAAAACCACCCGCGATCTGGGCCGCGCAATAAGGCGCGACCTTTTTCCACGAAAAGCCACGAAACGTCGCCAGAGCCAGCGTCACCGCCGGATTGGCATGCGTTCCGGAGACCGCCCCGGTCACGTAAATCGCGATCGTGACGCCAAGGCCCCATACAATACACACGCCCCAATAGGCGGTCTTGTAAGGACTCGGATCGTAGAGCGAGTACATCGCGGCGACGGAATCACCCAGCAGGATGATGATGAAGACCGCAACACATTCGGCGATAAGCTCGCCGAGCAGTTTCTTCTGGGCTGACATGATGCTCCATTAGTCGTTAACCGACTTTTTCTTTTACGTAAGCAGTCACACGTTGGCGTTGTTCTTCGGTCATGTGAAGACCGATTTTGGTGCGACGCCAGAGAACATCGTTCCCTGAACGCGCCCATTCGTTCGCGATGAGATAATCGATCTCGTTCGCAGTCATGCCGTGCCCGAAATCTTCGCCCATTTCGGCAACGGATTTCGCGGTTCCGACAATATCGTAAGCCCGTGTGCCGTAGAGCCGCATCAGGCGCCACGCAAACGGAAGGGAAAGGAACGGCGCCGCATCGCGAAAGCGGTTCAGCGCCGCTTCAAAGCCACCGACACCGAGATCGCCACCCGGCAGAGCGGCATCGGCCGTCCATGAGTAGCCATTGACCGCAGGCAGAACTGGCGCGAGTTTCTCAAGCGCATGTTCGGCCAGTTTACGAAACGTCGTGATCTTGCCGCCAAAGATCGACAGCAGAGGCGCGCCGTCCGTGTTGTCGAGATCGAGCACATAATCACGCGTCACGGCGGAGGCGTTTGCCGCAGCATCGTCATAGAGCGGACGCAGGCCCGCATAGGACCACACCACATCCGCAGGCTTGATGCTCTCCTTGAAGTAGCGATTCACGCTCTCACAGAGATAGCTGACCTCTTCAGGAGAAATCTCGACAAGCCCCGGCTCTTCCTTCCACGTCACATCCGTGGTGCCGATCAGCGTGAAGCGCTGCTCATAGGGAATGGCGAACACGATGCGTTTGTCGGGATTCTGGAAGATGTAGCACTGCGGACCCTCGAAGATCTGCGGCACGACAATGTGACTACCCTTCACCAGACGCACGGACTTGGAGTTCGGCAGTTCGAGCTGGTTGGCCAGCAGGCGCGCCACCCACGGCCCAGCCGCGTTGACGACGCCCTTGGCGCGCACTGTCGTCGTGCCGCCATTCACCATGTCTTCGATTTCGGCTTCCCAGAGACCGTTCACACGACGCGCCCCAGTCAGGCGCGTGCGGGTGCGAATCTCGGCTCCGCGATCGGCAGCGTCCATCGCGTTCAGAACGACCAGACGGCTATCCTGCACCCAGCCATCGGAATAGACGAAGCCCTTTTCATACTGCGACTTGAGCGGCTTGCCAGCCGAATGCTTGCGCAGATTGAGCGCACGCGACTTCGGCAGCTTCATGTTGGGTGCGAGGTGATCGTACAGGAAAAGACCGAGTTTGATCATCCACACCGGACGCTGTTCCGGCGAATGCGGCAGAACGAAGCGCAACGGCCACATGATGTGCGGAGCAATTCCGAGCAGGCGATCGCGCTCGATCAGCGCTTCGCGCACAAGGCGGAACTCGTAATATTCAAGATAGCGCAGGCCACCGTGAATCAGCTTGGTGCTGGAGGAAGACGTGTAGCTGGCGAGGTCGTCCTGTTCGACGAGAAGAACGGATGCCCCCCGACCTGCCGCGTCACGCGCGATACCCGTACCGTTAACGCCGCCGCCTACAATCAGGAGATCATATACGGTGCTGGTGTCGCCGGAAGCTGTCATGTGTCTCGGTCCGCCTGTTGTTCGCAAGAAGGATCAGAACTTTTCGTATCCGAACATTCATCATTTTGACAATGCCCTCTGCCGTATAAATTCGACAAAACGAAGGCATTCATGTCGTTTTCACGCCGCCCCCTATGTTCGTTTGCGAACATCCCTTCCAGCAATCACCAGTTCGATACCATGTTCATCCAGCCGTTCACGAATGGCGGGAGGCGGCATCCGGTCGGTAAAAAACGCTGAAACACCGGCAATGTTTCCCGCATGAACGAGCGGACGACGACCAAACTTTGTGTGATCCGCCAGAAGAAAGACCTTGCGCGAGTTCTCACGAATGAGTTCGGACGCGCGAATTTCCTCCTGATCATAATCCAGTAGCGTTCCGTCCTCTTCGATGCCGCTTATGCCGATCACACCGTAATCGGCACGATAACGCCCCAGCATCGCCAGGGATTCGGACCCGAGAATGCCACCATCCCGCATCCGCACCGTGCCGCCCGTCACCACCACGCGACAATCTTCGCTACCCGCCAGAAGAGAGGCGACATGGAGATTGTTGGTGATGACCTGCAACCCCTTGTGATCAGCCAGTGCCCGCGCAAAAGCCTCCGTCGTGGTGCCGATATTCACGAACAGGGACGCCCCGTCCGGAATGGCGGCGGCGGCTGTCTCGCCAATCGCCTCTTTTTCACGGCGGTTACGAATCTGCCTCTGCGAATAGGCGATGTTCTCGACCGAGGATGGCGCACTGACACCGCCATGATGACGGATCACCTCACCAAGCGAATCCAGCGTGCGGATATCGCGGCGGATGGTCTGCACTGCCACATCAAAAAGACGGGCCAGTTCCTCGTTCGAGACGTAACCCTGCCGCCGCACGGTGTCGATGATGGTCTGATGACGGGCCTGCGTCTGGGTAAGCGATTCTCCCGTCATCGCACGGTCTCCAGCACATCAAGCACTGCTTCCCCATAGCGGCTGAGCTTGGAGCCACCCACGCCTTTGACATCTCCGAGTTCATCAAGCGTCGAGGGACATTCCAGAGCGATATCGCGCAATGTCACGTCATGGAAAATGACATAGGGCGGAATTTCCTGTTCCCGCGCTTCGGTCAGCCGCCACTTCTTGAGCGCATTGAAACGCTCGCGCGCATCTTCCGTAAGCTGATCGGCAATGGACTCGCCTGACCCGGAGGAACGCCCCGTCTTTCCGCCGCTTGCAAGGAGAGCATCCTCGCGCAGCCGCACTTCTTCCTCGCCCCGCAAGATCGGGCGGGCAACGTCCTCGTGCAAGCGTAGGCCGCCATGTTCGTCGCCGGTCATCAGCGCCCCACGAGCAATAAGCTGCCGCACTACACTGCGCCAGAAATTCTCACTTCTGTCCTTGCCGATCCCCCAGACAGAAAGCCGGTCATGCCCAGCCCGGGACGCCGTATCCGAGGTCTTGCCACGCAACACGCCGATGACATGCAGCGCCCCATAGCGTTGGCCAGTGCGATAGATTGCCGAAAGCAGCATCCGGGCCGCCTGCGTGCCGTCGAACGTCGGGACCGGATGCAGGCAGTTGTCGCAATGGCCGCATGGCTCCGTCATCGTCTCGCCAAAGCAGGCCAGCAGGGCACGCGTGCGACAGGATGTGCTTTCGGTAAAAGCGATCATCGCCTCAAGCCGCGAACGCATGATCCGCTTCTCGCTTTCCGGCGCGGAGGACTGGTCCAGCCAGTAACGCGCACGGCTCATATCCTCGCCACCGTAAAGCAGCAGAACATCGGACGGCAGCCCATCACGGCCCGCGCGTCCAATCTGCTGGTAATAGGCTTCCGGCGAGGAAGGCATATCGAGATGCACAACAGTTCGCACGTCCGGACGGTCTATGCCCATGCCGAACGCAATGGTGGCCACCATCACGATCGGTTCACCAGAGCGGAACCGATGCAGGGCTGCGCGCTTTTCCTGCGGGGAAAGGCCAGCGTGATAGGCGCAGGCCGGGAAATTGCGCTCACGAAGAGAAGCGGCGATCCGCTCAGTGCGGGCGCGGGAGCCACAATAGACGATGCAGGCGTCGTCACGATGACGCTGAAGCGCCTCGACAAGCTGCTTCATCTCCCCGTCCTTGGGCCGTGCAGCAATCATCAGATTGGCGCGATGGAAACTAGCCGACAGTACTGCAGCATGGGGCATGGCCAGCGCGGCAAGAATGT
The DNA here is from genome assembly GCF_047721705.1 of Acetobacter sp. GTDB lineage: Bacteria > Pseudomonadota > Alphaproteobacteria > Acetobacterales > Acetobacteraceae > Acetobacter. The sequence goes on along the minus strand of NZ_JBDNXK010000018.1, from coordinate 31,627 downwards.
CATCGCGGGTGCGCGGATCGGCGGTGGCGGTCAGAGCGATACGCGGGACACCGGGAAAATGCTCGGGCAGCGTCTGAAGCGCACGATATTCGGGGCGAAATTCATGCCCCCACGCTGAAATGCAGTGCGCCTCGTCAATGGCGATAACGGAGATCTGCTGCCGGGAAAGACGGTCAAGCGTGCCGGGCGACAGCAGCCGTTCGGGGGAAACATAGAGAAGGTCGATACGCCCGTTGAACAGGTCTAAGCGGATACGGGATGATTCGTCGCCATCCAGTTCCGAATGCAGGGCGGCGGCGTTCACCCCCAACTGACGGAGCGCCGCGACCTGATCGTCCATCAGCGCGATAAGCGGTGAAACGACCAGCCCCATACCGGGCCGACAGAGCGCCGGAACCTGATAGCACACGCTCTTGCCGCCGCCGGTGGGCATCAGCACCAGCGTATCCTCGCCCGCCATGACACGCTCTACGGCCTGCGCCTGCAATCCGCGAAAATCCGGAAAACCAAAGACGCGCTGAAGAACCTCGCGCGGGGTCAGGCCGACGAAGCGGTCACGCCCTCCGGCCTTCGTGTCAGAGGACGCATCTCCGCTGCCCTCGACAGCGGAATGATGCTGTTCCAGCATAAGTCGATCTTACCTCGGAAGTAGTTCGATCTCGACGCGACGGGCTCCGACCACACCTTCCGCGTTCGAGGGCGGACGGGTTGTCTGCTGGATGCGCGTCTCGGACACGCCATCGGCGACAAGCTGCTGCGTGACCGCCTTGGCGCGTTGTGTCGCCAGCAGAGATTCACTGGAAAGATCGCCGTTCTGGCGGGCATATCCTTCCACTGACACGATCTGTTCCGGATGCTTCTGGGCTCTGTGGGCCACCCGCGTGACGACTGCCTGCGACGCATCGTCCAGAGTGGCCGCGCCCTGCCCGAAAAACACCACATACTGGCGCTCGTAATTTTCGCCGCCAGCGCAGGCGGCAAGAGTGCAGAGGCCGAGGACAGAAAGCAGACGACGCATGACGGACTCCTTAAAGAACCAATGGCCTCGTCCCGCTCGATTTCCGACTGACGCGCCAATTTTTGTCGTGCCCGCGTTGGCAAAGCACGTCAATAACGGAACCGACCGTTTTCGCCTCAGTGCAGGGCTTCCATGACGACAGCCGTGCCCTGTGAGAGACGCCACACGGCATCGAGATGTTCCACCCCCGTCAGCCGGTGAGCGATCAGAATGACCGTCCGTCCCTGCGCAACACGGTTGAGAGTCAGGAAGAATTCCTGCTCCGTCTGGGCGTCCAGCCCCGTCGCAGGCTCATCCAGCACGAGGATCGGCGCATCTGAAAGCAGCGTGCGGGCAAGAGCAATACGACGGCCCTGACCACCCGACACCTTCACGCCGCCCTCACCCAGCCATGTGTCCAGTCCATCCGGCAGGGAGCGGACAAAATCTCCGAGAGCGGCTTCATCAAGTGCCTGCCACAGAGCCGTTTCATCAGCGTCTGGCGCGCCAAGCAGGAGGTTGTGGCGGATCGTGTCGTCGAACAGATGTGTCGCCTGCGAGAGCCACGCAATATGTCGGCGCAGCCACAGGTCCGGTAATGCCGCAATATCGGTGCCGCCCAGCAGAATACGCCCAGACTGCGGAAACGCCGCCTTCAGCAGCAGTGCGGCAAGTGTGGACTTACCCGCGCCGGAAGGGCCAAGCAGGGCAACACGGCTGCCTTGCGGAATATCGAGCGAGAAATCAGCGAACACGGGCTGACGGTCTTCCCGCCAGCGAAAACCAACATGCTCGAAGCGGATATCGAAGCGCTCCGGCATCGTCTCGACCGGGGTGACAGGTTGTGTCGGCGCAGGGTGTTCGTCGGCAATCGACACCACGCGCCGCGCTGCTGCTCCCATATTGCCCGCCAGCATACCGGCCCGCGTGAGCCCAGAGACACCTTCGAATGCCGCGAGCGTCAGAAACATCAGCCCGATGCCCTGAACTGCGGGAATCCGCACAAATCCGACACCGGCAATCGCCGCAAGCAGCAACAGCAGGGCAAGTTGGGTGCATATCTGGGACAATGCGCCGACAGACGCCATCTGGCGGGAAAGCCGCGCCTGCCGCGTCATCAGACGGCTGTTCGCCCCATTCACCTGATCCAGCATCCGCCGTCCCGCGCCAAATGCGCGGATTTCACGCATGCCGCTGACCAGATCCAGCACGCTCACGCGTAGAGCCGCCTGAGCATGGCTCAATCCGCCCCCTTCCCGCCGACTGAGACGTGCCGCCATCAGCGGCAGGACAAAAGCAGACATCGCAAAAAGCAGCCCGACCAGCACAGCGAGAAGCGTGTTGGTCTCCCCGATTACGATGATCAGGACCGGCAACGTGACACAGGCGCCAGCAAGCGGCAGCAGCAGACGAAGATAAAGACCGTCCAGCGTCTCCACATCAGACACGAGACGCGAAAGCAGATCGCCCGCGCGACGGAAGCCGAGGCCCGCTGCCGCCCCTTTGGCGAGAGAACGGAAGAACCACACGCGCAGCGTCGCCAGTGCACGGAACATCGCGTCATGTGCATACAGCCGTTCGGCATAACGCAGACCGATGCGTGTCACGCCCAGAAGCCGGAGCGCCATCGTGGTGACGAGCACCATCCCCAGCACCGCTCCGGCAAAACGCAGGCCAGCACTGCTCATCAGCGCCAGACCGGCCAGCACGGCCAGCAGTGAAAGCGCCAGTCCGATTGTCAGACGGACAGCATGCGGCCGCCATACTTCGACAATACGGATCAGAGCGTCACGATCTGCACGCTCCCGGCTCGCCTGATCGCGGGGGGCTGACGCGCTCATGCCGCACCTCTGTTTTCGACGACCTGCCCCTGTTGCAGATCCACCCTGTGTCCATGAAAGCCGCCCACAGCCGTCGAATGACTGGCGAGGATGACCGTGCGGTTCACCGCCAGTTGCCGCAGACTGTCAAACACATCGGCCTCCGTGACGGGATCGAGATAGGATGTCGGTTCATCCAGCAACAGAACAGGCGCATTCTTGAGATAGGCGCGTGCGATGGCGATCCGCTGGGCCTGCCCACCGGAAAGACCGAACCCGCCTTCACCGATCATGGTTTCCAGACCATCCGGCAACACCGTCAGAAACCGATCCACGGCAGCGGCCCGCAATGCGGCGGCAAGTTCCGCTTCGCTCGCGTCCGGTTTGGCGAACAGGATGTTTTCCCGCAGAGAACCGGCAAACAGCACGGGTCGCTGGCCAATCCATGAGATCAGGCTTGCGCGCGCATCCGGCGACAGCGTCTTCACATCGACATTGTTAAAGGTAATCCGCCCGGACGTCGGGCTGATAAAGCCGAGCAGCAATTCCATAATGGTGGATTTGCCTGAACCGGAGGGGCCAGTAAGGATCAGCGTTTCACCAGCCTGCGCGACAAACGAAACGTTCTGGAGAGCCGGCCCTCGGGCTTCATCCCAAACGAAGGAAACATTCTCGAAGGCGATGGTCACGGCAGGACCACCGATGACCCGCACATGCTCGCCACCGTTGACTTCAGCCGCCTCCGGGAGCGCCAGAACATCTTCCGCCGCTCCCTGAATGAGAGCGCGATCCTGATAGGCCAGCGCCAGACCACGGAATGGTGCGAAAAATTCGGGCACAATCAGCAGAGCGAAGACACTGTCCGTGACCAGTGCGCGGAAGCCGACAGCATCCGTCGCGTGAATGGCCTGTTGTGCATGGCGACCATCAATCAGCGCGATCAGGATCAATGCGACGATCATCGCACAGTCAATCGACGCTGAAGACAGAAAGGCCACGCGCAGAACCTTCATCGTGCGGCGGCGGAGATCGTCCGCACCTTCCGCCAGACGGGCGGCTTCGTCATCAGCGCGACCTGCCAGCACGATGGTGGCGATACCGCGCATCCGGTCAAGGAAACGAGCCTGCAGACGGGTCATCGCCAGAAACTGCTTACGAGAGGCAACGGCAGCGCCAATGCCGAACACGGCCTGTGCAAAAGGAACGGCTGCACCACAGATCGCAAGGATCAACGCGGCGCGCGGTTGAACGAGGGCCGTCAACACGATCAGCACGAAAGGCGCTGCAATCCACAGCACGGACGCGGGCGCCCAGCGGGAGAAATATCCGTCCAGCGCCTCGACACGATCAACAGCCAGTGCCGCAAGCGCACCACTATGAGCGTGACGCAACACGGCTGGCCCCGCGCCGACAATCGAACCCAGCACTTCGTTCCGCAAACGGCTGCGCGCCCTGCGCCCGGTCGTCGCGGCAAGATTTTCGTTGGTGAAACCGATCGCGACCCGCAGCACGGCAGTGATGACGAATCCCGCCAAGGGCCAGAGCGGAATGGGCGTCGCGCCGCCATGTCCCTCGGGCGTCACGAAGTCCGTCAGAGCAGGACCGAGAATGTTGGCGATGCACCAGAACTGCGCGGCCCCTACCATACTGGCCGCAATGCCAAGAATGATTGAGGGACGCGCGGCTTTCAGTCCAAGACGCGCCTGCGCCTTGGTCCAGTTTTTGATCGCTGCCTTACTTTCGCTCATGCCGCCCCTATACCGGAGCGCAAAGCAATGAAACAGGGGGCTTCTGGCGTGTCAGCTTCGCGCCCGTGGAATTCTTGCATGCGCTTCGGACTTACCTAAACGAGCGTAGCCGTCTCCTCCGCCTCATCAGCCGCGCCGGCGGGTTGCAAAGGCCATTGCACCACAAGCCCGACGCCATCTCGATCCTCAATGTGCAGGGTGCCGCCAATCTGGCGGACAAATCCGCGAATGAGCTGAAATCCCAACCCGTCAGGCGCATCCGGGCGACGTGTTGCCTCCAGACCAACACCGTTATCTTCAACGATCAAAGTGATCTGTCCGTCTGCCTGATGAAGCGAAACCCTGACTTGCCCGGACACATCCCCCGGAAAGGCATGATCCAGTGCGTTGGACACGGCTTCAGCGATAATCAACGCCACAGGAGTCGCCTGGCTCGGTGAAACAATGATCGCAGCAGCAGAAACCTCGATGGCCACCCGTATGCGCACGCTGTCAGGAGCCGTCCGATACATCTCATCACACAGTGCGGGCACAAAAGCCTGCATATTGAGACCACTCAGGCCGCCATCCTGATAAAGGTAATGATGCAACAGGGAGAGCGCACGCACACGGTCACGGGCGAGCAGAAGGGCTACACGCGTCATCGGCTCATCCGTGCGGTTTGCCTGCAAGCTCAGCAATGAGCCGATAATCTGCAAATTGTTTTTCACCCGATGATGAATTTCCGCCACCAGTTCTTTCTGGTGCTCCATCGCTTCGCCCAGTTCTCTTTCCCTGAGCGCGAGCCGGTCGGTCGCCAATCCGAACGCTGTCGACAATTGCCGAAATTCCCGCGGCATCGGTCCCTGCGTTGCGCTGTCGAAGACATTGGTTTTCATCCACTTTCCGACAGCGTCAGTCAGCTGGCGCAACGGGTGAATCACCAGCCGACGACTGGCAACCATCATGCCCACAAGCCCCGCGCCGAGCATGAGCGTCACCATGACGACCCACGCACCCAGCAGAATGACGGCCCGATGCTCCTCAGGACGCAAACTTGCTTCGATCAGAATCGCGCCAAGTCCCGGCACACGGTCATACGTGTATGCCCGCCCTCCTTTACGCACAGAGACCGCTCTACTCCCCTGCTCACTGCTCTGCGCCATCATGGGCGTCACAACATCACGGGGCGGCTTGTCCCATTTGCACTCCGGACAGGTGGAGACAAAGCTTCCATCCGGTGAGATGAACCAGATGGCCAGTGGGCTGTGCTGGGAAGAAAAATCGCGATCTTTCTGCAGCGCCTGAACATCATTGATCGTGTCGAGACGGCTCCATGTCAGAGGCTGCACGGCGATCAAGGAACGGAAAACACCATCCTGTTCCACAGGCCGGACAATCCGCAGATAAGGCAGATTACCGATGATCTGCACGGAGGCCGTGGAATTATCGAGATTGATGTCGCGCAGAAAACCTTTGCAACCATCATCAAGAAAATGTTGTGGAGACAGTACGGCGTCTTCGATCTTCCCGGCATGACTGACAACGCCAAGAAAGCAGTAGCGCGTCCCGCTGGCCGACTGGGCCAGCAGCAACAACCGACGGAGAGAATCCACATCCGTCACCTGCCCGATCGTATCAAGCATGACGATGGCATGATCCCGATCCTGACGGAGTTGGGTGAGCAACTGAGTCAGGACCGTTTCGCTACGGCGGATGCTGGCATCCTCAAGACGGGCGTAATCCTGCCAGATCAGCAATGCTCCCAGCATGGCGACGGGCAGCACTGATCCGACGATGACAATCGTCATTCTACTTATTACAGAATCGAAATGATATTTCAGGCGCGACTGATATTTCAGCAGAAGCGCGCTGAGAGTCGCGACTATGTCGCGTTGCGTTCCAGCCATGGGAAACCTGTCACCACACCGATTTTCGGTATCGGAATTCCGCAACAGGCAGGCTGAAGGATCAGACTTCTTTCACCTTTGCCCTGCATGTTTTCAACAGAATATCTGCAACCATCAGGACGAAGACTGAATGAGGTCACTCGTCCCGGCTATTATCCAGAAGCCGAAGAAGCTCCTCCGGTATCGGCTCTTTGGCAACATCATCGAACAACTGATGCAGTCCCCGCTTGAGCCAGATATCGAAGGCGTCATCCTCTTTCTTGCTGCTCTTTTTTACAGAGCCGGATTTTCGCTGTCTGGCTGACATCGACAACAACCCCGGTGGCGTTTTAACGATTTCCGGGCATGATGCCGGGAAGCAATGATTGATCATACTCATCCCAGCTTAACACTTCTTCTCTTGAAAATCGTCCCCAAATCTCAGACGCGAGCGCCGTTCCCACCAGTCGCCTGACGACGACGCAGTTCAATGTCCTGCCGCAGAGCCGATGCCTGCTGACGCAACCGGTCGTTAGCCGGGAGGTCGCCGGTCATCCAGGCCTCAAGCTGACGACGTGCCCGGAAAACCCGGCTTTTGGCCGTTCCTACGGCACAGCCAGTCGCTTCGGCCAGTTCCTGATAGCTCATTCCCTGCAACACAACGAGCACCAGCGCTTCACGCTGATCGTCCGGCAGACGAGCAAGAGCGAAGGCCAGATCTTTCACCGCCAGACGATCTTCATGGGAGGGTTTCGTTGCCAGCATATCACCCGGCAGATCATCGATATCGGTTGTAGCCTTACGACGACGCAGGTCCGAGATGAAACGATTTCGCAGAATGCGATGCATCCATGCGGCAAAATTTGTTCCGGGGATAAAACTGTCACACGCGCCCAGGGCGTTGCAGACAGCGTCCTGAACCAGATCTTCCGCCTGTGCCCGATTACGGGTCAACGCCAGCGCCTGAACACGCAGCTTGGGCAGGATTGCGATGATCTGAGCTTGAAAGGTGTCTGCCATGTTATTTTTCTCCCTCTTTTCACACCATCAATGAACGGGGAGACGATTTCGTTGCATGGAAACTGAAAGATCGTTGTAACGAAACCGTGAGACACGGCAGGGCACAGAGGACATCGAGAGGCTTTTCTTCGCGGTCGCCTCCCGATTTCAAGCCATCAAAGCGTCATGTTGAACGCCATACTGAAGGCCGCAACATTTTTGAAAACCGTCGTGCCGCCGGGGCGCTGGATATACTGGAAATCCGGCTGCACGGAGAAACCCGGTACGATCTGGGCTGTATAATAGAACTCGTAGATGTTCTCGTGTGACTGCACACCATAAGGCGTCCCGAAATTGGCCCCCTGAAAAGGTAGCCCTGCCGCAAGAGAGGCTTTCTGCTGCCGGATGGCCGACTTGCTGAAATCTGCCCACTGAAAGGCAAAACCCACCATATCATTGGGACGGTGCCAGTAGTGCCCGGTGTCCATGATGGCCACCACAGCCCGCTGTTTCATGGCGGATGTCTGACCGGATGCATAGGAATACTGAGCACCCACAACGAGACCGTTCATCGGTCCATCGCCGTGCCGGATGAGCATCTGATCAAGCATCACCCAAGCAGAAGTCTGGCCGCTTTGCAGGCGAGCCGGCTGACCCGACGTGACCCACGCATGACCGTAGATATCCTGATACAGATCCTTGTAGCGGGAATTGTCGTAGAGACCGCCGATCTTGTAGTGACCGATCAGATGATCCCGCCCGAATTCCGGAATCCATCCCAGTTCGACATGCGTGGACAGTTTCCCCAAACCGTCCTGTGCCCATGCCCAGCCGGAAATACCACCATTGTAGGAATGCGGTGAAACAGCGAACAGGCCGCCCATGATGTAGAAAGAGCGGATCGGCATCACACGCAGAACCGTGCCGATGTTACCCGACGGCCAGTCACGACCACCTGTCAGATATTTTGTCGGCGTGATGTTTCCGCACATCCACACGTTCATGAACGTACAGGTCCACGGTGAGTTGTTGAAGAACGTGCCCGGCGGAATCCACCCTGCCGACCAGTCAACTTTGTTGTGGAACATCGATTTTTCGAAATAGGTCCACACAAGATGCGCAACGACATTTCCGCGCGCGCCGTAAATCTGCTGCACCTGGTTGGCATTATCGCCAAAAAGCGCACTAAGGTTACGACCGTGGCCATTCACGGCCAGCATGTGCAGCCAAAAACCATCTGCCCAGTCACCAGCATTCAGAAGCTTCTGCCAGTTGATATCCAACGTGGCGCCAACCTGACCGGCATCGGTCGCGGTGTTTTTCTTACCGCCGATCGGGTTACCGGAAACACTCTCGTAAATGTTCAGCGCAACATACACGCCACGTTTCTGAAGCCACGGCTGCACCCCACCCCAATCACCAAACAGATGATGGGTGCCATACGCCGGGCCAAACGAAGGTGGTCCATAAGGAGCCTGCAGAAACCCCGGAATAGCGTGGTAAAGTGGCGTAATTTCCTGATTTTCCCCCAACATCGGCGGATTGGAAACATCCGGCGACGTATCAGAGAAAATGGTCGGGTCGTTGAAAATACCGCTGTGCTGCTGACTACTGGTCGCCTTCTGGGCAAAGGCGGACGGCAGGAAACCACTCATCATCAAACAGGCGAAAAGGCCACAGACAACACGGAAAATCATAGGAGAGCCGAACAAACCAGAACAAACTTTCATCAACCGGGCCAAAGGCGTTGCCATTTTTTCTTCCTTGTTATCGGAACGCGCTATGGCCGCCTTTGTTGAATATGTTCCCAACCGAACTATCGCCCTCAGAACAGCCTTTCGCATTTTTATCGAACACATTCATAAAGCGACGGTTTTTGTCTGTGTAGGGGATTTCTCAGAACATTCACGAGTGTGCCCCAAGAGACACGCCTGCTGTTACGCCCTGCAACGATGGAAAAAGCAATAATATCATAATACTATGATTTTATTGTACAAAAACACATTCAAATATCAGCTGATGCCCACTGCATCCACGCGACAGAGGGAACAGGAATGCCGGTAATCCGGGCTTCAATCACCTTGAAATAATGTTTCAAATCAATTCAGGAAGACGATTTCGATTGCGAATGATAACCCTGAATTATCGTTACTGCTTCACAACAACAGGCAGGCCCGCCACGCAAAGCGTCACCCTGTCCGCCACGCTCGCCACCGCCTGATGCAACAAACCTGATTCGTCCCGGAACCGGCGGGCAAGAGCGTTTTCAGGCACAATCCCCAGCCCTACCTCATTTCCCACCAGCACCGTCAGATCAACGCGCTGAGACAGCATTTCCAGCAATCTCGCTTTTTCACTGGCGATATCACGTTCTTCCATAAGGAGGTTGGTCAGCCAGAGTGTCAGGCAATCCACCAGAACAGGATGGCCTTTCGCCTTTTGCAAAGCGCCCACCAGATCGAGCGGCTCCTCAATCGTGATCCACCCTTCTCCCCGATCCGCACGATGCCGGGCGATGCGGTGCCGCATTTCTTCATCCCATGCCCGCCCCGTTGCGATATAACCCCAAGGGCCGGGGGTAGTTTTGACGACACTTTCGGCATAACGGCTCTTGCCGGAGCGAACGCCTCCCAGCACGAGTTCAATCATTGCTCTTCCTTTTCGAACGCGGCATGTGGGACGTCATGCAGCAGCACCTCTTCAGCGACCTGAACAGCCTTCGCGCCCTCTGTCTCTCGCCCCTGCCCCCAAGCGCGAACGCAGTGCACCACATTACAGAACGCGAAGGAGCGCTCACAAAACCACCCGGAAGCCTCGGTCGGCTGGAAGAACTGACCGCATGGCTCGGCAGCTGGCAGCATCGTGCCACCCCACGCCTCAATCATGTGCAATGCATTGTCTTTGCAGGCAACCACGGCGTTACCGAACGCGGTGTATCGGCATGGCCCGCTGCCGTCACCACATTGATGGTCAAGAATTTCCGGGAGGGCGGCGCGGCCATCAACCAGCTTGCCCTAAACGCCGGAGCCGAACTCTCTGTCATTGCGCTGGAGGGATTGCGCCCGACGCATGATTTCACCCTGCGGCCAGCCATGACCGAACGAGGCTTTCTGGACGCCGTTGCCGAGGGATTTCGAGCGGTTCGGCCCGATACAGATCTGCTCTGTCTCGGTGAACTGGGCATTGGCAATACCACCGTCGCAGCCGCACTCGCCGCAGCTCTGTTTGGCGGCACAGGCGCTGACTGGGCCGGTCCCGGCGCAGGCAGCGATGAAGCGGGCATGGCACGCAAAAGAGCCGCCATCGACAGCGGCCTGAAACGGCATCAGGCTTTTCTCTCCGATCCACTGACCGCCGCGCAGTGTCTGGGAGGGTATGAGCTGGCCGCCATGCTAGGCGCCGCCCTCGCCGCCCGCCAGCACCATGTTCCGGTCCTGCTGGACGGTTTTGTCAGCACAGCAGCCGTCGCGCCGTTGCATGCTCTGCACGACGAGGGTCTGGCCCACTGCCAGATCGCGCACTGTTCTGCGGAACCAGGCCATAAAAGGCTGGCGCAGGCGCTTGGGCAGAATCCCCTTCTCGATCTGGGCCTGCGTCTGGGCGAAGGTTCCGGAGCGGCGCTGGCCGTCCCGCTTCTCCGCGCTGCTCTGGCCTGCCATCTGGGCATGCATACCTTCGCCGAGGCCGGGATTGCGGCGTAAAACTCACCTCCCCCCGCTACTGGCACGGGCTGCGGCGGATCTTCTGGCGGCGCTGGGACTGTTCACGCGGCTGCCGCTCAGTTGGCTGGAACGCTTTGCCGCCCCGATCGATTTACGACGTTCTCTCTGGATCTGGCCGCTGGTGGGCGGGGGCATCGGAATGGTCACCGCCCTTGTCGTCCTTTTTGGGCTCAGCCTCCATCTCCCCTCCCTCATCGCCGCCCTCTGCGCCGTCATGGTGCAGCTTCTCATCACCGGCGCTCTGCATGAGGATGGGCTGGCCGACAGTGCGGATGGGCTGATCGGCGGCAGGACAGTCGACAGACGCCTTGAGATCATGCGCGATAGCCAGATCGGTTCCTATGGCACACTCGCTCTGGGAACCTGCGTCGCACTGCGCGTGGCCTGCATCACGGCACTCCCGCCGGCCCTGCTCCCTGTTTGCTTGTTGGTCAGTGGCGCCATAGCGCGCGCCGCACTGCTGGCCATCATGCGCTGGACACCGCCCGCACGTCGGGATGGACTGGCCTCGGCACTTTCCCCTCTCCCCATCCGGCTGACTAACGTAACGCTTCTGGTGACTGCCGGAGCATGCGTGCTGCTGCTCCCTTCGGCCATCAGCCTGACTGCCCTGATGGCAGCAGGGCTGGTCATCGTAGTCATGCGGCGGGTCGCCATCCGTAGGGTGAGGGGATTCACCGGCGATATTCTCGGAGCCAGCGCTGTGCTGTCAGAACTGGCCGCCCTGCTGGTGATGGTATCTTTTTTCTATCGTTAAGCCGTTTTAACGGTCAGAATTGACCCCAGAGCGGGTGCCGGGTCCGCAAGGTCTGGCGTGCGTCTTTCCGCCAGAGACAGTAGCACACGCAATGGACCGCCGTGGGAAAGAATGGCGCAACCTTCTCCTCGGTATTCTGACCAGAACGCTTCAACACGCTGAATCAGGGAGATCCCACTTTCTCCCGCAGGCGGAACAAATCCAAACAGATCGGTTGCCCATGCGTCCAACGCGTCCCGTGGCACATCATTCCACGACCGGCCCTCCCACGCGCCAAAATTCATTTCCAGTAAACGATCATCAAGCCGAAGGTCACAGCCAGTCAGTCTCTGCACCATTTCTGCTGGCAGTCGACAGCGTGCAAACGGAGATGCAATCAGACGGGAGATGCCGTCCATGCGCATCTGTTCAGCGAGTTTATGCGCAAACCCTTCCCAGCCGGGTGCCAGAGTGACATCCGTCTGGCCGTAACAGATACCTTTCGGAACCTGTACGGCCGGATGACGAGCTAGACAGACAACCCGCAAGTCTGCGCAACCGCTTATTCAGTAGCGTGACATGGGCAGTTCGAAATGATGTCCCGGCTTGTCACCTGTCATCGACAGCACGCCAAAATTATCGGACACCAATTTGAAGGTGAGCGTCACCTTGTTGTCCTGCGCTTCCCACAGATTGCCTTCTTTGCGCGCCAGCGAGAAAACTGGCTGCCCGGACTTCTGCAATGATGGCGGCAGATGAACAATAAGACGACTGGCTGGGCCGGCTGCGCGGTTAGCAGCTATCTCGACGGCTTCCATGCCCATCGAGGACCATTCACCCGAAATGAAGGTCGCTGGACGGATAACTGTCTCCTCTTTGCCCTGCGCTGCCTTGCTCGGCTCGGAAGCCAGGGCGGGCACAGCAGACAAAAGAGAGACCCCGCACGCCGCAACAGAAAGAGTGCGGAAAAAACGTTTGTGCATCAGAAAATCCTGTTTCCAGAGAAGCCCGCGCCGCTCTGGTCGGGTGGGCGTAACAATCCAGTTCCCTATCGTGTGCCCCACTGAAAGGAGGACGTCCAGTTATCCGCCCTTGGAAATACAGGAAAACATAATTGCCCTCCGCACTGGTTTTTACCTCTCATGTATCTTAATGTTTCATTGATTATCAATTCTTAACACAAGTGAAACATGATGAATCCTGCCGCAGTTCTTCCCTGGTATCTGCTGCGTAATGCTCGCGTGCTTCCTAACAGAATGGATATTCTTCCACTTCTACCGAAAGGGGGCATTATTGCGGAAATTGGCGTCATGACGGGTATTTTTTCCCGTCATTTACTTGATTACTGCCAACCAAAACTATTCTACGCCCTTGACCTGTTCGACATACACACATTGCCGGAAGTCTGGGGGAAACCCACCTCAGAAGTGTTCGATGGCCTGACACATCAGGGCTTTTACGAACGGACATTCGCACGGGAAATTGCGGCAGGTCGCATGAAGGTTCTGGCGGGCGACAGCCATGCAATGCTGGAGCATATTCCCGACGCCAGCCTGGATGTCGCCTATATCGATGCCGACCACACCTATCCGGCCGTCGCGGGCGAATTACGCCTGTGCGCGAAAAAGCTGAAACCGGAAACCGGCCTCATCATCGTCAACGATTACGTGATGGTCGATTCATTGTACGGCGGCAACGCGCCCTATGGTGTCATTCAGGCCACCAATGACTTCATGATTGAGCAAGGTTGGGAAATGGTGGCCTTCGTGTTGCAGGATTACATGTTCTGCGACGTTATCCTGCGCAAACTCCCCCGAAGCCGTTTCCGGCGCATCATGCAGCGTATCGCACTCAACGCCGGTTACAGAAAACTCGGGCGTTTCTGATCCCTCAGGACGGAATCTGGTGAAACTCACCGGGCGTTCCCTGATCCGTCTCCACCCGTTGGGCAGGACGATCCACCCGCAAGGTGAACAGCTTGGGAAGTGAACCGTCGGGGTTCGGGCAGGAACCGGAGTGTTTTTCCATCACATCAATCAATGTTCCCGTCGGCGGCGAATTGCCGTTGACGACGAACAGCAGACAGTCAGGACGGTCTCCCGTCATGCCATTATGTGTGACAGTGAGCCGCAGATGCTGCACCAGCGCCGTATCATCAAACCAGCTTAGAGGCTTGAAGGTATAACGATCCACCAGCCGATCCATGGCACCGGTCTTTGCCAGAACGATCATCAGGACGGTGATGGGCAACACCAGAACCAGTCGTCTGACAATGTGCTGCTTCAACGTCCGCCCCTTGAAAGGGCCTTTTCCGAAACGTTTGGCATTATCCGGAGAGACGGGAGGCGTCATTGGTTCTTTTCTTTCCAGCTAAACCCGTCTCGTTCCAGCAGCTTTTCCGCTGATTCCGGCCCCCAGCTTCCCGCAGGATAGGTTTCCAGAGGACGGGCGTCCGCCGCCCATCCATCGAGGATCGGCTCGATCCACTGCCACGCGGCCTCGACCTCGTCCCGACGGATGAACAGCACCTGATCGCCCCTTACAGCCGCCATCAGCAGATCCTCATAGGAATCCGGATAGCGCGTCTTGAAGGCCTCCGCGTAATTCACGTTCAGATCGGCTTCCTTCAGGCGAAAACCTTCCTCGCTCGGATATTTGCTGGCCAGCGACAGCGAGACGCCCTCGTCAGGTTGCAATCGTATGGTCAGTTCACCCGGTTCGATCGGCCCTTCAAAGATGGCCCAGGGCTGCGGCCGGAACTGCACCACGATGGTCGTTTCCTTCCGGGCCATGCGCTTTCCCGTGCGGATGTAGAACGGCACGCCAGCCCAACGGGCGGTCCTGATCTCAGCGCGAATGGCGAGATAGGTCTCGGTGCTGCTGGCATCGCTGCCCAGATCCTCAAGATAGCCCGGCACGGCCTTGCCGCCCACCATGCCCGCTCCATACTGGGCCCGCACCGTATCCCGGTGGACCATATGATGCGTCATGGGCCGCAGGGCGCGTAGAATCTTCAGCTTCTCATCCCGCAGGTCCGTAGCGGAAAGAGAGGGAGGCGGCTCCATCGCAAGGACACTCAGCACTTGCAACAGGTGGTTCTGCACCATGTCACGCAGGGCGCCAGCGGTGTCGTAATAAGGCCCCCGCTTCCCTACCCCCACGGTCTCAGCCGCGGTGATCCGGACATGAGCAATCGAGTCGGCGTTCCAGAGCCGTTCCAGAATCGGATTGGCGAACCGGAGGGCAAGAATGTTCTGGACCGTCTGCTTGCCGAGATAATGATCGATCCTGAATATCTGATCTTCCCGGAAATGCCGCCCCACCCCGTCATTGATTGCGGTTGCTGATGCCAGATCGGTGCCGATCGGCTTTTCGAGAACAATCCGTGTTGTGTCGGTGATCAGGCCATTGTGGGCGATGGCATCGGCTGTCTGGGCATAAAGTCTTGGCGCGGTCGCCACATAAAACACGCGGGACCGCTCTTTTTCAGTTCCTAGCTGGCTGGCAAGAGGATTCCAGTCGGCTTCCTTATCGGACATGTCGAGCGGCACATAATACACCAGCTGGAGAAAGGCGGTGGCCTGAGCCTCGTCATAGTCTTCCGGCGCGATAAACTCCCGGAATGCCTCAACTGTGCGCTGGCGATAGGCATCGACTGTCAGATCAGAGCGCGCCACACCGATAATCTTCGTGGTCGCAGCAATCTGTCCGTGACGGAAACGCTGATAAAAAGCGGGCAGGAGCTTGCGCATCGTCAGATCACCGGTTGCGCCGACAATCACGAAGTCAAAGGAAAGCGCCTCTGTCTGATGGGCCTTCTCCGCTTTCTGCCGCGAAGCTGATCGAGCGCTTTTCCGATGTTCTGCCATGGCTTCCCCTTTTCCGACGTCGTCCCTGATAGCCTCGCCCGGTGCACTCTGCAAAGCAGATGAAACGTCGAATGTCACAATAAGAACACAGCGGGAACTGATTCCCCGATTGACCGCAAAGCTGGGGTCGGGATAATCCCGCCCCTCGATCGTGTGGCCAGAACGGTCTCACGCACATTCATTGATGTAACAAGGAGGGCGATGTGACGTCCCACGATGACGATCCGGCCGTTGGTGGTATTGCGGCTGACCGGCTCCGCAGCATCATTGAGCGCGTGGAGCGCCTGGAAGAAGAGCGCAAGGCTCTCGCTGGCGATATCAAGGATATTTTCTCGGAAGCGAAATCCGCGGGCTTCGACGTGAAGGTGATCCGCCAGATCATCCGACTCCGCAAGCAGGAGCCGGCCGAAGTGGAAGAGCAGGAAACGCTGCTCGACATCTACCGCCGCGCTCTGGGTATGTAAGACCCTACCCCTCCTGGGCGAATTTGACTTTCCCTTGGCGAGCGGCAGATTCTTGCGCGATGATGCAGCACTCTGCCCCGCACGGGGAAGTCGGAATCAGATATTCTTCTGGAGCATTTGACGGCAATGCCTCTCGCCATCCCTGACTGGTTGCCACTCTGGGCTCAGTTTCTGCTGCTGGGTCTGGGCATTGTCGTGCTGGTGGCCTTCCTGCTGATGCCTTTCGCTGTCTTTGGCGTGAAAGGCCGCCTGAGAGAAATCGAACTCCAGCTTGAAGACGTAAGGGCGGATCTGCGCGTCATCACTATGCGTCTTGGCTCGGTGACGCCAGAACCGAAAGAAGCAGCACCCCGTGTGGCGCGTGCTGCGCCTTCAACAGAAGAGTGGACGCCACCACCGCCCCGCCCGGAACCGGAGTTTCGTCCTCATTCTCCGCGTCCCGTCGGGCTGGCCCCCTCGCCGCTTCTGCCTCCCGAGATGCAGAATGGGTCTGCCGAACCAATGACGCCGAAAGCAGGGGTGCAACCGAAAGAAGTGGATTCACAGCCACCTCGTATTTTTCCGGAACGTCAGGCACCTGCCACCAACCTTGGCAGCGCCCAGCCTACCCCGCGTGTCTCTGACGCTTACGAACCCAGTCCAGCCCGACCGCCAGAATTACGCGCCAGCCGATTCGCTCAGGAAGAGCAGCGGCCGGAGACCGTCCGACCAGTGCGTATGCCGTGGCATGAACCCACACATTCCCAGACTCAGAAAGAACCGAACTGGGACCAGAAGATTTCAAAGGACGGTCAGACGCCTCACTCTGACGGCCGCAACGAGCCTGTCCTTCGCTGGCCTTCACGTCCGACGGAATGAATTGCCGCGGCAGGCTGACCACTTGTCGGTCTCACCTGCCGTTGTCGGAAACTTACTTCTCTTCCGCCGAGGCACCTTGCGGCGCTTCCTGACCGTTCTCGGAACGTAGGAACGCTTTCAGCGCCTCATCCGCCTTACCGATATGCACTTCCAGTTTGACGTAGAGGTTACCGGCCTCGTGCTTGCCGTGTTCCTTTACTCCGCGACCACGAAGGCGCAGCACTGAACCCGTATCGGAATCAGGCGGAACATTCATCCGCACGGAACCGGAAGGGGTTGGCACGGTAATCGGCCCGCCAAGGACCGCCGTCTTGAGATCGATCGGCAATGTCTGACGCAGATCCCGCCCTTCGCGCGTGTATTTCGGATCGGACTGGACCGTCACCGTTATCAGCGCATCGCCCGGTGGGCCGCCCTGCACGCCTTCGCCGCCCTTGCCGCGCAGTCGCAGAACCTGCCCGCTTTCAATACCCGGTGGAATGCGGACATCCAGCGTCGCGCCACCCGGCAGCGAAACACGGGAAGTGCCACCCAACACGGAATCAACGAAAGGCACCGTCAGATTGTAAGACTTGTCCTGACCGGCCCGTGGCCCACTCGGCCGACGGGCACCGCCGCCACGATTGCCGAACATACCCCCGAACAGATCGCTCAAATCTTCCGGTGAGAAACCCGCTCCGCCCTGGAAGCCGCCAGCGCCGCCTCCGAAATCGCTATATCCGCCATGCGCGCCATATCCCGGCGGCGCACGTTCCTGCCCGGCAGCGTCGATTTCACCGCGATCATAGCGGCCACGCTGGTTTTCATCCGACAGAATATCGTTCGCGAGACTGACAGCCTTGAATTTTTCTTCCGCCGCCTTGTCGCCCGGATTGAGGTCAGGATGATATTTCTTGGCCAGCTTGCGATAGGCCTTGCGAATCTCGTCCTGACTCGCGGTTCGCGCGACACCCAGTACCTGATATGGATCGCCTGCGCTCACTCATCTTCTCCTTCAGGCGTGGTCACACCGAAACTTTCCGTGTCCAGCAGATCAATCAGTACGGCGATCGTCACATCTGGCGCAAAACCATTCTTCTCGGCTTCGGCTACCAGCGCGTTAAGGCGCGGCTTGAGAAAATCCGCCGCAGGCCCATCAGTCGCCATTATCTTGCTCCACCTTTTCCGGAACGGTCATGAACCGCGCCGTATTTTCATAAACCCGGTTCCGGACCGCCTCATGACGCGCCCGCACGGATCTTTTTTTACGGCCCAGCCTGTTCACGCCTCCCAATGGACAACGCGACACCCAGACTGCGCCTTACCTTTATAAAATAATGGGAATGCAAGGCTGCCGGGTCAATGGCAGAAACTGCAAGTCTTTTATGGTGCTTACACCTCCACCGATTTTTCATTTGCCGCCTCCCCGCCTGTCGGCAATACCTCTCCCGGAAAGAGGGGAGCGCTTTTTCCTCTGCCGAGAGATTTCTGATGGAAGTCGCGCTTACCGTTCTTGCCCTGCTCGTCATGACCGCTCTGTCGGGACTGCTCGGGCGCATGCTTCCAGTCCGCGTTCCCCTCCCGCTTTTGCAGATCGCGGCAGGCAGCGCCGTCAGCCTGCTCGGGTTCTCCGTGCCACTGTCCTCGGAACTCTTCCTGCTTCTGCTGATGCCGCCGCTGCTGTTCATCGACGCCTACCGCATCCCCATGCGCGAATTCGGCGAACTGCGGACTGTCATCCTCTCACTCGCCGTCGGACTGGTGATTTTCAGTACTGTCGCGGGCGGATACGCCATTCACTGGATCATGCCCGCGATCCTACCCGTCGCTGGTATGGCTCTGGCGGCGGCGCTTTCGCCAACGGACGCTGTTTCCGTCAATAGCTTCCTCGCCACGGCGAAAGCCCCCGCCCGTCTGACGCAGATCCTCAACGGCGAAGCCCTGCTGAACGACGCCTCCGGCCTTGTCTGCTTCAAGTTCGCAGTCGCCGCCGCCACGACCGGCCTGTTCTCCCTGAAGGCGGCTTCCAGCAACTTCGTCTATGTCTCATTTGGCGGCGTGCTGATCGGCGCGGGACTGGGCTGGCTGTTCGCCCGGATCGAACTGATGGCGCTCAGACGCGGTTACGATGATTCATCGAACCATATCCTGATCTCGCTGCTCATCCCCTACATCATTTACCTGATTGCCGACTCTGTTGAGTGTTCCGGTATTCTCGCCTCCGTCGCGGCTGGCATCTCTATCCGTCTGACCGGCGTGATGTCGGAAACGCAGATCGAGACACGCCTACGGGCAGCGACCCTGTGGGACCAGCTCTGTTCGACCCTCAACGGGTTGGTGTTCATCATGCTGGGACAGCAGCTTCCCGGACAAGTTGAACAGGCCGCACATATCGTCCGCTCCGCCGGACTGACGCCGTGGATGCTGCCTCTGGCCATTGTCGGCATCCAGTGCGCCATGAGCCTGCTGCGCGCGATCTGGATGGTCGCCAACGGGCTGGTCTTCTATGGCGTTGGGAAACTGATTCACCGGCCGCAGGCCCTGCCGTCATGGCGCAATGTGCTGGTCATGACGCTGGCGGGCGCACGTGGAGCCGTGACACTGGCCGCCATCATCTCTCTGCCGTCGGAAAGCGACATGCCGGAGCGAACCGTGATGGTCGTGCTGGCGACCGGCGTCATCATCACCTCGCTACTGCTGACCACGTTCGGCCTGCCCCGCGCCCTGAAACTTCTGCCGCGTAACGATGGCGAAACCCCGGCGCAGCGCGAGCTTCTGGAAACCCGCATCACCCTGATCCGCTCCAGCATCGCCGCCCTTCAGGCGGAACAGGCCCGCCTGCCACCGAACGCCAACCGCACCAACGACACAGTCAGCCTGCTGATGACCGAGTTCAACGAACGCCTGCGCCGTCTGGACCCGACGCTCGACGATGGGGAAGGCAAACGCAGCGGCAGTGTGCAGAGAAAGCGCGACGAACTGATGCTGCGGCTCCGCATCGTGCGCCTGCAACGGCGCGTACTGCATTCCCTGCTGACGGACCGCAATATCAATGACCTGACGGAACGCGCGATCGGGCGTCAGCTGGATGTGCGGGAGCAGGAGTTTCTGATGGAACTAAACGACCTGCCGCAATTGCCGGAACCGCCGCCTGCGGAGACTTTGGTTGCGGCGGTGCCGGTGGGGAGAGGAAGTGCTGGGTTGCAGACGAAGTAATAAGAAATTGTGAGGGCAACAGGGAAAGCAATTTATCCAATCGCTATGCAGACAGGCTGCTTACGCCTCATGTCGGGCGTTGATACGATCGTTCTGTCCTCCACAAAGCAGACATGATCGATCAAGTGCGTACGAGTGTTTTGTAGTCAGTTTCCGTAATGCCCGTTGCCATGTAGGCGCGCCTGGCCTGGTCTTCCCTGATCGTGTCCAGCGAGAGCCCGTTTGCGAACATGTCCTCGATCAGGTCGATATGCAGGGCCGCCAGAAGGGTATGGGCGTTATAAAGGGTCGCACCCTCCGGCGGCGATCCCGTCCCTTCCTTGATGAACCCCTCGGTTACCCCAAGCATCCAGCGATAATGCGGCGATTGCAGAATGCCTGGACCGAATTCGAGCACTCGGATCAGGTGGCGGTTGTCCAGCTTGAACGTCAGGATCAGGTCAAGAAACGCCGCAAGACGCTGTTGCGACAACTGGAGACGACGGATCGGTTATCATTGACGAAGCCGCGTCGAGACAAAGATGCGCTGTATCAAGCTCCTGGGCCAGCGCCTGACGGTAAGGGCTCACGGAGATTCACGTCCGCGTCGCCATTCTCAATCGCTTCACAGCGATTGGAACCCCTCTCATTCACCCCGTCGCGCAAGAGAACATCCTTAAAGGCCCCCTCACGTCCAGAGACTGAATTGTGCAACAGAGCCGTGTGACGGAGTAATTGTTTGAGTCAATGTTTCTACGGACATCCTAATTATGAGATGTTTGGAATTCACTTGGCTTCAACGAGAGAAGTGGAGTTGAAGGTTTTTCTATCTTTGTCCTGCGATTCTGATTCCAGCATTTTGATTTCTCGCTCCGTCAGCTTGTGCAAACGATAGATCAAGTTGTTGGTGCGCGTTTCCAATTCGCGAATTTCCAATTCAATCTTCGAGGCTTTTTGTTGCAAAGCAATTATCTCGTTCTTGAGGTGAGGTTCGGCTTCGGGACTGACAGCCCGCAGAAAGTCGGCCAGTTTTTTGCCTGTTGTCTTCACCGTTACGTTGATCCGGCTAGCGAGGACGGCCCATTGGGCCAAGAGAAAAGAAGCTTGTTCAGGAGGGGGAAAAATTCCGTTGATGACGGGAATGCCGTCAATCAGGAAGCGAAGCTCGCCGTCGATGAGTTCGGCATTCAGAGAAACTCCAGGCTTGAGGTGTTTTTCAAGCGTTGCGTAATGGTTTTCCAGCGCGCGCGAGCGGTTTTCCTTCACCTGTTCGTTGCGTGCCGCGCCTTTGCGGCGTGACGGCGCGGCTTCGGCCAGGGGATCAGAAGCGGGCAGGTCGTGAAAGAGCCATTCCTCCGTGCGAGGACGGATGCGAAGGGTTCCGAGACGCTTGGCGATGTCGCTGAACGCCTTGCGTCGCTGGTCATGGAGCGATTGCAACCGTTCGGCATCGCGGGCGAGGGCTGCTTGCTCTTGTGGGCGAACTTTGGGAACTGGCAGAGGGGCGATGAATTGCTTGTTCGCTGAACGAAAATCGCCCCGGAAAGGTTTTGATATCCGGCGAAATACAAAGTCCGTAGCTTTGCCATTTAGGATCGCAGCCAAGAACCATGGCGATATGCTATGGGTCATTTCGACGCCCCCGACATCAACGTTGTCGAGGTAAAATTGGCCATCTGGATCAATGGAACAAGTCATGTGTGTAACTAGGCGGGGAACGAGAAGTTTCGGAACCTCCTGCCGTCCGAGGTTTTTAGGATAAACATATCCCCACCATCCGTTCTCTATGTCCATTTTACCTTTTTCCCGCCCGCGAAGCTCCTTTTCGTGCTCTTTTAGATATTTCCAAGCATTCGGGAAACGGGCTTTCATCGTCGCAGCCGGGATCAATGTGCCCTGTCCCTCGCTCACAGCGTAGGGAAACAGGAGATAGGTCTCGGTTTGCGGAGTCAGATAGCGGCTGGTTTCAGGGCCGGAGACCAAGGGTTTCATGATCGCTTCCTCGATGGCAACGACGCGCCCCTCTTTTGCGCCCTTGGGCGGCTTTTCTTCGTAGCGGTTCGGCCCGAGGCGTCTGAGATGGTAGATGTGGTCGGCGCTGGTCTGAATCCCGACAAAGATGTTTCGGGTGACGGCAGGACTGTCCAATCGCCGTCCGGTCTTCATCAGCTTGTCGATCAGGCGGCGCTCGGCTCCGGTGACCAGCAGCCAGCGGTCTCCGAAAAGCAGATCATCATAGGGAAGGCTGATGTCCTCGGCATCCCACGGGCTTTCGGCCACCACGCCGTCGGGTGCCTGGATGACGGACACCGCCTGGTTTGGGCGTTTGGAGAAGAACTGGAGCGCGGTATAGACCGTCGCCTCCTCGAAGACTTGGTAGGAGCCGAAATCGATCCATCCCCACAGGAAGCGTCCCTGCTCCACGAAACCGCGTAATCCCGCGCCGTATTCGTTCATCTGCCAGACCGATGGCGCGATATAGCCCAGCCGTCCGTCCGCATTGAGCAGCCCGATGCCCTTCTCGATGAAGGGCAAGTAAAGATCGAAATTGCCCGTCTGGGTACTGCGATAGGCGCCGCCCTGCGCCGGATCGCGGGTGAGATAGTCAGCCATGTCGGCGTGGATTTTGCGGAAGTTCTGGAGCTTCACATAGGGTGGGTTTCCGACGACGCAATCGAAGCCGCCGCGCGCAAAAACTTCGGGGAAGGCGGCGTGCCAGTCGAAGGCGTTGACGCGCTCCTTCTCTTCCGCGCTGTAGAGAGCGAGCGTATCACGATGAAAATCCGGCCCGATCAGGCTGTTGCCGTCGCGGATATGATCGTCCAGGGAGGAGAGCGGTTTGTTGGACCGGGCGGTGTGAAGCCATAGTGCGAGCTTGGTTATCTCGACGGAGGCGGGATTGATATCGACGCCATAGAGGTTGCGTCTGAGGATGTCGCGGATCGCTGCATCATTCCAGTCGTCCCGGACGTTGATTTGCCCGTGCTGACGGCGCAGATCCTGAAGAATTTCCCATTCGTTGAGCAGATAGGCCAGCGTCGTAATCAGGAACGCGCCGGAGCCGCAAGCCGGATCGACGATCAGGATATTACGCAACTGCTGTTCATAAGAGTCGATGGCTGCGAGCGACGGCAGCTGGTTTTGTTTTTCTGAAGGCCATCCGCAGGTGCTTTTGAGGTCGGCGAGGCGACGGCCCACGGTTTCGTCCACGACCCGTTCCACGACCCATTCGGGCGTATAATAGACGCCGTCGCGTTTACGCTTGTTCTCTTTGTTGAGCGAAGCGCGGCCGTCTTCCTCGGCTTCAAGGATTTCCAACTCAGTGATGGACTGCTCGAAGATTCGTCCGAGCGTGTAGAGGCCGATGCTCCGCTCCGGGTCGCGCTTTCCGGCAAAAGTTCGGTCGCCGCTGCATCCGTCGGTCAGGCCGGAGGCGTAGTTGTAGGTCGCGGAGAGGTAGAGCAAGGTGCGTTTGTTCGACGCGATGCTGGCCTCGTTCTGGCCTTGTCCGCGTTCGCAGAAAACGGCGTTTGGAATGAACAGCCTGTCCAGTTCCGGATCGGTCGCGAAGAGGCCGCCATTGAACTGATTGATCTTATGGCCGCCGAAAGCGGAACCGTCGTTCATGGCGGTGAACAGGCGATGTAGCCAGCGCCATATATCATCTCCTTGGGGATCGAAAAACGGGTCGTCGGCTTCCTTGATCAAATAGTCACGTAAAAGCTGTGGCGGGAATCCAAGGACGCGCCCCATATCTTCGCAGAAGAAAACGAAAAGCGCCCGATCGAGGATTTTCTGTGCGAGACGGACGAGCTGCCCCTTGGTACCCGGGAAACGGTCTGTTGCAGGGCCGTTGTGGATCAAAAGGGTGCGATAGAGATGCTCGCGAAACGCACTATATTCGGCATAAAAACTGTTTTCCAGTTCTCTTTGACGGAACCGCTGGCGCTGGAGTAGCGACAGAAGCTCGGCTCTTCCGCTGGTTCCCTGCACGATGAGCGTGTCCCGGTGGAAGAGGCGCGAGAAGAGGAAGCGGTCGAAGCGACCTGTTTCAGTTTCGTCGAGAAGAGTGGCGGTCTGGAAGAGTTCCTTCTTTTCGATGGCGAGGCTCACATATTGCCGCTCGCCACGATCGGCCCAGTAGAGCCGGAATTCGTTCATGTCCGTGACAATTGCCCATGTTGGAATGATCGGCTCGTAGCCAAACATCCCTTTGCGCGCCGCATAAAGGTAATCGAGGCCCTGCTTGACCGGAGACCGCGCGTTTCCCTTCCTTTTCTGAGGCGCGTCAAGAGCGCTTTTAATGTCCTTAAACTCAACCAGAACCTGTGGAATCAAGGAGGAGCGGCTTGTGGTGAACCAGCCTAATGCGGCGTCAGCCTTTCCGGTTCCGCCTGTTTGTCCCGCCCCTGCGACTGGAAATTCGGGATACAAGGAGTAGCCATTGTCCGATCCCGGTTGGCCGGCCTGGACATATTCCCATGTGTCGTGAAAAAACTCGGTGAGCAGGGCTGACTGGGCCGTTTTCTCACTTTGTTTTGGACGGTTCGCCCATCGTTTCAGTCTGGCGAGGAGTTGTGTTTCCTTAGGGCTATCCTTGAATGTCTCATATTCGTGCGCCCAGACGGATCGGAGGAATTGTCGGGAAATAAGCGGGTTTCGTATATCGCTCATTGGCGCTGCGTTTTGTTTGTGCCGAAGAGCGAGAAAATGGCATACAAATCGTTGTTGGTTTGAAGGATGCTGCGATGAAGACCGGAGAAGTCGGACTTGTTGGTATCGCCGTTGCGGAGACGCTTGAGCGTGATTTCCTTGTTTCCGAACGATCGGAGGAAAAGATAGGGAAATTCGGCAACGTCGAACGGTCGTTCGGCAAAATCGGAGATGGTCCGTTCGACGTCGATCATGCTCATGCGTGCGTTCTCGTAATCATGGAGGGCGCGCATCCCTTCGCCACGGGTTGGCGCTCATCGGCGACCTTGGCGAACGCGCTTTCCCATGCTGCGTGGAGATTGTAGATTTTGGCACCCACTTGTCTGTTCGCCTCGGTCTTGATCGCACTGGATATCGCGACATCCTTCCGACCATAATGTAACATCCTGAAACGCAGAATAGAAAAGTGGCGACGCGTTAGATGTCAAGGATAATTTGTAGGATTTCTGTCGGGGCGGCGTGACAATTTCCCCCTATCTGCCGCCCGCGTGAGACTTTCGCGAAAACCTTCATTTTCTATCTGTCCTAGAACAAAACTTTTGGTATGTAGATCACCAAGTGAAGGCAGTTACAAGTGTTAACGAAGATATAGGTAGAGTAACGGCGCCGGGGCGATTTTACACAGGCTCTGATGAGTGGTTTAGGCAACTTGCACTGCAGAAATTTTTTGCCCAGCCAACGTCAGTTCAAGGGAGCAACGAAAAAGACGGGCGATACGTCAAGAGCATGTCGGCTTACCGAGCACGGCGGTCGTCACATGTAGCTGAACGAACGGCAGAAACGATGTCTGAGTGCTTCACATCGGACCTTCCGCTTTCCCCCCCACAAAGCTGTCATATCTTCTCCAACAAAAAAAACCGGGAACAAACCTGTTCCCGGCTTCCAAACTCATCCTACTACAAAAACGCTAAACCGCCTCACTCTGTCTCCGCCGCGTCCTTCTTCACGACAGGCTTCGGCTTGGGCAGGTTCAGCCCGATGGACAGTTCCTTCAGACGCGCAGGCTCGACGGTGGACGGTGCGCCCATCATCAGATCCTCGCCCTGCTGATTCAGCGGGAACAGGATGACCTCACGGATATTCGGCTCGTCGGCCAGCAGCATGACCATGCGGTCCACGCCCGGAGCAGCGCCACCATGCGGCGGTGCGCCGAAGCGGAAGGCGTTCAGCATACCACCGAACTGCTCCTCGACCACGCTTTCCGGATAACCCGCGATCTCGAAGGCGCGGATCATCAGGTCTGGCAGGTGGTTACGGATCGCGCCGGAGGTCAGTTCGATGCCGTTGCAGACGATGTCATACTGATAGGCTTTGACGTCGAGCGGGTCCTGCGTGTTGAGCGCCTCAAGACCGCCCTGCGGCATGGAGAACGGGTTGTGGGAGAAGTCGATCTGCCCCGTTTCCTCGTTCTTCTCATACATCGGGAAATCGACGATCCAGCAGAAGCGGAACTCGCCTTCCTCAATCAGGTCCAGCTCGGTCGCGATCTTTGTGCGGACCAGACCGGAGAACTTCGCCACCTCGTCGCCCTTGCCAGCGGCAAAGAACACGGCGTCACCGGCTTTCAGGCCGAGCTTGTCCTGAATGGCCTTCACGCGGTCGGCTTCGAGGTTCTTGGCGATCGGCCCCTTGCCGCCTTCCTCGTCAAACTGGATGTAGCCGAGGCCGCCAGCGCCGTTCTCACGCGCCCATGCGTTCAGCTTATCGAAGAAGCCGCGCGGCTTCGGACCAGCGCCCGGAGCCGGAATGGCGCGGATTTCACCGCCACCCGCCGCAATCTTGGCGAACAGACCGAAGGATGAGCCAGCGAACTGCTCGGTGACGTTGGCGATCTTCAGCGGGTTACGCAGATCCGGCTTGTCGGAACCGTAAACAGCCATCGCCTCGGCATACGGGATGCGCGGGAACGGTGCGGGCGTCACAGCGCGGCCATTGCCGAACTCGCGGAACACGCCTTCCATGACCGGCTCAAGTGTTGCGAACACTTCTTCCTGCGTGGCGAAGGCCATCTCGAAATCGAGCTGATAGAACTCGCCGGGGCTGCGATCGGCACGGGCGGCTTCGTCACGGAAGCAGGGCGCGATCTGGAAGTAGCGGTCGAAACCCGCAACCATGGCGAGCTGCTTGAACTGCTGCGGAGCCTGCGGGAGCGCGTAGAACTTGCCGGGATGCAGGCGTGACGGCACGAGGAAGTCGCGTGCGCCTTCCGGGGAGGAGGCCGTCAGGATCGGCGTCTGGAACTCGGTAAAACCCTGCTCGACCATACGGCGACGCAGGCTGGCGATCACCTGCGAGCGCAGCAGGATATTGCGGTGAATCTTCTCGCGGCGCAGGTCGAGATAGCGGTATTTCAGGCGCAGCTCTTCGCCATAATGCTCGTTGCCAGCGACCTGGAACGGCAGGACGGCGGCGGCGGACTGCACCGTGAATTCTTTTGCACGCAGTTCGATATCGCCGGTCGGCAGGTTCGGGTTGCGTGTGCTTTCCTCACGCAGCACGACCTCGCCCGTCACGGTGATGACGCTCTCGACACGGGTTTCTTCAGCCACCGGCATGACCGGAGATTCGGCGGGAATGACAATCTGCGTCAGGCCGTCCTGATCGCGCAGATCAATGAACAGCAGGCCGCCGTGATCTCGCTTGCTGTGGACCCAGCCGGACAGGCGCACGGTTTTTCCGGCGTCTTCGGCGCGGAGGGCGGCGCAGCTATGGGTGCGATACGGATGCATGTGGTCAATTCCTGCCCGGCTGGAACGCGGCGCGGACAGCGGCGGGCCGTCCAGCCACAATGTGAAAATTCAGGGGCGGAGGAAGCCGGTCACGGGCGCTGATGTCAAGTCCGGAGAGGTTTCGGAAGCATGAACGCCGCTCAATTTCCTCTCGAAGAAGAAAAGCTGCTCCGCTTCCCTGCCGATGGTCGAATGCACCGTCAGCGATTACAAGACGCCATTCAGTTCTTCACCGATCAGGTTGCCCGCATGTCCGACACCCTCTCCGCCCCCACGACCGGCGTGGAAACCGTTCTTTCCGCTCTCCGCGAGACCATGGGAACGCAGATCAGCACCGTGGCCTCCGTGCGTGAGGAGCACAGCCACGGCGAAGCTCTGGATGTCTCCTGCCTACCTGCCGCCGTTGTCTTCGCGGAAAGCACGGACGACGTCTCCCGCGTGCTGTCCCTGTGCCACGAACATCGCGTGCCGGTTGTCGCGTTCGGTGCGGGAACATCGATTGAAGGCCATGTCACGCCACCCGCAGAAGGCATCAGCCTCGACCTCTCCCGTATGACGGACATCGTGCAGTTCAATCCGGAAGACCTCGACTGTCGCGTACAGGCGGGCCTGACGCGGCAGGAACTGAACGCCCGCATCCGCGATTCAGGCCTGTTCTTCCCGGTCGATCCCGGT
Organism: Acetobacter sp.; assembly: GCF_047721705.1. Classification (GTDB taxonomy): domain Bacteria; phylum Pseudomonadota; class Alphaproteobacteria; order Acetobacterales; family Acetobacteraceae; genus Acetobacter. Next base: position 3,255 of record NZ_JBDNXK010000018.1, on the reverse strand, counting down.
GGAGAAGCCACGCTCGGCGGCATGTGCGCCACCCGCGCCTCCGGCACGGCGGCGGTGAAATACGGCACGATGAAGGAAAACGTGCTCGGCATGACGGTGGTGCTCGCCACTGGCGAGGTGATCCGCACCGGTGGCCGCGTCCGCAAATCCTCGACAGGTTATGATCTGACGTCGCTGTTTATCGGCTCGGAAGGCACACTGGGCATCATCACCGAGATACAGTTGCGTCTTTACGGACTGCCGGAAAGCATCGCCGCCGCGATCTGTCAGTTCAACACGGTCGACGAGGCGATCAACACCGCCGTCGAGATGATCCAGTATGGTCTCCCCGTCGCCCGTGTGGAGTTTCTGGATGAGGTGCAGATGGCGGCCAGCATCGCCTTCTCTCACCTTGATGAACTGAAACCTCTGCCGACGCTGTTTTTCGAGTTCTCCGGTGGCCCCGCGTCCGTGCGTGAGCAGGTGGAGGCCACAGAGAGCATCGCCCGCGACAATGGCGGTCTCGGCTTTGCGTGGGCTGACACACCCGAGGAGCGCACCCGTCTGTGGAAGGCCCGTCACGACGCGTTCTGGGCGGCCCGCGCCATCGACCACGCGGCGCTTGTCATCTCGACCGACTGCATCGTGCCGATCTCCCGCCTTGCCGAACTGATCGATGGCGCACGCGAGGACATCGCTGCTTCCGGTCTGCGCGCCGCCATGCTGGGTCATGTGGGCGACGGCAATTTCCACACTCTGATTCTCACCGAAAATTCTCCAAAGGGGCGAGAGCGGCTACTTGAACTGGACCGCAAGATTGTCGGCCGGGCGCTGGCGCTGGGCGGCTCCTGCAGCGGCGAACATGGCGTCGGGATTGGCAAGCTGGAATTTCTTGAGCAGGAACATGGTGCGGGAGCGCTCAGCGTGATGCGGGCCCTGAAGCAAACGATGGACCCGCGCGGCATCCTCAATCCCGGCAAACTGCTTCCGCCGGGCGAAGCCTATAAAGGATGACAGCTTCAGCCGTTCTGGAAGATGTCTTCCGCTGGCGGCGGGATGTCCGGCATTTTCGTCCTGAGCCAGTCGCCGATGCTACACTCGATGAACTGCTACAGGTCGCGAGCATGGCGCCGTCGGTGGGTCTCAGTGAACCGTGGCGCTTCATGCGGGTGGACAGTCCTGTCCGCCGAGAGGCCGTGCGCGGTATCTTCGCCCGTAGTCAGGCCGAAGCCCTCGCAGAGCGTGAGGGCGAGGACGCCGCCGCCTATGCGCGCCTGAAACTGGCGGGACTGGACGACGCACCCCATCATATCGCGGTGTTTTCGGTGGAAGACCCGGAACAGGGGCGCGGCCTCGGCCGCCGCACCATGCCGGAGACGACGGTATGGTCCACCGTCATGGCGATCCACACCTTCTGGCTGGCCGCCGCCGCACGGGGCATTGGCGTGGGATGGGTTTCCATCCTTGAGCCTGAAGCTGTGCAACAGGCACTGGAAAGTCCGGAATCATGGCGCTTCGTCGCCTATCTGTGCGTAGGTTACCCACGCGAACGCCACGAAACGCCGGAACTGGAAAGACTGGGCTGGGAACGACGCCAGCAGGCCTGCCGGGAGTGGGTCAGGCGCTAGCGTTCCCCGCCTGACGGCGCCTTTTGAGCTTCCCACCAAATCGGTTCACAATTTCCTTGAACATGTCCGGCCGGAACACTGCCAGCAACGCCGGATAGACGATGCAGGTCACAACACCGATGGCCATGCACTCCATGAAATCGTTGCCATGAAACAGACTGGTCTGCGCGAGCGCCATGCCCAGCCCGATGGCGATACAGGCGAAGAACATGGGCAGGAAATAGAACTCCGCCACTGTCAGGATCGACGTGCCGGACCCGATCAGAATCAGGTACGAAGTGATGGGAGGCCAGAGAAAATAATACACCGCCACCGCGAGAGCGACGCCCATGACGCCGTCCCAATATCCACCAATGCCCACCATGATGTAAAACAGCGGCAAAGCGATAAACTGATAGCGACAGGAACGCCCGAATTCACGGCGGGCGCTCAGAAGTGCTCCCGTGATCCAGCTGAGCGCATCGAACGGCAGGCCAATGCTGAGAATAATGACGTAGGGCACCGCAGGCATCCAGCGTTCGCCAAACAACAGATGCAGACCCGGTTTCGCCAGCCCCGCCTGCAGAAAGCAGAATGGCATGACAAGATAACCGAGCAGACGGCATGCGCGGACGACAGCGTCGGTCTGGCGGGCCGGATCATTGCGGAACTGCACAAGCGCCGGGAAAACAACATTACTCACGTTCCCCGCCAGCATCCGCACGGGCTGAGCCGCGAAACGGAAGGCGAAGAAGTAATAACCCACCATCATCTTCGACGCGATAAGGCCGAGGACGATGTAATCCCCCTGATTGATGAACTCGACGCAGGTGCGGCTCAACAGGATCAATGTGCTGTTACCCAGCAGATAACGGGCTTGAACTTTTCTGTAACGCCCTTTGGTAAAGGGGGCAGCCCGTCTCCACAGCCAGACCGTGCGCAGGATGGCGACAACGGAATAGGGAATGGCGAAAGCATAGGCTCCCGCCCCCAATGCCGCGAGAATGATGGTGAGAACCTGAAGCGCCACGATTTCGAAGGTGTTGCAGCCAGCCAGAAAACGGAAATCCATTTCCGCCCTGATCTTCACCGCTGACACCGTGCCCAGCGCCCGCAGAGGCGTTGAAAGCGCGATGGCGACAATCAACCCGACCAGACTTGGCGAGTGATACCAGTGCGCGGCGAAGGGCGCCACGGCGAACATGCCCAGCATACCGACCAGACTCACGCCCACACACATCCAGAAAGCCAGAGGCTCCCATAGCGTCATTGTTTTCTGACGCTGAAGCAGAACCTCGTCGATCCCGAAGCCGATCAGGGAATTGGCAATGGTGGTGACCGTCAGCGCAAGGCCGATCGCACCGAAATCTTCCGGCAGAAGAAGGCGCGCGAGGATGATCTGGGAGACGAACCCAATACCACGCGACGCGAGACTTTGAACGACAAGCCAGAGAAAACCGCTGGTTGCAGCCTTCCCCACTCCGGATGAGACTGCTGTTTTGGATGTCATAATGGCGCAGGACTGTTCATATGGCTGAATCGGCTTCTCAACGCGATCGTTCCTCACATTGGGAATGTTGCGCTTCAAATCACCACATTTCAGACCACCACGGAACCCCTCCCGTGACATGAACTCCCATCTGTTAAAACATGTTTACCTAGATTATAT
>NZ_JBDNXK010000017.1:21286-49366 GCF_047721705.1 Acetobacter sp. | reverse complement strand
CGTGCATCCACACGAGAACGGGAAGCTTTTTCTCTGCTTTTTTCTGAACGGGCGCCCCTACGTTGAGGTCGAGACAATCCTCGCTCATCACCTTCATGTTGCTGAAATAAAAATTTCTCGATTTATGCCATGCTTGCGGACAGCTTGGCCCAAACTCTTTCGTCTGCCTTATGCCATTCCAGGGAATGGGCGGTTCGGGTGGACACCAGCGCAAAGCATCCACCGGTGGCTGCGCAAAAGGTATTCCCTTGAAAACCATAAGGTTACGATGAATTTCACCTTCAATCTGTCCTTCTTCGACACGCAGGACAACTGCTGAAGCCATCGGTTTTTCCGCTCAAATGTTCGCACAAGAAGTCACAGTGACGTGACCTGTCGCTTTCAACGTGCCTAGCAAGCCTTTGTTGCGTTTCTTCGGGCAAGATTAAAGTAATTACAAATAGGAAACGCCGCACTCATTTAGACATTAGAATAGCTGACAAGGACAGACCGATCGACACACTTCAACAGAAAAGGTGAAACGCGTGAGCCCATGGCCCGACCCACGACAGTTTTTCAAAACTGGCAAAACCATGAGCATGGTTCTTTCGATGAGTGGTGCCTCTTTGGTCGCCCGGGCGGCAAGGGGTTTTTCCGCATCTTCCAGAGCGGCCGACATTCCTGAAAAATCGTTTTATATTGGAGGGAATACCGACTTACGTAATGGAAGCATGGAGTGGAAACTCTTCATTCCTTCGCATTATGACGGCAGTACACCCTGCCCCCTGGTCGTTATGTTGCACGGATGTGGTCAGACGGCTGATGATTTCGCCGTAGGCACAAAAATGAACTGGCTGGGTGATGAAGCAAACTGCTTCGTTCTCTATCCCAATCAAGCATCCTTTGCGCACATGATGGGATGTTGGACATGGTATTCACCCACACATCAGAAGCGCGACAGTGGCGAGCCGGAACTGATTGTCACCACTATCAGGCAAATTCAGGAGCAGTACACCATAGATCCGAAAAGGATATACGTTGCTGGCATGTCTTCAGGAGGCGCCACCGCCCTGACGATGGGCATTGTCTATCCCGAGATATTCGCCGCTGTCTGCGTGCATAGCGGTTTGGCCTACCGGTCCGCCAGCACACTGTATCAGGCCTTCGATACCATGCAGGCAGGCCACAATGGCTATAAACTGTCACCCGACCTGCTCGCGCGCCTACCCCCCCTGATCCTCTTTCACGGATCAGAAGACCAGATTGTAAATGTCAAAAATTCTCAAGCCATTGTCAGGCAATTTACGCACAACCGTGACCTGAAAAGCGAAGAGACCACAGAGAGACCACCTACGGGTTATCCGTGGACAAGAACAGTCTGGCGTAATGAAGCTGGACATGTCGTTCTGGAAAACTGGCTGGTGGAAGGTATGGGGCACGCATGGTCACAGGGCGATCCCTCCGGATCCTACACCGATCAACGCGGACCAAACGCCAGTGTGGAAATGCTACGGTTTTTCTTTGAACATCCAAAAGAGAACTCCGAATAAAACAAAACATTTCATCTTATAAAGATTACTTAAAAAAAATCTCCAAAGCCTTCTGAATAAGCAACTCTCCTGACTGCGGAACATTCTTGTTCCAAGCAACATTCCCCGAAACAAATCACCACAGTCGAAACATTTCTCCAGCCGAAAAACGTTTCCGTGGAAAATCCATTCTGTTGCAAGGAGAAGAAAAGATGATGATCGGGTCGGATATCCTTGTTGCTACACTTGAAGAAATGGGGGTCGAATATATTTTCGGTGTTCCAGGCGAGGAAACTCTCGACCTTTTGGAGTCCCTGCGAAAGTCTTCGATCGCGCTCATTCTGACACGCCATGAACAGACAGCGGCCTTCATGGCGGCAACCTGGGGACGTCTCACCGGCAAACCCGGCGTGTGCCTTGCAACATGCGGACCGGGCGCACTGAACATGACCACGGCTGCGGCATATGCTCATCTCGGTGCGATGCCGATGATCATGATTACGGGTCAGAAATCCATTTTCAGCTCGCCCCAAGCCGGATTTCAGGTCACCGATGTCGTAGGAACATTCCGACCAATCACGAAATTCTCCTGCACAATAAGCGCTGTTTGCGACATCTCATCCCTTACCCGCAATGCATTTCAGCTTGCAACAAACGAGCGACGCGGGCCGGTATTACTGGAGCTTCCAGAAGACGTGGCGAGCGCCGAATGTGAGACACCACCGCTCCTTTCCCGAACAAATACTGGAACCATGGTGGCTTCTCCGGCGGATCTCGAACGGGTAAGCGCCCTGATACTATCGGCCAAGCGGCCACTGGTCATGCTGGGTGCAGCCGCCAACCGACCGGAAGCCTATGAAGGCATTCATACCTTCATCCAGAAGCTGGAACTCCCTTTCTTTACTACCCAGATGGGCATGGGAGCCGATGGAGGGCTGGATGATTACTTTCTTGGCACGGCGGCACTATCGCGCAATGACTATCTCCACGACCTGATAGCAAGTGCCGATCTCATCATTTCCATCGGGCACGACACGGTGGAAAAACCGCCCTTCATTCCCCAGCCAGCCAACCAGCGCATTCTTCATATTGGCTATATCAAGCCCTGTGTCGCCACTGTTTATAATCCCGACGAAGAACTGATTGGCGATATCAGTTTTAACCTGCATGCACTCACGCGACTTCTGCATGGGCGAATGGAGCAGACAAGCACTCTGCTTCATGCACGCAACGTCATTCATGACAGAACAGGTGGCAACTCCGAAAAGGAAACGTGGCCCCCTGCTCCACGGCAGATTGTCCGTGCCGTGCGCAATATCATGCCTGATGACGGCATCGTGGCGCTCGACAACGGTATGTACAAGCTCTGGTTTGCACGAAACTACCGGGCTATGGCGCCCAACACCCTTCTGCTGGACAATATGCTGGCCACAATGGGTGCCGGCCTGCCTTCTGCCATGACGGCTGCCCTGCTCTATCCCAATCGACGTGTACTGGCTGTGTGCGGCGACGGTGGATTCATGATGAACAGTCAGGATCTGGAAACCGCCGTCAGGCTCATGCTGAATCTCGTCGTGCTGATCATTGATGACGGCGCTTACGGCATGATCCGCTGGAAACAGGAAGCAGAAGGCTATGCAGATTTCGGCATGACCTTCTCCAACCCCGATTTCGTCCAATATGCCCGCGCCTATGGGGCCTCAGGTTATCGTGTTCAGGCCAGTGACGATATCGCGAACATCATTGATAGCGCTTTCAACGCTGGCGGCGTCCATCTCGTGATTGTCCCCATTGATTACTCTGAGAACATGACTGTGCTCGTCGAAGAGCTCTCCATCCGGGAAACCCACAGCTTTTCGGAAAATTTTGAACACAAGAAAAACGATTTCCCAGAATCTCATCCCTGATGCATTGCCACCGCAATGCTGGTTTGGTTTTGATCAGGAGTAAATAATGAAAATTAAAGCTGCGCTTCTGCGAAATATGAATGCAAAACCTCCTTACGCCGAAAGCAGACCATTAGAGATAGAGACAGTGGAAATCGATCCCCCTGGTCCGGGGGAGGTGCTGGTCAAAATCCGGGCAGCCGGTCTGTGTCACTCGGACCTTTCAGTTATCAACGGTGATCGTCCCCGTCCCATGCCAATGGTGCTGGGACATGAATGTTCCGGCATTGTTGAAGAAGTTGGCGACCTGGTAACTTCTGTTGTGCCGGGAGACCATGTCGTCATGGTCTTCATGCCGAGCTGCGGCAGTTGTATTCCCTGCGCCGTGGGACGCCCGGCCCTATGTGAACCAGGCGCAAAAGCCAATGGCGCGGGCACATTACTGACCGGCAAACGCCGTCTCCACTGTGACGGAGAAATCGTCAATCATCATTTGGGTGTTTCCGGATTTGCCGAATATGCCGTTGTGTCTGAACGGTCCATTGTCAAAATTGACGACACTATCCCTTTCGACGAAGCGGCCCTGTTTGGATGCGCGGTGCTGACGGGTGTCGGAGCGGTCGTCAACACCGCCAATCTACGCGCCGGGCAAAGTGCCGCCATCATCGGGCTGGGCGGTGTGGGACTGGCGGCTGTGCTGGGGGCCGTTGCCTCTGGAGCCAGACAGATCGTGGCCATCGACCTTTCCGGAGAGAAGCTGAATCTAGCTCAGGCTCTGGGAGCAACACATGCCATCAATCCAGCCGAAGACGGCGCAATTGAGAAAATCATCGAACTGACAAACGGCGGTGTCGATTACTGCATGGAAATGGCCGGAGCCGTCAAAGCCATGGAACTCGCGTGGAAAATCACGCGCCTGGGCGGAACAACCGTCACGGCAGGCCTTCCCCCTCCCGGTTCCGCATTAGCGGTCCCTCTCGTTCAACTAGTGGCAGAAGAGCGCACGCTCAAGGGCAGCTATATCGGCACCTGTGTGCCCCGCCGTGATATTCCCAACTACATCGGCCTTTATCAGGAAGGGCGATTGCCGGTGAACAAACTCATGACGGGAAAACTGACACTCGATCAAATCAACGAGGGGTTCGATCTTCTCCATGAGGGAAAAGCCGTGCGTCAGATCATTGAGTTTCAGCCATGAACGGACAGGATGCATTCGCCGTGATGACACGGTTCTGGCAGCAGCAGACCGAAATGGCGCTGGAATTCAGTAGGCAGGCCGCACAGGCGACTACGGCCTTTTCCGGACTGAGCGACACCCCTCCTCCGGAAAATATGCCTTTCGGACAGATACAGAGTGCCATCGCCGATAGTATGGCTGCGTCCACTCAGTTTTTCACCACGTTCTGGAAAGAGTTTACGGCTCCCGGCTCTTCTGGAGAAGCTGGTGTTCCGACACTTCAATGGTTCGGACGGATGTTTCAGGAAGACAGCGTCGCGAACCGTATCGCTGAAGGATCCCCGATCAGCGAATGGTGGCAATTTGAAAAACTGTTCGCTGAAGTCCGTGCCGCATGGGTCGTTCTTCAGGAACGTGGTGCCGAATGCGGGTCTCTGGTTTTCGACACGTTTCTGGAAGCCAATCTGCAATTCGGAGATGCGCTTACTGCTTATATCAAAGCGGGCAAACCGGTAACGGATGCCGCTACCGCGTTGTCCATCTGGGGTGAAGTCACCAATCATCTTCTGACCAATCTCCAACGACGTGAGGATTTTCTCGAAAGTCAGGCAGCGTTACTGCGCTCGACTGCCGACCTGAAACTGGCCCAACAGAAAATAGTCGATCGTTACGCTGATCTTCTCGGCATCCCGACACGGGGTGAAATGGATGACGTTCACCGGTCCCTGACCCAGTTACGGCGTGAAGTCCGAATTCTTCAAAAAAATATAGAAGCTGAAGCCGCCGAGACGAAATCTTCCCCAGATCAGCATCCAGAGAATAACGCTCCTCAAAAACGCGTTCAGAATACCACGAACAACGTCTCCCTTTCGCAAACTCCCGTTCCTCGAAAAACCAGCAACCAACGCACTTCTAAGCCTTCTACGCCGACAGATACCACTGTCACACCGAGACAGAAGAAACAGCCTGTAAGAACAGTAGGAAAAACCCGAAAAACAGCCGTGAACAAAAAGAGCGCTGAAATAAGCCCGCCGCCAAAAGGAGGTTGACATGGTCACAACCAGAGAAGTCGAACGCGATATTCACGGCAAGCGCAGTGCGTCGCCCTTCGCTCGTCGTGCTTCCGTACAGATTGCCACAACACCGAAGGAAGAAGTCTGGCATCGGGACAAAGTAAGGCTTTTCCGTTTCAGGCCAACCAAACCATCGATTTTTCATATTCCTGTTCTGATATCTTACGGCCTGATTGGTCGCTGGACGATGGTTGACCTGCAACAGGACAGGTCTCTTGTCAGCAAACTGCTCGACGCAGGCATTACGGTCTATGTAGCAGACTGGGGCAACCCGTCCCGTGCTGACCGCTTTCTTACACTTGATGATTATATCTGCGGCTACCTTGATGATTGCATCAACGAAGTCTGCCACCGGGAAAAAGTCGATAGCGTCAATCTTTTTGGTGTTTGCGAAGGGGGGGTATTCGGCCTTGCCTACGCTTCACTCAAACCAAGTAAAATCAACACTCTTATTTTAGCGATTACGCCGATCGATTTTCATGCTGACCAGAAAAACAGCAGTGGCAGCGAGGGTCTTCTCAATGTATGGATCCGCAGCATCCCTTCAGCAGATGTCGATCGTATCATTGATTCTCAAGGCAATTTACGCGGCGCTTTCATGGGCACGATTTTTACCATGCTCACCCCCGTACGCAGCATGCTCAAATACAATTCCGATCTTGTAAATATCGTTTCCAATGAAGAAAAAACATTGAACTGGCTCTGCATGGAAAAATGGATTGCAGACCGCCCCGACCATCCTGGAGAAGCCGGGAAGCAATGGCTCAAGGACCTCTATCAGGAAAACAGGCTGATAAAAAATGAGTGGGAACTGGATGGTCAGAAAGTAAATCTGATGAACATCACAGCCCCTATTCTGAATATCTATGCCTCGGCGGATCATATCATTCCGCCTTCCACAACCTGCGTTCTCAAGGGAAAAACAGGCAGCACTGATTATAAAGAACTGAATTTACCGGGGGGCCATGTTGGAATTTTTGTCGGTTCTCGCGCACAAAATCTTTTTGGCTCTTCCATCATCGAATTTCTGAAAAAATACGATACTGCAAAAGTAAGTGAGAAAGCATAATGCAGGAGAAAATTGTTCCAATTTCAAAAGCAATAAAATCAATTCAAGACGGTGATACTATCGCCATTAACGGTTTCGTCGGCATAGGCACCCCAGAAGAACTTGTCATTGGTCTGGAAAAACGGTTTCTGGAAACCGGCGCTCCATCAAACGTAACGCTGACCTTCGCGGCAGCACCGGGAGACGCTGGAGAACGAGGCCTCAACCGCCTCGCGCATAAAGGGCTGGTTGGACGTGCCATTGGAGGGCACTGGTCTCTTGTGCCAAAAATTGCGGCTCTTGCTGTCGATAACGAAATTGAGGCCTACAATCTTCCGCTCGGATGTATCTCACAGCTTTATCGCGCTATTGCCGCACAACGTCCCGGTATGTTGTCCCGCGTGGGTGTCCGCACATTTGTGGACCCACGGATTGAGGGCGGGCGCATTAACGCACGCACGCTGACAGATCTGGTAAAATTCATTGATCTGGAGGGGGAAGAATACCTCTTTTACAAAACCTTTCCCATCAATGTCTGCTTTATACGCGGCACTACCGCAGACCCGGCGGGCAATGTCACGATGGAAAAAGAGGCCGTGACACTGGATGCGCTGCCGATTGCCATGGCAACACGCAATTCTGGTGGCACCGTAATCGTGCAGGTTGAACAGATTGCCGAGCGAGGCTCGCTTAATCCGAGGAACGTGCAAATACCCGGCGAACTTGTCGATTATATTGTGGTCGCCTCCCCCGAAAACCATGACCAGACTTATGCCACTCATTACAGCAGCGCCTTGGCCGGACAGATCCGTGTGCCGGTTGAACGCATCCCTCCCCTTCCCTTGGATGAACGCAAGATCATCGCGCGTAGAGCAGCCATGGAGCTTCCTGACAGGGCCATCATCAATCTCGGAATTGGTATGCCGGAAGGCGTTGCATCCGTGGCTGCAGAAGAGAACGTCCTGAACCATCTGACTCTTACAACAGAGTCCGGCGTCATAGGGGGCTTTCCTCAGGGTGGACTTGATTTTGGCTCTGCATTGAATGCTTCGGCAGTCATTCCCCAGAACCAGATATTTGATTTCTATGAAGGTGGCGGCCTGAATCTGGCCGTCCTTGGCATGGCTCAGGTGGATGAGAAAGGGAATGTCAATGTCAGTCGGTTCAATGGTCGGCTGGCAGGAGCCGGAGGTTTTATCAATATTTCCCAGAATGCCCGGAAGATCATTTTTTGCGGGACTTTTACTGCCGGTGGGCTGAAAATTTCAACGGAAGGAGAAACACTGACCGTTTTGAACGAAGGAAAATCGAGAAAATTCATTAAGACTGTAGAACAGATTACATTCAGCGGCGATTATGCCCGTCATCTTGGACAGGACGTGCTTTACGTCACGGAGAGATGTGTTCTTTCACTGGGACCGGATGGCATGGAACTTATCGAAGTGGCTCCGGGTATTGATATCGAAAAAGACATTCTAGCCCACATGGACTTTCAGCCCATTGTGCATTTTCCCCGTCTTATGGACGAACGACTTTTCAAAACAGCATGCCTCGGACTGGCGCGCATCATGAAGAACAATGAGAAAACCCGATAAACTGTAGCTACGCAAAGAGTTTTCACCGATCTCTTACACAATGAAATATTGAAACATTAACGAAATTTCTAACACTTTCTGCATTCACCTCTATAGTCTGAATATTACGGTCTGTGCCCCCACGCGGATCGTTTGCCCCTTCATAATGTCGCCAGTCCAGGTTGTCTCTCTGGAGGAACCTTCATTTCCAACATAAGGAATTCCGCAATGTCAGTAGCGCCTGAAACCAAGAAGCCTACAGAATCCCGCGCCTCTTCTGCTCATCACACTACAGCCGCCGCTGCCGAAGCGCAGGTTCATGCTGCCGAACGTGTGATGAAAAGCATGAAACAGGTGATCATGTTCAATCAGAGTCTGATTGAGGCCTATACTCTTTCCGCTCAGACTTTTTTCACTGGCTCACAGGAAATTCTGAGACAGATTGCAAAAGCAAATGAGGCCGCCTTTTCCGAAGGCCTATCGAACATCCGCGCTTTTGCTGCGTCAAAAAGTCTGAAAGAGCGTCTGGAACTTGAGGCCGACATCGCAAACCGCGTGGCATCCACGACGGTAGCGGAGTGCAGCAAGATCAGTCAGGCCTGCATCGATCTCACCAAAAAAGTCAGCGCCCCTTTTCATGAAAGAAGCATCGCCGCTGCTGAACTCATGAGCAATATGGCGATCTGATTTTGGACGAAAAAATCCGGACCATAATACCGTGGTCCGGATTCCTTATCGTTCGTTCAGTGCCGAACTGGCTTCAGGACAATGGATGCTCTTGCGGCAGCCGCAGCTTTTTCCTTTGCCGCTGCCAGCGCCGCTTTTCTGGCTTTCCTCTCCCGCATGGCCATCCGCTCGTAGCGGATACGCTGGCGGATCCAGTTCAGGACGCCCGAGAACATCAGCACGGAAATACCGATGATCGTCCAACGATCCAGCGGTTCATGGAAAACCACATAGCTGAGCACCACGCCCCAGACCATCTGGCTGTATTGCGGCAAGGCCACGCGATTGGCAGGCGCACGCGCGGTGGCCATCATCATCATCAACTGGCCCAGTGCGGCGAGAAATCCGTAGCCGAACAGATAGATCCAGTCGACCATGGTGGCTGGCCAAGTAGCGTGCACCCCCATCAGCAGGCCGTTACCGAGCAGTGGGCCGATCAGGCTTGAGCCGAAAAGCGACAGACGCGTTTTTTCCCGATCAGCCAGACGATAGGCAATCACGCTGCCTGCATTGGCGAAAGCCGCCAGAAGTGCACAGAAATGGCCGAAATGCAGGGCGCGGAAACCGGGACGGAGAACGATGAGAACGCCCGTAAATCCAAGAAAAACTGCGAGCCATGCCCAGAACGTCACCTTTTCCTTCAGCAGCACGACTGAGAGAATGGTTACGAAAAGCGGCATCAGGAACATCAGTGACAGCGCTTCCGGCATCGGAAGCAGCATGAATGCCTCTACGCTCGCCGCTGTCGCGACGAATACGCAGAAAGCCCGCAATATCCACATGCCCCACAGTTGCGGGCGCACGATATCGAGATAGGACTCTCCCGATTGCCTGATGAAAGGCAGGATCAGGAAGCCAAAAACGCCTCCGGAAAAAGCGACCTCGAAAGGATCGAGACTTCCAGCCAGCAGTTTCGAGAAGGCATCGCTGATGGAGAAGGAAGCGTACGCACCGAATGCGAGCGCCATGCCGGTGAAAAGTTCCTTCGGGGTCATAACCTGCAACTATGTTGTCAATTAAAGGGAAAGGCGCAACGGGCGGTGTTCGTTACGGGCAAGGCTCCCGAAAAGCAACAGAAATACGCATGACGGAATTATTTCGCAGAAAAACGGATAGCCGACGCCGTTACCCGCCAGCCATTGCCATTTCATTTATTACTAGAAACGCACACAAAAACGGTCCAGCCAGACCGCGATCACACTTGATCACAGTTTGGCTGCTCAATGGTAAAACAACCGTAAAGCTTGGTTATTCAACCGTTACGGATTTCGCCAGATTACGCGGCTGATCCACGTCCGTGCCCTTCAGGAGAGCCGTCTCATACGCCAGCATCTGCACCCCGATCGTCTGAATGATGGGCGTGACGAACGGGTGGACTTTCGGGAGAGCAATCGTCTGTTCCGCTATGGTGGACAGACGATCTACGCCCACTTCGTCCGTGAAGGCCAGCAGCCGACCACCACGAGCCTTGGCTTCCTGAAGGTTTGACAGGGTCTTGTCGAACAGAACGCCCGAGGGGGCAGTCGCCACAATGGGAACCGTGCGGTCGATCAGGGAAATCGGTCCATGCTTCATTTCACCAGCCGCATAGGCTTCGGCGTGAATGTAGGAGATTTCCTTGAGCTTAAGCGCGCCCTCCATGGCGACGGGATAACCGCTGCCGCGACCGAGATAGAGCACGTCCCGCGCCTCGGCGACGACAGACGCCATCCTGCGGATCGCATCCCCATGCGTGAAGACTTCAGCCGCGCGACTGGGAAGGTCCAGAAGCGCCGTGACCAGTTCCTCCTCACCCTGCTCATCAAGTGTGCCTTTGGCGCGGGCAATGGCGATGGTCAGGCAGGCCAGAACGGTAAGCTGGGCCGTGAAGGCCTTGGTGGAGGCCACGGAAATCTCCGGTCCCGCCACAGTTCCAAGCACGACATCGCTTTCGCGCGCCATGCTGCTGTGCTCTGCATTGAGAACGGAAAGGATCGGAAGCCCCACCTGCTTCAGGCCGCGCATGGCGGCAAGCGTGTCAGCGGTTTCTCCCGACTGGGAGATCAGGATACCGAGAGAACCCGGCGTGAGCGGCGGATTGCGATAACGCATCTCGCTGGCCACATCGATATCCACCGGAAGACGGGCAATTTCTTCCAGCCAGTAACGACCGACCACACTGGCATAAAAAGCCGAACCACAGGCGCTCATCACAGCGCGAGGCAGCAAGGCGAGATCGAACGGCATGTCCGGCAGCACGACCTTGCGGGTCGCCGGATCGATCATGCGCTGGAGAGTCTGACCGATCACCAGCGGGTGCTCGTGCAGTTCCTTCTCCATGTAATGACGGTAACCATCCTTGCCGACCGCACCAGCAACAAGGGCCGTGGTCTGGATCGTGCGTTCGACCCGCTTGCCTGAATGATCGAAAAACTCCGCGCCTTCGCGGCTGAGAATAACCTTGTCGCCATCATCAAGATAGGCGATGCGACGGGTCAGTGGTGCCAGAGCCAGACTGTCGGAGCCGAGGAACATCTCCCCTTCCCCGAATCCCACAGCCAGCGGCGCACCATGACGGGCACCAATCATCAGCCCTTCATGCTCGGCAAAAATCATCGCGACCGCATAGGCGCCTTCAAGACGTTGCAAAGCAGCGAAGGCAGCATCCTTGGGAGACTGACCAGCGGCGAGGTGGTGATCGACCAGTTTGGCGATCGTCTCGCTGTCGGTTTCCGTTTCGAAACTCTGCCCTTCGGCTTCGAGTTCACTCCGCAGCGTCTCGAAATTCTCAATGATGCCATTATGCACGATCGCCACGCGGGCCGTGCCATGCGGATGCGCGTTTGTCTCATTCGGTGCGCCATGGGTCGCCCACCGCGTGTGCCCGATGGCCGTTTTGCCGTGCAGAGGCATTTTCTCAAGCACGTTGCCCAGATTATCCAGCTTGCCCGCCGCACGACGACGCTCGATGTGGCCGTCCTGTTTCAGAGTGGCGACACCGGCTGAGTCGTAACCGCGATATTCCAGACGGCGCAGACCTTCAAAGACAATCGGGGTTGCCTGTCTGTGTCCTACGACGCCACAGATACCGCACATCAGCCCTGTTCCTTCTTTGCCCGAAGCGCCGCACGGAAGCGCGCGGCCCAACCGGTTTTATTTGTCTGCACGCCGCGCGCAACCGCCATCGCGTCCGGTTCCACATCCTGCGTGATCACACTACCCGCCGCGACCAGCGCGCCATCACCAATCATCACCGGGGCCACGAGAATGGAATCAGAGCCGATGAACGCATTCGCGCCAATGGTCGTACGGTGCTTGAAAACCCCATCGTAATTGCAGGTGATCGTCCCTGCCCCGACATTGGTCGCCGGCCCGATACTGGCATCGCCCAGATAAGTGAGATGGTTGGCCTTCGCGCCATCCCCCATCGTCGCGGCCTTCAGTTCAACGAAATTGCCGACATGGCAGCCCTCGCCCAGCTTCGTGCCGGGACGCAGGCGGGCATAAGGTCCGACCAGCGACTTCGGACCGACCTCACACTGTTCGAGATGACTGAACGCGCGAATTTCGGCACCTGAACGCACGGTCACGCCGCGACCGAACACCACATTCGGCTGCACGACCACGTCGGGTTCCAGAATAGTATCAAACGAGAAGAACACCGTTTCCGGCGCGGTCAGCGTCACGCCCCGTTCCATCGCCTCGCGACGCAGGCGACGTTGCACCGTCGCCTCCGCTTCCGCCAGTTCCACGCGGGAATTCACTCCGAGCAGTTCACTCTCTGGCGCTTCCACCGCACGGATGATGCCACCTTCGTCGCGCACGATACCGACGACATCCGTGAGATAATACTCACCCTTGCTGTTCGCGTTGCCGACCTTGTGCAGCCACTCGTGGAAGCGGGTCGCATCAGCACAGAACACTCCAGCATTACACAACCCAACCGCGCGCTCGGCCTCTGTCGCATCCGCCCATTCAACAATTTTCTCAACCGTTCCATCTGCATTGAGCAGGACGCGACCATAACGCCCCGGATTGGCAGGGCGCATGGCGAGCAGCGCCAGATCGGTGGGGGCAGTCTTACTCCGACGCGTATCAAGCAGACGACGCAGCGTCTCCGGCGTGATGAGCGGATTATCCGCATACAGAACAGCCACATCCCCGTCGCCAAACAGGTTTTCCGCCTGAAGGGCCGCGTGCGCCGTGCCGAGCCGATCATGCTGAATGACCGTCGCATGGGGGGCGGCACAACGCGCCAGATCATCCATGTCCGGCCCGATGACCACCACAACACGGTCAAACACGGAGGCCGCGCTGGCAATCAGATGGCTCAGCATGGGCTGGCCAGCCAGTGGTTGCAGCGCTTTCGGCAGCGAGGAGCGCATGCGCGTGCCGAGACCGGCAGCGAGAAGGACAGCGGTGGAAGGGCGGATTGTAGAGGATGCGGTCATAATATCGAGGCGGTAAGCCAGTGACGGAACAGTGTCAAATCCACTGGCACGAAATCGCTTTTCACTTCACGTTACTCTGGTTTTCCAGACCTCTTTTGCCGTGAAGGACATCCTGATGAGACTGGCGGTTTTCGACCTCGACGGCACTCTTGTGGACTCCCTCCCCGACCTCACGGACTGCGTGGCTTTACTGCTTGGAGAATATGGTTTGCCCGCTCCGCCGCAGGACACAGTCCGCCGCATGATTGGCGATGGCGTGGCGGTTCTGGTGGAACGGGCGCTCGACAATGCCGGTCCCCAGGCAGCTACCATCAACCGCAAGAGCGCCACCGCCCGGTTCATGGAATTGTACGCCCCCCGCGTGACAGAGAAATCCCGACTGTTTCCGGGAACGAAGGAAACCCTCGAAAAACTCCTTTCCCAGAACTGGAAACTAGCGGTCTGCACCAACAAACCGGTCGCTGCGGCACGCGATATTCTTCGCACATTTGGCGTACTGGACGATTTTGCTGCGGTTGGAGGAGGCGACAGTTTCCCGACACGCAAGCCGGATGCAGGGCACCTTATCGGCACCATCAGGCAGGCAGGCGGCACGCCGGCCCGGTCGATCATGATCGGGGATCATTCCAACGACATTCTCGCCGCCCGCAGTGCTGGCGTTCGCTCCATTTTCGCGGAATGGGGCTACGGCGTCGCGGTTTACGCCAAGGATGCAAGCAGCAAGGCACGGCGCATCACGGACATTCCGTCGCTCGCCAACATGCTTCTTCCATCGTGATTCAGCGTTAAACGCTTTGAAACCGACTGACGCTATTGTGACCCGAACAGATCAAGGCTTCACAGAGTGTCCGCAATTCCTTCCTCTCCGCATGTTTTCATCGCCACGCCATGCTTCGGTGGGCTGGTCACGCAGAATTACATGCAGTCGATCATCGGCTGCATGGGAACCGCCCAGCAGCATGGGATCGAACTGACCCTTTCGCTTGTCGGCAATGATGCGCTGATCACGCGTTCCCGTAACACGCTGCTGCATCAGTTCTATGCCCAGAGCGATGCGACCCACATGCTTTTTGTGGACAGTGACATCAGTTTCGCCCCGGATGCCCTGCCCCGTCTCGTGGCTGCGGAAAAGGATGTTGTCGCTGGCCTTTACCCTCTGAAGGACCGTTACTGGGACAAGCTGACCACCCTTCTCACTGAGAAAGGCGAACCTGCGGACACGGCTTCGCTGCGCTATGTGGGCGAGAGCGTTTCCCTGCATGAGACCGCCCCGGAACAGCACGGCCTCGTCAAAGCGGGTTATGCGGGCACGGGGTTCATGCTCATCAGCCGTAATACGATCACACGCATGATCGAAGCCTACCCCGAGACCCGTTACAGCCGGATCGATGCCCCTGTTGGCCAGACCGACTCCAGCCCCATAACGGCTGATGCCGCATATGCGCTGTTCGATTGCATGATTGACCCGGATACGGGCACGTATCTCAGTGAGGATTTCGCCTTCTGCAAGCGCTGGCGGGACATCGGGGGCGAAATCTGGCTGGACACAAGCATCCAGCTTTCCCACACCGGTTCTTCAACCTTTACCGGCAATCCCTCTCTGCGCGTGGGTCTCACCCACCACAAGTGACTGCTCAGAAATCGGGACAGGTCTGGGAGAGCATTCCGCCGACGCGGAGCGGCGCGACTTTGCGGGCAAGGCCGGTCGTATCGTCGGTTTCCACCATCAGGCCGCAGACGGTTGCCTCACCTTCGGCGGGTTGCAACCGTTCGCCTGGCATCTTGCGGACAAACCGGGCGATGGCAGCTTCTTTCTGCATGCCAATGACGCTGTCATAATCGCCGCACATACCGGCATCGCTCTGAAAGGCTGTGCCGCCGACCATGATCCGGTGATCCGCAGTCGGTGTATGTGTATGCGTGCCGATCACCAGCGACACCTTGCCGTCAAGCACGTGCCCCATCGACCATTTCTCGCTGCTTGCTTCTGCATGCACATCAATCACAGCCGCCTGCACCGTAACACCCAGCCGATGTTTCGATATCAGTTCCAATGTCAGACGGAACGGATCATCAAGCGCGTCCATGAAGAGGCGCCCCATGACATTCGCAACCAGCGCTTTTCTGCCGTCGGCAAGTGTAACGATAGTGCTTCCATGCCCTGGCGTACCCGGCGGAAAATTCAGGGGGCGCACGATGTTCGGCATGCCCTCGATTTCACCAATCAGATCGCGGCGATCCCATGCATGGTTGCCCAGCGTGATGACATCCACGCCGCACTCCATGAGATCACGGGCGATCCCCGGTGATAGGCCAAAGCCGTGACTGGCGTTCTCCGCGTTGACGATGACGAGATCCAGCGACAGCGTACGTCTGAGTTCAGGAACGCGGGCCGTGACACCATCGCGGCCACTGCGCCCCACGATGTCTCCCAGAAACAATATACGCACGCTTTTCTCCTGCCTGCCTTACGGCCCCAGCCGCTTTATGACGGGAGACCAATCGCATCAGAGCTGCCCGACAATATCTTCCCGCTCTGTTACGATGACTGGCAGCACCTTGTCGAACGGCCCCACGGGCACCCTTGCCACTTCCTGTTCGGAAAAAGCAAACCCGACAGGCTGCGCATGCGGCAGACTGGCAAGAGTTCTATCGTAATAGCCACCGCCATAGCCAAGGCGATATCCCCTTCGATCAAAAGCCAGCATGGGCACAAGAATGATATCGGGAACAGCCTCTTCCCCGTCCGGATGACAGGTTCCGAACCGTCCCGGAAGCATGGGCGAATCGGGGTTCCAGCATCGAAAGCGCAGAGGTGAGCCTTTGGGCGACGTTTCCGGGAGGAGAATTTCCCACCCTCGATCATGGAGGGTGGCGCAGAGAGGGCGCAGATCTGCCTCTCCGGGTAATGGCCACACACACGCTATTCGCTGGGAAGGCAAAACAGAAAGACGGGTGAGCAGCCGATCTTGGAGAAGCGCAGACCTATCCGCCCCGACACCGCCGAGCCTGTTTCTTACGAGAGCACGTATGGCCCGTTTCTCATCAGCGATAGCGGGTGAATCACCAGTTGATTGCATGGACTTACGTGTAAAATGTGGAGCCGCCCTGACCGTTGGTCTTAACAACCTCCAGGACCTGCTTAGGCAGGTGGGCGCCAGATAACATGACCAGGATCACGACAGAGCCAGCTCCCGAGGAAGTGCTTATCGGCCCAGGGGATGAATTGCCTGACGTGTCGGGCAGCCCCACAAACTCAATCTAGTCTGCCTCAAGCGCCGCCGCAATGGTTTCCGCACGTTCGGCGAGAAAAGAAAGATTTTCCATAATTCGGGCATTTTCAGCAATGGCAGCCTGCCCCTGCTCAATAGCCCGACTGGTTTCCTGAGACACCATTTCCGCTGTCAGATCAGAGAGTTCGTCGGCCATGAGCAAAGCGGCCAATACCAGCACCTTGGACTCGCCGCTGAACCCGAGCGCCCTCACGCGGGCAACACGCTTGCTAACTTCCTGCGCCATATCGAGAAGATGGCGCTCTTCTCCTACTTCGCAGCCGATCTGATAGGCATAACCATTAATCCGAACAGTCACCTGCGGCATTGATCAGCTTTCCTCATCATTGGTGGGAATGCTTTCAATCCCTTGTTGCTCGTGCTCTGGCGCTTCATCTTTCGATGAGACAGCAATCGGCCCTATATCAGCCAGCACAGCCTGCACTTCCTGAATCAACTCATCCAGCCCAGCAATCATGGCGCTCGTATCCGGGCCAGCCACAACAACCGGCTCCTGAACAGGCTCGGGCCGTTCCTTGCGATGCTCAAGCGCAAAAGCCATCCTGTCGAGCGCAATACGGAGTCGTGCAACCGGATCGACTGCTGAAAGACTTTCTGACCTGCCTTCGCTTGTTTGCGACACTATTGAGTCCGCCCTGTGCACGTCCTTGGGATATCGGTTCAAGAATCACCTGCAACGGATTGAACGTCAAGCATGATCCTCAACTCAATGACGCATTTCGAGACAGATTTCCGATTTCCTGAGACATATTCAATGTTCACCGTTTTCAATCTCGAACAGGGTTTGAGCATTCTGCGTGACATCAGAGAAAATGACAGGCGAAATGTCGTCATCCTGTCTCCTCCGCAGGCAGCCTGCTCCATGGGCATCCCGTGGTGGATGACTCTTATGAACCGTTTGCGGACAGAGGCTCCTTCAAGCATCGAGTTGGTTGATATTCTCGATTGTGGAAATCAGGCGGCACGGGCCATCTCGGCTCTTGGCAGCAATCAGAAACACATTGTTTTTGACCCTGCCTCCCCGCAGAATCAGGCCGTTATCATGTTCGCCCGATCACTCGGCGCAACAGTTCTCCCGCTCCGCCCCGAAAACCCAGCTTGGCAGCATCTTGTTTCCGCCCCATAAGCAGCCACCAGATATCTGGAGTGACCATGGGAGAAAGCCAGTGAACGACACGCCGCCTGATACACAGGAGCCCTGTCTGGCTTATCTCGTGACGCCTCCTCTGGGCGAAGTAATAGCTTTCCTTCCATCATTGGAAAAAGCTCTGCGTGCGCTGCCGGTCGCTGCTGTGCGATTACGGCTGGCAGATTTGGCACCAGAAAAACTGATCCAACTCATCCAGCCTATACGTGATATCGTGCAGTCTCATGACGTCGCTTTGATACTGGACGGCCTGCCAAAACTGGCCCGTGAGACAGGCTGTGACGGAGCGCATGTCCCCGCATCGACTGCGTCCGAAGCCCGACGACTGCTTGGCGATGAACTGCAATTGGGCGTCTCCTGCGGTTTCAGCCGTGACGACGCGATGCATGCTGGCGAAAACGGTGTCGATTACGTCGCATTTGGGCCCTTCGGCACAGAACCGAATGAAGAAGGTCTGGTACTCGTGCGGTGGTGGCGCGAAATGATGGAACTGCCGGTTGTGGCCGAATATTGCGTGGCCACTGGCAATGAAATGTGCCCAAGCGCAAAGCAACTTGCCCAATGGGCTGACTTTCTCGCTGTGGGGATTACGCCGGACGGTGAAGCCTTGGAAGAATTCTGGCGCGAGCCAGAGCGGTTCGCTTCCCTGTTCGCCTGAGGTGCTTCATCTGTCAGGAATTCAGAAGAAATTTCTGACAGCCATCATTCAGCACGACCAGATCATGCGTTTCCTGCGCGATCGCCCATACCGCCGCAGGAGCTTCCTTTTCCGTCCATTCCGAATGACGTGCTGATGGTCGGGCCTCGGGGAAGTCAGTGCGACAATGTGCGCCGCGTGTTTCTTCCCGGTCATAAGCAGCGAGACTCATCAGTTGCGCCACAAGCGCCACATCGTCATAGCCCGCAAAACGCGAAAGACTGAAAAGCGCCTGCCGCAAGGATTTACCATCACGCACCGGTCCAAGCGACGAAACTACAGCCGCGTGAACCGCATCCGCCATACCTTCCGCGAACGACAGCGTCGGCGTGAGAGTGGAAACATCCAGTGTAGAAATATCATTTATCGAATCGCGGACATTCTTCGCGACCAGCTCACTGCACACGATCGTTTCCAGAAGCGGGTTACCTTCCAGCACTGAACCACCATGAAAACCCGTGCAGGCTGCTTCACCACATGCCCATAGTCCCGGCACCGTACTCCTGCCGTAAATATCGACCTTGATGCCACCGATATGAAATGCAGCGGCTGGCTCGACTGGAAGAGCTTCTCTCCGAGGATCATATCCCAGCGCCGCACATTGCTGGATGAACCGGTCAATTTCCCTGCCCTCGGCAAGAGGGGAGCCGGATAAAACCTTCCTCAGATCAAGAAACAGATCGTGACCGGAACGTCGCCACAAAGTGAGTTCCGCACTCGTCACGTCCCGACTTTCATCTTTCTTCAGCAGACTGTGCCCCTGCTCATCGATGACGATGGGCTTGTCGCCATACAGACCTGCGGGGATCGCCAGACCATGTGAATTCTGGCCACTTGCCGTGACCACAAACGGATGAAAGGCCACGAACTCAAGTTCCGAAAGGACGGCGTCTGCCCGCGCCGCAACGGCCAGATCCCATCCAGCAGCGCCTGCGGGAACAAGCCGTCCATCGAAAAGACCCGCAGCTCCACCCCCTGTCGCAATCACGGCGTTCGTATCAAAAATGTAGTTCTGCCCATCCGCATGCACTACGACACCTCTGACATGCCCTTCCACAATGACGAGGCGTCGCATGACCGATGCGCGAATGATCGTGACGTTCGGACGCTTCACCAGCAGCGAGATCAGCGCGGCATGCATCTCTTCTGGGGAGGCACAGGCAAGCAGAGCTGGCAGAATGGCGCTGCGTTCCAATTCCGACAACGCCTGCCCCAGCATGGACGTGATACCCTGAACAGCATCCAGCCGCGAGAGACCCGCTCCCTCGTCAATCGTTCCGGCAGCCAATGTTGTGGCGGAAATATCGCCGGACAGGAGAGCCGCCATGTTCAGAGGCAACACACCAACACCCGGGTGCGGCGTAGAAGACAGCAGAATGCATGGTGTATCGCCCATATGCAGAGCAGTCAGAACGCCTGCGATCGTGGCGCCAGTAATGACGGGCTGTCCGCGAAGCGCTTCATAACGCGATGACTGGTTCATGCACATGGCTCCTTTTCGGCAGCGGTTCGCACACCGACACCGATTTCGGGAGATGAGCGACCCGATCGGACAGGACGAACGACAGCCTGTTGTTCCAGAGAAAAGTCAGCAAACGGTTAGCGGGAATGGTTTCATGGCTCGCTGGAAGAGGAATCGCCCGGCCAGAGGCTTGTGTTTGGAAACAGAAGATTTTCAATCGTTTCCGACTGGCTCACGGCATTCGACAAAGGAAGAACAAGTGTCAGCGTCTGCGCATTACGCGCTATGACCACATCCATACGAAATCGGAACAGGCGAGCTGGTCGACCAAAAATCTCGTCGCTGATGCCTCCGGCCTCTTCCAGCAATCCACAATTCGATACCTGTCGCCGAAAAGCCTGTTTATCGAGCGCCTCGCCCAGCAGACTTTCCACAGAGGCCTGAAACTGCGGAATTGTGAAACGTTCCGGCATCAGTTCGACCGGCATACTGAGTGAAGGAAGTGGCTTACGGAGATGCCCGAGTGCCTGAGCCAGCCAGCGATAACAGCGGACATCAGCAAGGTGGGCTGCGCCGGAACTCCCTTCATCAGGAAGGATCCCAGCCTCGACCAGCAGGCGACAGCGCTCAAAAGCAAGTTCAGGCCGCCAGGAAAACCCATCCAGCGCAAACAGTACGCACAGTTTACGGCGAAACGTGACGCTTTCCGGCGTATGACCATCTACAAACACACGCATCAGTCTTTCCCCGATGGTGGTGCGCAATGTTTCACCATATGAAGACCGCTGGTCCTCCCACGGCAGGAATTCGTAACAGGGCGTCCATTCCCCTTCGCTTTCACCGGCCCGCGCGGTGACAAGATAGGGAACCTCCACGCAACGCCCCGCCTCTCCCTCATCGACAACACGGATTGGCAGTTGATCCGCCTGAACCATTGGCACGCGCCGTCGCATGACAAGGAGGGATTCCAGTGTTTCCGGGATCTTTTCCTCTCCTCCCACAAGGGGCGCATGAGGCAGATTCCCAAAACCATCCGTAAGCACGAAAGGCTCCCCAGCCCGCAAGCTGATCGGGATGGCAGCAACGACGATCCTCAATCCCTCCTTCATGTTGGGCGGATCATTTCAGCCACACCTTCGGCTCGCTTCAATGGAGGATGCATCGACATGGCAACCGATACGGCGCGGTCTCAGGCGGTAGGTCGCTCTCTTCCTTTCATAATCGTTCCAAGTTCGACTGACCGCCTTAATGCCTCCCGACAGGGACACCACCCCTGTTTCGGCATGCCCCTTACGAAACATTGCGGGATAAAGGTCACAGAACAAGAAGAACCGTAACAGGAGTTGAAACAGGAGGTTTCGCCTGTATGTCATTGCTATTTCTCGCCAATGACATTTGCGGTCCCTTCGGAACTTAATAAACACCAGATGCTTTTAGGCTTAAGTGCAGCGTGTTACGCTTCACTAGACCTGAAATGACCCATCTTTTGTGAGAGGGATACAATGGCCGATACCGGCGCCAAGGAAAGCCTCATCGCCCTTCTGCGCGGTGTTGAAAAGTTCAACACGCACGTTTTCCCTGAAAAAAAAGAGCTTTTTAAAGAACTTGCAGAAGGACAGTCTCCAAGCACGCTGTTCATTGCGTGTGCGGACAGCCGGGTCAATCCAACCCTCATCACCCAGACCGATCCCGGCAAGCTCTTCGTGCTGCGAAATATTGGCAACATCGTTCCGGCCTACGGCGAGATGCTTGGAGGCGTATCATCGGCCATCGAATATGCCGTTCAGGCCCTGAAGGTTTCTAATATCATCGTTTGCGGTCACTCCAATTGCGGCGCCATGACGGCTCTCCTGAAACCCGATGGCAACCTCG
Organism: Acetobacter sp.; assembly: GCF_047721705.1. GTDB lineage: Bacteria > Pseudomonadota > Alphaproteobacteria > Acetobacterales > Acetobacteraceae > Acetobacter. Next base: position 27,473 of record NZ_JBDNXK010000017.1, on the reverse strand, counting down.
ATAGCATGCCAACGGTAAAATCATGGTTGCGCAACGCTGAAGCCGCAAAAGCAGTGATCGGCGCACTGAACAGCACCGATGTCGGGCCCGCCACCGTGCGCAGCCTTGCCGAGCAGAATGTGCTACTCCAGATCGCGCATCTCCGCACCCATCCCTCCGTCGCGGCAGCTCTCACGCGAAATGAACTCATCCTGCAGGGCTGGTTCTACGATATCGGCTCAGGTGAAGTGGCTGTGCTGGACGAACAGAGCCGTCGGCCAATCTCCATTGAAGAAGCCCTTCAGCATCTGGAAGCATCCAACGCACCAGCATAAGTTGGATGACAGTCACATTCTGAAAACATCTGTTGCAAAAAGAAGGACCGTCCACGCGGTCCTTCTCGGTGTTGTCTGGGCTCTGTCCGTCGTTTCGGCCAGCGCACATTCCATTCGACTGACGACATGGAACATGAGTTGGCTCACTCTCCGTCCGGCGCAGGACCAGAGCATCCCGGACGATGTGTATCGCCGTAATGACACTGACATGGCGAAACTCGCTGCATATGCTGCGCGTCTGCATTCTGATGTGATTGCATTTCAGGAAGCAGATGGCCTGCCAGCTGCTGCACGGGTTTTCAACATGCCCGGCTACCGGCTTTTCCTGACAGACGATCCTGTCGTGCAAAGAGTTGGCGTTGCCGTGCGCGATACACTGTCCGTCACGCGCAATCCTGATGTTACTGCATTGAACGTCTATTCAGCCAATGCGCCTCACCCCTTGCGTAGCGGGCTGGACATCACCGTTTCAGATGGAAAAGCTTCTCTCCGCATTCTGGTGATTCATCTTAAAACCGGTTGCTGGGACAATCCGCCCAGTGAACGCCAGCACGCATGCCCAACCCTTAGAAGTCAGTTTGCGGTGCTGTCAGACTGGATTCTGGAACGGCAGGACGAAGGCGAGCCTTTTGCGGTTGTCGGTGATTTCAACAGACGCATGACAGAAGGTGATCCGTTCTTTCATGAACTGACGGAGGCCGCGCCCCTTCTTCTGACCACTGCCGGGAAAGCAAGCCCATGCTGGGGCGGCGAATATTTCATCGATCACATCGTGCTCGGCGGGGCAGCGCGGGATTGGCTCGTCCGCAACAGTCTGCGGGTCATGTCGTTTCATGAACCAGACATGTCACCCAAGGCACTTTCAGACCATTGCCCCGTTTCCGTCGAACTGGCGATGCCCTAACCAGCTATTCCACCAGTGCGGACGGCGGGAAAACGCCGAGTTTCATCAGTTCCGGGTCCTGATACCATTCATCGCAAGGGACCAGATCGACACCAACGCGCAATGTGTCACCGCCACCTCCGAGTATCAGCCCGCGTACAGGGCTGATGTCACCGTAATCGCGCCCCCAACCGAGAATCACATGCTCGTCGCGGACGACGATGCCGTTTGTGGGGTCAAGTCCGATCCAGCCATAGTCAGGCCCGAGCCAGACGCCTACCCACGCATGGGAAACATCCGCCCCAAGCCGCCGCTTCTGCCCCTGAGGCGGCCGCGTGCGGATATAGCCAGACATATAGCGCGCAGGGAGGCCGAGACTGCGCAACCCGCTCAGCATGAGATGTGTGAAATCCTGACACACACCCTCCCCCCGATCGAGCACCTCTTCCGGCTTTGTCCGCAGAGAGGTGACACCGGAACGAAAACGAAATTCGCGGAAAACCCGTTCGTTAAGGGCAAGTAACCCTTCGAGCACAGGTCGCCCAACGGGGAAATCCTGTGCCACATAGTCCCCGACCCGCGCAGAAGTCGGGCACATGGAGCCCTCGAACAGATATTCAGAGACCTCCGGATCGCTGGCCGCAAGAGCAACAATCTCTTCCCAAGGCAATGTCATGCCCACAGGTGGAAGCTCGGGGAAACTCACTTCGACTTCCGAAAACGCCACGATATCGAATCGCGAGTGAGGCTCTTCATGAAAGAGCCAGACAATCCGATTGCCGAAATGATCCGTCCCCGTTTCCCGACGGACCGGCTGTGGCTCACATTCCAGACTGGTCTTCAGAACTCTTTGCCCGGGGCAGTCACGTGGCGTCAGATGCAGCACATGCGCAGCCAGATCTACCGGATGGCCATAGGCGTACGAAGTTGTGTGACGCACGCAGTAAATTGTGGGACGGGAAATCATGGCGTCAGCGCGCTCTCGTCGAGAGCGGTCTCATTGCCAATTCCCACCAGCCGCGGGGAATTCAGAACGGAAAAATAGCTACGCCCGATGCGGTCGGACAGATCGATGACCGCCGCCTGCACTTCCTTGAGCTTGGGCGGCAACTGTGCGGCAGCAGCATCCTGACTGGAGGCATGGAACACTTCGTCCACCAGTCCGGCCAGCGTCTCGCGTATTCCTTCGGCAAATTCCGCCAGTTCGAGAGACATGGCCCGCTGGGCTTCCGGCATAGTCTGGCTTTCCACCGCCAGTTCCGAAAACGAATCCCTCAATGCGGCCAACTGGAATCCGGCACCACGCGGATTATCTTCGTCCAGCAGCAGCAGATCGAGAACCGGCGCAGGTTGCACAACACTGAAATATCGCGAGCGATAAGTAATCACGCTGTCTCCGACCTCCAGCATGAGACGCAACGCTCCTTCCATGCGCCCACGCTGATGAACATCCGGTTGATTGAGAATACTGGCGCAGGTGAGCAGCACACCGGAAGCCCGTTCGATTCTACGCCCGAGATCGAGAAACTGCCGACCGCCGGAACTGACCATGCTCTCTGCGGCAAAACCTGAAAGAGTCGCGTTATAGACCAGCAGTTCGGATGAGATTGAAACAAGCTGTTCCAGCGCCCGGCCGAGATCCGTCGGGTGCGCCCGCTGCCCCAGCCTGTCCAGCAGGGAATTGGCGCGATGGGTGATGTAATCACGCACATCCTGCGTCAGGCGATCCGCCAGTTCCGGCACCAGACGCGTGATCTTGCGAAGCGTCCGCGCGAAATAACCATCGGCGCTCGCCGCCGTCGAAAGACCACGCACGATGCTCGACAGGCCGTAACCCGGCACAAGTGGCTGCTGCAGAATCCCGATCTCCTGCATCTGACGCGAAAGCACGTCGAAATCAGCCCGTTCACGTGGGGATGGATCAGACCCGGAAATATGCCCCAGCGCGACACGCAGCAGTCGCGCGCCTCTTTCAATCTGTTCCAGATAACGCCCGAGCCAGAAAAAATCGTCAGCGGCCCGGCTCGGCAGATCGCCCTGAGCACGCCGGATGGTCAGCCGATGATGTGCCGTCAGGGGGGCTTCTCTGGGGGACACATGCTCATCAACCGTTACCCACACGTCCTTGATGGTCTGAGCAACACGGATCGGTTCGACCGTAACAGGTTCCTCAGCCCCAAACACGCGGGCTATGCCACCAGGCAGCACACTCCATCCGTCATTGTCATGAATGGCAAACAGTCGGAGCACCACAGTCCGGGGCACAATGCCTTTGTCTCCCACCGTGGGGGAAACCGAAGCCAGAGGTTCCCTGTAGGCGCTGTAACGCCATGGATTCCGGTTGATTTCCTCGGACAGTCGCGCCCGAGTGCTGTAATCAAGCACGGAAAGCCTGTGAACCTTCCGGTCATCTCCCAAGGCGGAGGTAATGGCCCAACGCCCGCTCTGAAGAGAATCAGTGCCACCAGACGGGAAAAGCAGTTGCTCTATGAAAGCACTTGCTCCCGGCGCTCCCAGCCAGACCGTCTCGATATTATCCAGAAGCAGCTCTTCACCGAGAAAATGGCGACAGAGGCCTGGCAGGAAAGGCGCGGTGCCGACTGCTTCGACAAATCCCGCACGTGGGTCATTCATCAGCTTTACCGAGCCACTGCGCGCCGCATCAAGCAGACCAGACACACCTCCGGGACCGTCGGAATCCAGTTCGAGCGGGTCAATGGAGGTGGTGTCCTGACGCATGAGCAGAACATCGACCCTGCGCAGCCCACGCACCGTCTTCAGCCACAGGTCTCCTTCACGCACCGTGAGATCACCCGCTTCGACCAGCGCACAGGCAAGCTCACGGGCAAGAATGACATGCTCGCCCCAATGAGGGCTTGAAGGACCGGAGGTCAGAAGTGCGACACTCGGGTTGGCTTCGTTGGAAAAACCTGCGTGCTGGATACTGTCCTGCCAGCGATCAAGGAATGACCCCAATCTGCGGACTTCCATGCCGCCGAAAAATTCAGGCACGGCGCGCGCCATCTGGCGCCGGCTCTCAATCGCCAGCCCGATCCCGTTGCCACGTTCAACACGGTCGCCCAGAACACGCCAGCGCCCATCCGTCTCACGCACCAGATCGACGGCATAGCTTGAAATGAACCGGCCGGTCTTTTCCCCACCATCCGGGTGGCCACCCCGGAGAAAACCACGATTGGCCCAGACAAGCGATGGCGGAAGCAGGCGCTCCTTCAACACCGAACGCTCGCCGTAAACATCCTTCACGAGAGCTTCGAGCAGCCGGGCCCGTTGCACGACACCGGCTTCGAGAGCTGCGAACTCATGCCCCTTGAGAATAAGCGGAATCGGGTCACAGACCATGCCGAGCGCGTCTGCGCTCACACGCATGTCAGCCGATGGAAAGCCCTGCCCCGTCAGACGCGCAGGAACGAGCACGCCCGTCTGGTCGGAAAGCGCCAGCGCGATCTGGAGCCTGCGCCCCGTCAATTCCTGATGTCCCAGCTCCGAGATGACACTGAGGAGGTGCCGCCATTGCGGACGCACCCCACCCTGTCCATCCACCATCTCGTCAATCGGTATCATGCCCGTCATCCGAAGCTTTTAAGGTGTCGCAGACCTCCGAAGCAATGCCAAGCCGCCTCACCCATTGAGTTTCATGGGCAGAATCCGTGCTGGACGGGGCTTACTGTGGCCCGGTGGTCACGTCTTGCAACGGGAGATGATGCACCAGATCATGGATGAAACGCAGTTTTTTCGCGATCGTCGGCGTGATGACAAAAGGATAAAGATCCGACTGTCCCATCGACCGGTTGAGCGAATTGACTGCCAGTGTCAAAGGCGGCCAGGCATTTAGAAGTTCCTCAAATTCCGTCGCGGAATAGGCATCAAAACTGAAACGCTGCGTCAGGCTTCCGTCCTTCGCCGCCTTCGGATTGACGGCTATGCCGAATGAGACGGCTGTCTGGAGCGTATCCACCATATGCAGATAGTGCGCCCATGTTTCCGCAAAATCTTCCCACGGATGCGTGGTAGCGTAGGAACTGACATAGTTTTCCTGCCATCCTGCGGGTGGACCATTCTGATAATGCGCCTGTAAGGCGAGACCATAATCCTGCGAATGATCGCCAAACATGGCGATACAGGCTTCTTCGTTGCCAGCATCCCGAACCAGCACATTCCAGTAGAAATGACCGATTTCGTGGCGGAAATGCCCTAACAGGGTGCGATAATGCTCGCCCATCTCGACACGCATCTTCTCGCGCTCAGCATCGTCGGCTTCCCGTAGGGCGATAACAATCTCGCCCTCATTATGTCCCGTCATCACACGGTTGGACGGGTCTGCATTCTCGGGGTCTTCCGGGAAATTGAAGACCAGACCGCCATTCGGATCTTCCTGCCGCGAGGGAATGGGCAGATTCCATATCAGAAGGCTATAAAACAGCCGATGTTTGGCATATTCCAGCCGCCGCCACAGTTCCAGATTTCCTTCTTTCGACAGATCAGGAATGACATGGTTGTAGCGGCAGGCAAGGCACAGCGCATCCGTACTGCCTTCCGGCACCAGCCAGTTGCACACATCATACTGCGCATTTGTGCAGAGGAAACGCGGGGTGGCATCCTGCGCCTGCCCAACGGGGTTCCATCCTTCTCCGTTTGAGACCGGATTCAACGCCAGCAGGGTGGCGGTCTCGGTGCAGTAACCCAGCTTGCTCTTGCAGGCTTCACACTGTGTATTTTCAAAGAAAAGAATCTGACCACAGCTTTGACAGCTGAACAACTTCATGTCGGAACAACTCTTATTTATTACGTTTTATAGTGAACGTTGCCCGTGCGAAATCGTTGCACATGATCATCCAACGCACTTTAATTTCAGAATGAGCGCGTTGTGAGGCGGCTTTTCACCCCCCCACACGACCGCAGAACACACGGGGGTCCCCCGGGGGGGGCCTTTGCACGGCACCCAGTTCAATGGGGGGTGGCCAATGTGCCC
>NZ_JBDNXK010000017.1:11779-21276 GCF_047721705.1 Acetobacter sp. | reverse complement strand
CTCACTCTCCGTCAGAACAAGCGGAGGTCCAGCGTGCGCGGCATTTCCATCGAACGCTGTACATGGGGCTCTGCCATCTGACCCGCGGTATGACCAAAGGGGAAGAAACGCGTGCGACGGCGGGCTTCCGCCTCGTTGGCGTTCACCGGACGGGTATCGTAGTTGCGACCACCCGGATGCACGACATGATAGGTCAGTCCGCCAATGCTACGGCCGGTCCATGTATCATAGATGTCGAACACGAGAGGCGTTTCAACGCCGATGGTTGGGTGCAGTGAACTGGGCGGATTCCATGCCTTAAACCGCACGCCACCGACATATTCCCCCTGCCGTTGCGTGCCCGTAAGCGGCACGGCGCAACCATTGCAGGACAGGATGTAGCGTTCGTCGACCCATCCCGAGACCTGCGCTTGCACACGCTCGACGGAACTGTCCACATAACGGGCCGTGCCACCGGCTGCCGGTTCCTCGGCCAGTGTATTCCACGGCTCCAGCGCCGTGCGAAGTTCGAGCGTCATACCCAGTTCAGTAACGGAACCGATCTCCGGGAAACGGAACTCGAAGTGAGGTGCGAACCACGCAGCATCGATTGGTGCGCCAAGTTCCCGCAGTTCTTCGATCGCATCGTGGAAATCCTGCTTCACATAGTGCGGCAGCATGAAATCGTCATGCAGGCGCGTGCCCCAACGGACCAGACGACGCTCGTATGGCGTTTTCCAGAACGCCGCGAGGGCCGCCCGCATGAGCAGAATCTGCGCTGCCGACATCCGATGATGGGGCGGCATCTCGAAAGCGCGATATTCCACCAGCCCGAGCCGTCCGGAACTGGATTCCGGTGCATAAAGTTTATCGATGCAGAATTCGGTCCGATGCGTGTTGCCTGTCATATCGGCGAACAGATTGCGGAATAGGCGATCCGTCAGCCATGGCGGCGTAAACAGTTCGCGTCCGACCTGTCGAAAAGCGATCTCCAGCTCGTAGAGCGCATCCTGCCGCGCCTCGTCCACGCGCGGATGCTGTGAACTTGGACCGATGAACAGGCCGCTGAAGAGATAGGACAGCGAAGGATGGTTATGCCAGAATCCGACAAGTGATTTCAGCAGATCGGGACGACGCAGGAACGGACTGTCTTCGGCACGCGCGCCACCCATGACAACATGGTTGCCACCGCCGGTTCCGACATGACGGCCATCGAGCATGAATTTTTCCGCCGTCAGGCCGACCGCACGCGCCTCTTCATAAAGCTGGCGGCTCCGGACCTCATGCTCGTTCCAGCTTGCCGACGGATGCACGTTGACTTCGATCACCCCCGGGTCCGGGGTGATGGAGAAAGACAGCAGACGCGGATCACGCGGAGGGGCGTATCCTTCCAGTACAATCTTGCGGCCAAACTTGGCGGCGGTCGCTTCGACGGCCGCACAGAGATCGAGCCAGTCCTCGACAGCGTACAATGGCGGGAAAAACACGTGCAGAATGCCGTTACGCGCTTCCACAGCGAGGGCCGTGCGCACGACATCAGGCTCTTCCCTGTCAACTTCCAGAAGATGCTCCGCCAGCGCCTTTTCCGTGCTGATCCGCCATGGTTTGCGCACTGGATAGGGTGGCAGAGCCGGCAGGTCGGAGAGTTGCGGCATCACCCGTTCCGGAGGCTGGCCGGAGCGGCTGACAAGATCTGGCACCTGCGCGCCATAAGCCGTGGCTGTACGACGGGCAAAGGCAGGATGAGGCGGCAGCCGGGGATGCGGCGCAAACGGGTCCAGTTCAAAGGACTGGTCGATATGCTCGGCATCGGCCCACGGCAGGCTTTGCAGCGGCAGTCGGAATCCTATCGGCGAGTCACCCGGCACGAGAAAGATCGTATCACCACGCAGGAACCAGCGCCCGGACTGCCAACGTCTTACACCATCCTGCACCGTAACACGCAGCGGCAGAACGGAACCGGCTTCCCGACCCAGACCACGGTCGAAAACGCGCGCGAGACGGTCGCGCTCCAGCGGATCGTTCAGTCTGGAATTTTCCACCACGACATTGGCGGGAAGACGATGCTCCTTCCAGAGATAATAGTGGATATCCTCATAAGCAGGCGCGACGAGTTCCGGATCGACCTGCAACTTCTGCGCCAGAGACTGGGCGAAACGGCGGGCATCGTGCTCCGTCGCATTGTCCGTATCATCATCGCAGGCCAGCAGGGAACGATCAAGCCAGACAGGCTCGCCATCCAGCCGCCAGTAGCAGGTCAGCGCCCAGCGCGGCAGTTGTTCGCCGGGATAGTGTTTCCCGAACAGCGTCATGTAAGTTGAGCCGGGAGACCACAGATCCATCAAACGACGCAGCAACCGCCCGGCATAGGCGCGTTTGGTAGGGCCGAGCGCGTCGATGTTCCATTCCGGCGCATCCATGTCGTTCGCGGCGATGAAGGTCGGCTCGCCGCCCATGGTCAGACGCACATCTCCAGCGGCAAGCTGGCCGTCCACTGCCTCACCTGCCGCGAGAATGGCCTTCCACGTCTCTTCGTCATACGGCTTCGTTGTGCGCGGCGTCTCGGCGATACGCCGAACGAACATCTCAAAGCCGAATTCGGTCTCGCATATTTCGACGCCACCCGAGATCGGCGCGGCAGAAGCAGGCTCCGGCGTTGCCGCGAGAGGAATGTGCCCCTCGCCCGTCAGCATGCCAGACGTTGCATCCAGCCCGATCCACCCTGCGCCGGGGAGGTAGACCTCGGCCCACGCATGCAGATCCGTAAAGTCGGCAGTCGGACCCGCTGGCCCTTCCAGAGGCACTTCATCGGCGACGAGTTGGATCAGGTAACCCGAGACAAAACGCGCGGCATAGCCAAGATTACGCAGGAACTGCACCAGCAGCCACGCGCTGTCACGGCACGAACCTTTACCTTCCTCCAACGTCTTTTCCGGCGACCAGACACCCGGCTCCATGCGGACGATGTAGCTGATGCGTTTCTGGATCGCCTGATTCAGCGCCACCAGCATATCGACAGTGCGCTGCTTTTCTCGAGGAACCTCGTCGATTAGAGCCTGCATAAGCGGCCCAACAGGCTCGATACGCCGATAAGGGGCAAGTTCCTGATCGAGCACGGCGTCATAAGTGAACGGCCAGTTTTCTGCCGCAGGTTCCAGAAAGAAATCGAACGGATTGATGGTCGCCATATCGACGACGAGATCGACCGTCACATCAAAATGCGTGACGCGTTCGGGAAAGACGACGCGCGCCTGCCAGTTGCCGGACGGGTCCTGCATCCAGTTGATGAAATGCGGCTTCGGCTCGATATTCAGCGTATAGGAAAGAATGTCCGTTCGAGCGTGCGCTGCGGGCCTGAGACGTATCACCTGCGGCCCCATCATCACGGGGCGATCATAGGTATAGGTTGTTTTGTGAGTCAGGGCGACGTTCAGCGTCATTGGCATCTTTCCTGAGCGATCCTACCAAGAGTAAAGCCCACCTCCTCCCTGTCTGACAGCCCCTTTTCGTTACGATTCAAAAAAAATTTCTCAACACTTCGTTTTATACGCGCCAGACTGAAATAATCACCGCCATGCAGAAGACCGAAATTTCCACCACACCTCGCCCGAATACATTTTCCGTCCCCTCGAATGTCGAGGGATGGAAAAGTATCTCCCTGTCTCCGGATCTCCGGGTTATCGTGCATGAAGAGCGTCCCATCTGGTCTGCGGCAACCGAAGCCCAGGTCGAGGCAATCTGGTCACAGGCCAAGCAGGCGCGTCCGCGTCTGTTCAATGGACGTATCTTCTGTGCCGACCGGATTGAGCCTGACTGCATCATGGGCCACTGGACGGAATACCGCCTCGCTCTGGCCCAGATGACGGACCCGCTGATTTTTGGTGACCGTCCCCTGCAGCAACTCGCCGTCTGCGGCCTGCTGCACTGCCCCGAAGGCGTAGTTCTCGCGCGGCGGAATCCTTCCTCGATCTACCTTGGCGGTTGCTGGCAGTCTCCTCCTGCCGGGACGGTGGAATCGCGGACAGAGACCGGCGTCGTTTCCCTTTCAGACCAGATTCTGGCTGAGGCAAAAGAAGAACTCGGCCTCGATAAGACTGAACTGATAGTAGGGAATCCCCGCATCGCAATGATTCACGGACGCACGCGAATAGTCGATATCGGGATACCGCTGACGACCTCCCTACCCTTCACCGCGCTGGAGAGACGATGGCGCGACAATGCCAACACTGAATACGACCTGATCACGTGCATACCGATGACTGAATCGCATCAATGGAGGCTTCGGAAAGACATTCTTCCGACCACTCAGACACTTCTTCAGCAGCTATGAGAGGTACACAATTCGAAACGTGTTTTTTTCATATCAGCATTGCAACTTTAGTTTACCTTGGAGCGTTGATCAGGTATCGTCAGAGTTGACAGCAACCAGAAGAAAACAGGAGCCTCGCCATGGTTACTCGCATCGCACGCTTCTTCTCCAATGGTCTCGTGGCCGTTCTGGTCGCGTCCAAAGCCGAAGCTGAACACGCAACACAAAGAAACACGCCACAATCACGCTAAAATTCAGAATAAATTATTTCCATCACAATTAAAAATCAGAATTCGAGCAAAGCCGCCTTAACAGGGCGGTTTTTCTTTGGAAAAGCCACGACATAATTACTGGCATATAAGAGGGAATTTCTGCCCTCCATTCAGAAACTGGGCAAAAACGCCATAATTCAGCCAAAACAATTCTGAACAATCGAAAGACCCGTGAATCATATTGATTCATCTCAGGCGAGGACGCGTCTAATAATAAACTTCTGATTTATTAAAAGACACAAAAAGACATGAAGTGCGCAATTCGAATCTGCGTGTCCTTCACTGTCTTAACCAAGACGAATCATGTAGAACCGGCTTGCTACTTTCTGGGGAACACGATGCGAAAACAGCTTTTTGCGACGACTCTTCTCCTCTGTTGTTCGCATGCCTACGCGCAAGAAGCCGTCACCATTCCTGACATTATGCAGGGGCACTGGGTCACTCTGCACCACTCGCTCGACGGAGGCGCTCACACGGATGCCTGCATCGTCAAGACAAGTGGCGGTGCTCTGGAATTCCGGGCCGACACACATGGGTCCGAAATCAGGACCGAGGCGGAGGATCTGTCCGTATCCGATGGCCAGAAAGTGCCGGTAACGCTTGTCTCCGGTTCGTCTTCCACAGATTTCGCGATGGTCGCGCTTGATCACAGCACCTTGCGGGCGCCCTTGACACCCAGCGCGTTAAACGCCGTTCTCAATACATTCGGAAATGCCCAGACACTTACGCTACGTATAACAGGTGCCTCAGACAGAAATATTTCTCTGACTGGCAGCGGGATCGTTCTGAACGGCTTTCGCAAATGCATGACCGATAACGGTTTTGCTGTCGCGAAAAACTGACCCCGGTCCCGGCGCTTAGACGCCGATCCAGATCGCTCCCAGAAGCAGGATTGCTCCCACCGTCACCATCGCCAGTATTCCAGCAGCGTTGCCCGGCATCACGTCGGGCAGAACGGCTACGAATTTGGCTGCCGTCAACAGCATGAACACGCCAACGGTAATGGCGATAAGCCGGACAATCATGGTGGAGCTGATGGGAAAACGTCTGATAGGCCGCATGGTGTCTTTCCGGAACGCTCCTGCTTTCACTCCATTCTCAACAGAACGGCGTTTATGCAAGCGGCATTTTACCAGCAATCGCCGCACAGCAAAATACCGCCCCAGCATGGGACTCTGCCATCTTTGACTCCGGGTGGGGCAGATTGTTTTGGAATTTTCTCTTCCACAATCAAAACCCATCTTCCCGCAAGACCAACGACATCCCTATAAGCGGTTATGCTCAAGGGATTTCTTACAGTTGGCGGCTGGACCATGCTCAGCCGTATTCTCGGTCTCATCCGGGATCAGTTGCTCGCCGCCATGATGGGTGCGGGGCCGATGCAGGACGCCTATCAGGTGGCCTTCCGGCTCCCCAACATGTTTCGCCGCCTGTTTGGAGAAGGCGCCTTCAATGCCGCCTTCGTGCCGCTCTTCACCTCCGCGCTGGCGACGGATGGACCCGACCATGCCCGGACGTTGGCGCGGCAGGTCTTTGGTGTCCTGCTGACATGGCTCGTCATCCTGTGCGTGCTGGGCGAAATCTTCATGCCCGGCATCCTGCGGGTGATCGCTCCCGGTTTTTCCGAAAGCAGCAATCGCTACGAGCTGGCTGTCACCCTCAGCCGTATCACCTTTCCCTATCTCGTTCTGATCTGCGCGGCCGCCCTCGTCTCCGGCGTCCTGAATGGTCTGCACCGCTTCAGCATGGCAGCGGCGGCCTATCTTTCCTTCAATGTCGTTGGCATTGCCGCCGTGCTTTTCGTCACGCCCTTCATGCCCACCGTGGCGCATGCCGCCGCATGGGGCGTGACAGCCTCAGGCTTCGTGCAACTCGGCCTACTGATGTTCGCTGCGCGTCGGGCCGGATTCGACCTGACGCCCCTGCCGCCCCGTGTCACGCCGGAAATTCGCAGACTTGGCCGCCGGATGCTGCCCGGCCTGATCGGCAGTGGCGTTACCCAAATTAACCTGACCATCGACACCATCATCGCCACGCTGCTGCCAGCCGGTAGTGTCTCGCTGATGTATTTCGCCGATCGGCTGAACCAGCTTCCTCTTGGCGTCCTAGGTGCAGCGGCGGGCACGACACTTTTGCCCGTTCTGACAAAGCACCTCGCCGAAAACGATGACGACGGCGCTCATGCTTCCCAGAACAGGGCCATCGACTATGTGCTGCTGCTGACCCTACCCGCGATGGCCGGGCTTCTCGCGCTCGCGACGCCGATCATGCAGTTTCTGTTCGCTCATGGCTCGTTCAGCCTTCACGACGCGGCCCTCTCGGCGCAGTCCTTACGGGCCTACGCGTTTGGTCTTCCGGCTTTTGTGTTGATCAAGGTTCTCTCGCCCGCCTTTTTTGCGCGCGGGGATACCTCCACGCCTGTGAAAATCGGCTTCTTCACGCTGACCATAAACCTGATGCTCAATCTGCTATTGATGAAGCCCCTCGCCCATATCGGACCACCGCTAGCCAGCAGCCTTGCAGCCCTTCTGAATGCCTGCATTCTCTCCGCGTTGCTGATCCGTCGGGATGCTTTGCGGCCCAATGGTCTGATGCTTACACGTATTGCCCAGATGGCCGCAGCGTCGGTTGTCATGGCTCTGGCACTGGCGGGCGTGAACACGCTTTTTTCCGCGCCTTCCAATCATATCACCCTGTGGCTTGGTGTGATGCTTCTTGTTGAAGTGCCTTTGGGTGGCCTGCTTTATCTTGTGGCCCTGCAGATCATGGGCGTTCTGGATCTGGCCAGCGTGCTGGATAGTTTCAAACGGCGTCTGGCACGGCGGAAAAAGAAAGCAGACGCGGCGTCATGACGGACGAAGTCATTATTCGTCCCATCCGAAAGGAGGACCATGAACGTGTCTGGTCCATCCTTGAGCCCATCATCAGGGCCGGTGAGACCTATACTCTCGATCGGGACATGACACGGGAAGCCGCGCTGGCTTACTGGACAGCGTCCGAGAAAGAGACGTTCGTCCTCGAACAGAACGACGTCGTGCTCGGCACCTATTATCTGCGCGCCAATCAGGCAGGCGGAGGACAACATGTCTGTAACGCCGGCTTCATGACGCATGCCGAAGCTGGCGGTAAAGGCGTGGCGCGCGCAATGTGCGAACACGCGCGCCACCATGCAAAAGCACGCGGTTTTCAGGCCATGCAGTTCAATTTCGTTGTCTCAACGAACGAACGGGCCGTTCGCTTGTGGAGCCGTCTAGGCTTCGATGTTGTCGGACGGTTGCCCAAAGCATTCCACCACCCCATTCACGGGTTGGTGGATGCCCTCGTCATGTACCGTTTCCTGTGACCTTGAATTACTGACTTTTCTGGGCGCTCTTGGCCTGAGCCGCCTCCTGACTTTTCACAGTCGACGAATCAAGAATGTTATCCTCGCTGATGAACCGGAGAGACTCTTCAGCATCCATCAGAGCAGCCGTGGCTTCATCGTTCTTGCCACCTTCCAGCAGCACGGAAGCGCGATAGACATCCGCCGTGAAAGCCTGCTGCGGCGCAATGGCCAGCACGAACTGCACGTCAACGCCTGCTTTGTTGAGAAGATCGGCTGCGTCTTTCGTTCTGCCCTTCTTCAACAGATCGTTGGCCTCCGTGACAGCCTGCTTCTGGCCAGGTGTCTTTTCTGTCTGTGGCGCAATCATGTACTCACCCAGAATCGGCAGCCACTGGACAGGCGTTGCCTGCGTCGCTGTCGAAGAAGGCAGCTTGCCTGAATGTCCCTCGGGCACGGCTGCAGCCGGGTGCAGTTCTGACTCCGCTTTCATGAACTGGCGATTGTCGGTGCCTGCACGGCTAAGGGTCTGGTTGGCATCGGCCAGAGCTTCCGTCGCTGTCTTCTGGTCCTTGGCGGCGATGGCGCGGCGCGCGACATCGACATCCGCAAAAGCGCGGATACCGTCGCGAGACAGGTGGTCATAGTCGCGGTCGGCCTGCTGGGGCGTAACCTGAGCAGCTACGGCAGGCAGGGCAACACTCGTCGCGGCAACAAAAACCGAGGCCAGCAATATGCGTGCGTTCATGAATCTCTCCGGAAACGATATTGGGCCTAGCATCGACCAATCCCATGACAGTTGGAAGACATGCCGGGTGCAGAGCGGGTTACCACTTTCAACATGGAGTGGATTCACTTTACAGAAAGAGTCGCAGCCCGTAAGAAGATGATAATAACTCGCATTTGCAGAGAAGCGTATCCATGTCTGCACCGTCTGGATTCATCCCCCGCCTTATGATCGCGGGCGCACTCGCCTACCCTGCCGGACTTCTGATCACGGTATTTCTGCCTCGTATCTTCCACGGTGCCGCGCCTGACGCGTTCTTTGTCGCACAGTGCGAAGCGATTGGCATCATGCCTGCTGTCGTCCTGACAGTCTTCGCTGCGGGCACGCTCCTGCGGGGGCTGCTGGCGGGTGCCGCGATCATGGCTGTTGCCCTCCTTATCACCGTCCCCTTCGTCGCATTCGGTGCCCCATGACACCCACCCCTTCGTTACGCAGCCGGATGGGCTGGCTGCATGCATGGATTGGGTTCGTCGGTGGCCTGATTCTGGTCGGCATTTTCGCCACCGGGTCGCTTGCCGTTTTCGGCTCGGAACTGACGCACTGGATGCCACCGGAAACACCCCCCGTCGCGGCTCTCCAGCCGTCGCCGCCAGCGCTGGATGCTGCTGCGAAGGAAATCCTGACACTGGAAGAGCAGCACGCCGCACGTGTCTTTGTCTCTCTTCCCTCCGCGCGCGATCCGCTGCTGCGCGTGGTTCATCTGGATCACGACGTCATTCATTCCTCGGCGTTCGATCCGGCAAGCGGCAAGTCCGTCAATCTGCGTGATACTGCGGGAGGACTGCTTTTCTTCAACTTCCACTACACGCTGCACATGGGTCATTTCTT
>NZ_JBDNXK010000017.1:0-11769 GCF_047721705.1 Acetobacter sp. | reverse complement strand
CATTTCTTTGGCGTCATTGTCGTGCAGATCATCGCCATCGGCATGCTGGTAACACTGGGTTCAGGCGTGATCATCCACCTGAAGTCCCTGCTGCCGAACCTTGTGGTCTTTCGCCCGCGTGCGACCAGCCCACGCCCGTGGGTGGACGCCCATGTCCTGACAGCCGTGCTGTTTCTGCCGTTCCTGTTCACGATCGCCTATACAGGCGTTCTGATTCACGCCAACCGCCTGTTTCCGAACACAGCCATTCAGCGACCAGACCGTGGCGGCGGTGGAGGCCATGGCCAGCACCATTCAGTTCCGCTTTCCCCTCTGGCTCCTGTTCTGGCGGACGCTGCTACAAAATATGGGCCAGACAAACTCGGTTTCCTACAATTTTCCCCGCGAACAATTTCCGTCTTTCGCGCTGACGGCAGCACAATCCGCCTGACACGCGACCACCTCGAATATGACCGAAAGACAGGTGAACGCCTGAAGGAAGTCAGCAAGGACAGCCCGGCAGCCTCCACGTCCCAGTTTCTTTCCGGGATACATATGGCGCGCTGGGCTCCAGCAACCGTGCGCTGGCTTTATTTTGTCTCGGGGATCGCGGGTTACGTGATGTTCGCCACTGGATTGGTGATGTTCCTGCTCAAGCGCAGACGGAAAGCTGAGGGCCGGAGCCCGCTGGGCATGGTTCTGGCGGAAGGTCTCACACTGGCGACCGTGCTCGGTCTGCCTCTTGCCTGTGTGGGTGTTCTCTGGGCCAACAGACTACTGCCAGCAGGAATGACTTCCCGCGTTGAGACAGAAACTTCGACCCTGTTTCTTGTATGGGCGGTGGCGGCATTGCATGCGCTCCTGCGTGGAGGCGGCCTGCATATTCTTCGCGGCTGGCGCGAACAGGCCACTCTCCTTTCGGCAACCCTGCTGCTTCTGCCTGCTCTGGATGTCGCCACCCGCTGGCATTGGATGGGTATGCAGGATCAGAACGTCTATTTCGCTGTCGATGCTGTCGCATTTGCGCTGGGGCTTTCAGCACTGCACTTGCGCCGCGTCCTCTCACGCAAAGAGACCGTGCGACCTGACGATCTCGTTTCTCTTTCAGGGGGCGTGAAACTGTGAGTTCTCTCTACTTTTCACTCCCAGTCTCTACTCTGCTCTGGGCTGTGACATTTGTGTGTCATGCCCGGCTCCAGAGCGGCTGGCAGCGGCGCAACCAATGGACACCATCGGCTCTGCAGCTGAGCAGCATGAAAATGCTCAGGCTTGCCTGTCTGCTCGGCGGTCTCATTCTGGCAGCCCGCATGGCGGGTGCGGAAGGGATTGTCTGTTGGGTGGCAACGGGTTCCGTCACCGGGGTTGTCGTGGCGCTATTCTATGCCTGGCGGGATAGCCAGCGTATCACCCGCACCTCATAACCGTGCGGGCAGATAACAGTCCTGTTTCCGGCGAAAGGCGCAATGATCTTCCACCAAAAACAGGGTATTCGCGGTCAGGCCGCGCCCGTATCGTTCGCGGGCTTCTCAACACTGGACAGAACCGTCAAAACCGTTCCACGCAGCACGCGAACCGAAACGTTCGGAGCGATTTCGACTTCGATTTCGTCCATTTCGGGGGCGGCCTTGCGCACCACGCCGACGATGCCGCCCGCCGTCACGATCTTGTCGCCACGACGGAGGTTCGCGAGGTTCTCTTTGTGTTTTTTCTGCTTCTGCTGCTGCGGGCGAATCATCAGAAAATAGAAGATGATGAAAACCAGCGCATAAGGCAGAAGCTGAAGCATCCCACTGGCGCTTCCGGCAGCGCCCGCACTCTGGGCATAAGCGGGAGAAATCAGGAAATCGGTCATTTCGATAACTTTTCGTTCGGCGGGTTGCGGGGCGCCATGACCCGCTGTTAGGCCGGGACCATAAATTCCGGGCGCGACACGTCAACTGGTCGCCCCTGTTTTCGCGGAGTTCTTCATGACGACCGATCTCTTGCCCCTGCTGGATCGTATTGCATCTGCTCTGGAACGCCTTTCTCCGCCAGCGCCGACACTGGACGGCCTTAGGACGGCGGACGCCTTCATCTGGCAGCCCGAGCGTGGCCGTCTCGCCCCTGTTGCGGCTGTCGCACATGTGCAACTGGACCTGTTGCAGGGCGTTGATTCCCAGAAGCAGACATTGCTGCAGAACACGCGCCACTTCGCAGATGGATGGCCAGCCAACAACGCCATGCTGTGGGGTTCACGCGGCACAGGCAAGTCTTCGCTTGTGAAGGCCTGCCACGCCGCCATCAACCGCGACCGACCAGCCGAAGAACATCTCATTCTGGTTGAAATCGAACGCGAGGATCTGGGCACCCTCCCCGACCTGATGGCGCTCCTCAGAGAGTCCTCCCGACGCTTTATTATTTTTTGTGACGACCTCTCTTTCGAGAAAGAAGATCGTGACTACAAGGCGCTGAAGTCCGTTCTTGACGGAGGCATCGCAGGGCGCCCCTCCAACGTTCTGTTTTACGCCACATCTAACCGGCGCCATCTCATGCCGCGCGACATGATCGACAATGAACGCAGCACGGCGATCAACCCCTCCGAAGCGACGGAAGAAAAGGTTTCCCTCTCCGACCGATTTGGCCTGTGGCTAGGTTTCCACGTCTGTCCGCAGGACGTGTATCTCGACATGGTGCGCGCTTACGCGAAAGAACTGAATCTTCCCATCTCGGACGAGGAACTCTGCGCCCAGGCGAGCGAATGGTCCGTCACACGCGGCAACCGTTCCGGTCGCGTGGCGGCGCAGTTCATTGACGATCTGACAGCCGTGCTCCGAGATCGCGCGACCAAATCGTGACAAATGATTGCCGTGAATATCTTGAAATTCACAGGAAAGATAAACTGGCCAGAGTGCCGAATGAGGCTGGATAAGGTGGCAGCCGACAGACATTGAAACGAGTCCGTCGGCCCGGGGCCAGAGGACCATCCAATCCCGGGTTGATATGGCTCACTTCGATGATAAGTCAGGCATGCTACACAGTACTGTTCCCGGATTTTGTCGCCTGTCTCCGTGCAGGTGGGGATAACGGATGCGGAAGATAGATAGAGGCACAATGGATCAGTCAGTCGACAGGGATATTTCACCGACAACCGAAGATTTCACCGCTTCTGTCACCGGCCACCCGACGACAAACGCGGCGGAAAAGGTTGATCTGAGACGTGTCCATTGCGACCCGGACTTCTGGTATCCTGTTGCCTGGTCGCATGAACTCAAGCGCGGCAAAACGATCGGCGTGCGTTATGCAGGCAACCCGATTGCCCTGATCCGCCCGACCGAAGGCTCCGTTTTCGCGCTGGAAGACCGTTGCGCGCATCGTCAGGTGCCGCTCAGCAAAGGGCGCGTCTGCGGTCAGTCGGTTCAGTGCTGTTACCACGGCTGGGCTTATGGTCGTTCCGGACGCTGTATCGACGTGCCTTATCTCGGCAAGGGCAAGCTGCCGAACGGCGTGCGGACCTATCCGGTCAAGGAACAGGACGGGCTGATCTTTGTCTTTCCGGGCGATGCGGAAAAAGCTGAAACCGTCCAGTTACCTCCCACGCTCGCGCGGGTAGGCAGCTCCGCCTACAAAACCCGTAAATTCGGTCGCGAAGTCGGCTGCCACTACAGTTTCATGCATGAGAACCTGATGGATATGAACCATCAGTTCATGCACATGAAGCAGATGGGCGACATGCGTCCCCGCTTTCTTGGGCAGCGCCGCGAACCCGGTCTGGTCGAAGCACGCTATTCCTTCGCCCGCACAGGCGGCAAGCAGCCTCTGGGCGAGGCTCTGATCTTTGGCGAACGTCGCGACACGTCGGCCAAGCATCAGGATCGTGACGTGATGACCATCCGCACGACCTATCCCTACCAGACACTGCACATCCAGACTGGCGACCAGCTTCCGGTCATGGACCTGTGGATTGCCTATACGCCGCAGGACAAGGACCAGCTTACCAACCGGACGTTCGGTCTTCTGTCCGTAAAACGCCCTGGCATCCCGGGGCTGCTCGATCTGGCATGGCCATTCCTTGTTGCGTTCACCGAGCGTATTTTCGCGGAAGACCGTGAAATCGTCGAACTGGAGCAGCAGGCATGGCGCGAACTCGGGGGAGACCACAATCTGGAGGTCTTCCCGGTCATCAATGCTCTGCGCTCTCTCCTTGCTGAATGTGGTGTAGCACCCAAGCAGGAGGAAAAACCTTCAACTGCGCCTCAGGCGCGTGCAGTGGAAGCCGCACCAAAACAGGAAGCTCAGCCGGTGGTAGCGGAAAAACCTGCAAAGCCGCCTGTTGCTGCTGAAACCAAGAAAAGCGCACCCGCGCCGACCCGTCGCAAGAGTCAGCCTCGCCGGAGACAGAAGGCTAAAAATTCCACCTCACCTGCCACCAACTGAAAGCATCGTGTCAGAAGAACCGTTCCCCAGAGAAACCCCGACGCTGAATGCCGGAGCCCACACGCTCCGCGCGCTCAGCCCGGATGACGCCGCCTCCATTCATGCACAGGTGAATGACTGGAACGTCATCCGCATGCTGAGCCGGTTGCCTTTCCCCTACCCGCGTGATCTCGCCGAACGCTGGATTGCCAGCACGGCTCATCAGGCGCAGGAGGGCACGGCCTACCACTTCGCCATTGTCGGGTCGGACCAGAAGGTAATCGGCTGCGTCGGGCTAACGATCAGTCGCTCCGAAGGGGCGTTGCGAGGCTCTCTCGGTTACTGGATCGGGCGCGATCACTGGCGGAAAGGGATCGCAAGCACGGCCTGCGAACGGATCTGTCGCTGGGCTTTCGCCAATCTCCCAATCAGCGCAATCACGGCTTCTGTAGCGCAGGACAACGCGGGATCGATCGCAGTCCTGAACAAACTTGGCTTTCACGAAACAGGCAGTGGCACGCAGGCGTTCACAGCACGCGGCGGCACAATTCCCGTGCTGTATTTCATTGCCCGGCGGGAAGATTTCCACGGCTCCGACGAACAGCCTGTCACACAGGAAAATTCTGGCGATGTAGCGGCACCCCGTCGTCTCGTTCTGGTCACCGCCGTGGCGATGATTGACGGAAACAACCGCATTCTTCTGGCCCGTCGTCCCGAAGGCAAAAGCCTCGCCGGTTTATGGGAATTTCCCGGTGGTAAGGTCGAAGCTGGCGAATCGCCAGAGGCGGCGCTCATCCGCGAATTGCAGGAAGAGCTCGGCGTGGATGTCAGCCGGACCTGCCTCGCGCCGTTCACATTCGCTTCCCATAACTACGAAACGTTCGATCTTCTGATGCCGCTTTACCTGTGTCGGCAGTGGGAAGGTGTGCCGGAAGGACGCGAAGGGCAAAAGCTCGCTTGGGTCGCAGCATCCGAACTGCACCACTATCCGATGCCTCCCGCCGATTTGCCAATCATCCCCTTTCTGCGCGACCTTCTCTAATCTCCCGAGTCTGCCCAAGTCATCAGACTGAAAGCCTGTCCCAATGAATCCCACTTCTGCCCTTATCGTGATCGGCAACGAAATCCTGTCGGGCCGGACACAGGATGCCAACATCCGTTTTCTGGCACTTCATCTTGGTGAAATCGGCGCTCCGCTGAAGGAAGTGCGCATCATTCCGGACGTGCACGAAACCATCATCGCCACGGTCAATGAAATGAAGGCCCGTTACGATCAGGTCTTCACCACAGGCGGGATTGGCCCCACCCACGATGATATTACAGCGGCCTGTGTGGCCGAAGCATTTGGCGTGCCGCTCGAACTGCATGTCGAGACCGCCAATCTTCTGGAAGAACACTACGGCACGGACCAGTTCACCGAGGCGCGGCAACGCATGGCCATGCTCCCCCGCGGCGCGAAGCCCATCGTCAACGCTGTTTCCATTGCACCCGGTTTTTCCATCGGCAATGTCCATGTTCTGGCAGGTGTGCCGCGCATCATGCAGTCGATGTTCGAAGCCGTGCGTCCCGAACTGAAACATGGAGCACCTGTGCTTTCCCGCACATGGTACGCGCTCAATATCTATGAAAGCGCCATCGCTGATTCACTGGAATCCGTGCAGAAACGCTATCCGGACCTTGACCTCGGATCTTATCCGTTCCGTCGCGAAGACGGAAAACGCGGTGTCGCGCTGGTTGCCAAGGGAACCGACGTCCACGAACTCGACGCCGCATCTGGCCTGATCAAGGAACTGATTGCCGCCACGGGTGAAACACCGGTCGAAGGCGAACCGAAAAGCTGATTTCAGGACAGAGGACCCAGCCTTCTCTCAGTGAAAGAAGACTGGAGCTTCTGAAAAATTATGCGACGCCACTACGGCCCATCGCCAGGAATTTCTCGCGACGATGGGCTACGAGAGCCGCAGGCACCTCACTCAGAAGCGGCATAAGTGCCTCGGCGATCGCCTGACCAACAGTCTCGATCATGGTCGCGGGATCACGCTGGGCGCCACCGACAGGCTCGTTGATGATCTGATCGATCAGGCCAAGTTTTTTCAGGTCCTGCGCGGTAAGACGAAGGGCTTCAGCAGCCGTAGGCGCCTGCTTCGGATCACGCCACAGAATCGATGCGCAGGCTTCCGGCGAAATCACCGAGTAAATGGCATTTTCCAGCATCAGGATACGATCAGCCGTCGCGAGAGCCACGGCTCCACCAGACCCACCTTCACCAATGACTGTCGCAATGAGAGGCACCGGAACGGTGAGACATGTCTCGATGGAACGCGCGATGGCCTCGGCCTGTCCACGGGCCTCAGCATCGATTCCCGGCCATGCGCCCGAGGTATCGACAAAGGTGAGAATCGGCAGCCGGAATCGCGCAGCCAGATTCATCAGGCGGGTGGCCTTCCGATAGCCCTCCGGTCGCGCCATGCCGAAATTGTGCTCAAGACGGGTTTCCAGTTCGGCACCACGCTCCGTGCCGATCACCACCACGGATTGACCGTTGAAGCGACCGAGGCCGCCAATGATGGCCTTGTCGTCGGCAAACTGCCGGTCACCTGCCAGAGGGGTGAAATCCGTGATCAGCCCCTTGATGTAGTCCACGGTGTGCGGCCGCTGCGCGTGACGCGCCACCTGCACTTTCTGGGAGGGGGTGAGTTTGGCGTAAAGCGCGCGAAGCTGCTTTTCCACCTTGTCGGACAAACGCCCGACCTCATCGGCGATGCTGACGCCATCGGCGCCACTCGCATTGGCCGTGTTACGCAGGTCATCGATCTTGGTTTCAAGCTCGGCGACCGGTTTTTCGAAATCAAGGAACTGACGCATGATGGACGCCGATAGCACACTCTCGGGCAAATCCAAGCGTATCGCGCTCTGACGGCTACAATTTCTTTTGCCCGTCCTGTCCCGCGGCCTCTCCAAGAGGGTGATGGGCGTCCACCGCAGCCTTCAGCCGATCCGCCTGAACGTGCGTGTAAATCTGTGTCGTGGCGATATCCGCATGCCCAAGCAGAGTTTGCAGAACACGCAGATCAGCCCCATGCGCCAGCATATGCGTGGCGAAGGAATGGCGCAGAACATGTGGCGACAGTCGGGACGGTTCGATTCCCGCCCTTCCCCCGATCTCCGCGAGTATCTTGTCGAATCCCTGACGTGTCAGCGGCCGAGCAGGCGCGCGTCCTGCAAACAGCCACAGGCTCGGGCGCTCACTGTCTTCCGCGATCAACGCCGACACGGCATCGCGTGCCGTATCGGACAGAGGAACGAGCCGTTCACGGCCACCCTTGCCGCGCACCATGAGCATCCGCGCTTCCGCGCGAAACATGTCGCGCTGCAAAACCAGCAATTCCGAAATACGAAGGCCGGTTGAGTAAAGAAGCTCCAGTGCCGCACACGCGACGGCAAAGCGCCTTTTTTTGGCGGCCGACATGTCCTCCGCAGGGCGACTCGCCTCCATGAGGGCGGAAACTTCCGCTTCTGTCAGAAATTTCGGCAGACTCTGCTCCGGTGAGGGCACGTCAAGCATGCTGGCGGGATTATCCGCGCGCCGCCCCTCACGCAGCAGAAACAGATAGAACTGTCGAATACAGGAAATGCGGCGGGCCACCGTCCGACGGGCCAGTCCTGCATGGCTCATGCCACTGACCCAGTGACGCAGGGCTTCTGTCGAAGCATCCTCCAGCATCAGCCCTTCCTGACCAACGCTAGAGGCACAGTCCTCAAGATCCCGCGTATAGGCCGCCAATGTTGCCGGAGCCGCAGCCCGTTCCGCCGCAAGCATTTCCAGAAACGAATCGACTGCCGCGCTCGTCATTCCCCAGAAGAACGATTCTTAATGAACCGGCTGGACTGCCGGCGGGACAACCGGTGCCGATGCCGCCGGGGTCACCGGAGCAGGAACCGTTGCGGGCGTGGGCACAGATACCGTCGCAGCGGCAGACGGCATCGCCTGAGGCGGAATGATGGTGGGAACTGGTGGTGGCGCAGGCTGGGCAGCGGCGGTCAGTTCCGCCACAGCAAGTTCCTTGTGCACGGGCTGCTGCGCAGGCGGCGCGGAGGACGCGCCCAGAGCCAGAATTCCTCCAATGAGAACAACACCGGCAACAGAACCAGCGATAATGGCGATTCGGCTCATTCCAGCCTCAATTCCTTGCGTCGGGCCGCCCTGGAACGGGTGGCGTTTCGATCATGACGTGTGTTTGCTCGCTCTATGTTAGGATCCCCCCCTTGCCACGACCATTCTTTCCTGAAGGGAGAAACACGGCTCCTCCCGAGACCGCGTTACCTCCTCCCTCATCCAAGCCCCCGTCCGCCCTTCCCCTCAATCTGGACGCGGTCCGTGGTTCCTGTAGCGGCTTTGGTCCTCTCAGCGGTCGCAGCATCGTGCTGATCGGCCTGATGGGCGCCGGGAAATCGACCATTGGCAGTCGCCTTGCCCAGAGACTGGGACTGGGCTTCGTCGATGCCGACACCGAAATCGAACGCGCTGCCGGCTGTTCCATCAAGGATGTCTTCAGCCTCTACGGAGAAGAAGCCTTTCGCGATGGAGAGCGCCGCGTGCTCAGGCGCCTGCTGGACGGGCCTTCGCGTGTGATCGCCACGGGAGGCGGCGCGTTCATGAACGCGGAGACGCGCGCGCTGATTAGTGAGCGCGCCATTTCCCTCTGGCTGCGCATCCCTCGACCCGTGCTGGTCAAGCGCGTGACCGGACCAACCCCTCCCCCCCCGCAGAACGGCGTGAAGCCGAAAGACGTGCTCGAACAGCTCATGCAGGTTCGCCATCCCATTTACGCCGAAGCCGACATTGTCGTGCAATGTGGAGAAGACAACGTGGACAACACCACAACCCGCGTCATCGAGGCTCTCGCCCTCAATCATCGTCCCCGACGGGTGCCGGTAAAGCTGGCAAAGTCGCCCTATGAGGTCATCATCGGCAGTGGGCTTGTTGAGCGCGCAGGCGTGTTCCTCTCCGCCGTCCTGCCCCAGAAGCGCGTTGTGGTGATTTCCGACGCTAATGTGGCGGAATACTATCTTCACCCACTTCTGGAATCGCTGTCGGATTCCGGCATTGCCGCGCAGGCGGTCGTCGTTCCACCAGGAGAATCATCCAAATCCATCGATGAGTTCCGCCGGGTGACGGACGCCATTCTTGAGCACAAGGTCGAACGCAAAACTGCGATTGTTGCCCTTGGCGGCGGTGTCGTGGGCGATCTCGCTGGTTTTGTCGCGGCGACGACCTTACGCGGCCTACCCTTCGTGCAGATCCCCACCACCCTGCTTTCGCAGGTGGATTCTTCCGTTGGCGGCAAGACGGGCATCAACACAAGCTGGGGCAAAAACCTGCTGGGGGCATTCCATCAGCCTGCCATTGTGCTGGCAGACGTTTCGACCCTCGCTACTCTTCCTCCCCGCGAAATCAAGGCGGGCTACGCGGAAATCGTCAAATCCGGCCTGTTGGGTGACGCCGATCTCTTTGCATGGTGCGAAAAGCACGGCGCCCAAGTTCTTTCACAGGACCCCAACGCTCTCGCCGAAGCAGTCGAACGGGCCTGCGCCTTCAAGGCCGCTGTAGTGACTGAGGACGAATTCGAAACAAAAGCCCAGGGAGGCCGCGCACTTCTCAATCTGGGACACACATTCGGCCACGCTCTCGAAGCCGAGATGGGATATGACGGCAGCCTGCTGCATGGAGAAGCTGTCTCGATAGGGCTGCGCTTGGCCTTCATGCTGTCGGTGCGGCTGGGTTATTGCCCGCAGGCGGATCTTGATCGTGTCACCGCGCATCTCGATGCTCTTGGGATGCCTGCACGGATTTCAGATCTGGGGCGGCCGTTTGCCGTGCGAACACTTCTTGACCACATGACGCGGGACAAGAAAATGCAGGATGGCAGACTGACATTCGTGCTGGTGCGCGGAATCGGTCAGGCTTTCACCTGCCGGGATGTACCGGCGCAGGCGGTTCATGATGTCCTTGCAGAGGACGGATGCGCGCCAGACGCAACATAGACAGAAACCTTCCGGGGAACTCATGACCAATAGATTGATCTAGATCAAGAGAAAAATCCACAAACGGCTGATTTCCGGCGTTTCCGGCTCTACACAGAAACGTGAATAATCGAATTGTGGCAATGGTTTG
The DNA here is from genome assembly GCF_047721705.1 of Acetobacter sp. GTDB lineage: Bacteria > Pseudomonadota > Alphaproteobacteria > Acetobacterales > Acetobacteraceae > Acetobacter. The sequence continues at coordinate 1,223 of NZ_JBDNXK010000017.1, read as the reverse complement.
TTCTTGTATGAGAAGCGAACTGTTGCATATAAACCACGCTTATGGCGTGTAATCGTCAGAAGCCCCTCCTGATGGGTTCCATTTCCGGAACCCATCGTTTTATAGGGCTTTTAGACAGCCTGTAGGGCACAGGGACCGAAGCTTTCGGTTTCGACCCCAACAGTTAAGAAATTTGAGGACGAAAAAATGCGTCTCCGCACTGCGTTACTCGCAACAACCCTGATGGCGGCGGCCCCTGTTGCCGCTTCAGCCACGACCATCACCGGTCCGTATGTCGACATCGGCGGTGGCTACGATCTGACCCAGACCCAGCACGCCAACACTGCAGCCGGCGCCATGTCGGACGGCAGCAACACGATGGGCAACGACAGCCACACCAAGTATCGCCACAAGAACGGCTTTACCGGTTTTGGTGCGTTCGGCTGGGGCTTCGGTAACGGTCTGCGCGTTGAGGTCGAGGGTGTTTACAACTACTCCGAGATCAACCACCGCAGCGTAACGCCGGTTCACGGCAAGACCCGCGGCAGCGACCAGGCTTATGGTGGCCTTGTCAACGTGCTGTATGACATCGACCTGAAGCAGTTCGGTATCGATGCGCCTGTCACGCCGTTCGTCGGTGTTGGTGCCGGTTACCTCTGGCAGCATTACAACCCGACCGACACCAACTTCAGCAACGGCAACCGTAGCCGCCTTGGTGGCACGAACGGTGGCTTCGCTTACCAGGGTATCGTCGGTGCGGCTTATGACACGGGTGTCCCGGGTCTGCAGGTCACGACCGAATACCGCATGATCGGCCAGACCTTCACGGATGGTGCCTACTCGGCAACGACGTGGAACAACTCGGGCGTTCACAAGGGTCACGTGAACTTCGATCACCGCTTCAACCACCAGTTCATCCTGGGTCTGCGTTACGCTTTCGACACGGCTCCGCCGCCGCCGCCGCCGGCTCCGCAGCTTGCTCCGCCGGCTCCGACGCCTGCTCGCACATACCTCGTCTTCTTCGACTGGGATAAGTCGAACCTGACGGCTCGTGCCCGCCAGATCGTTGCCGAGGCAGCTCAGGCTTCCACGCACGTCCAGACGACGCGCATTGAAGTCAACGGTTACACCGACAACTCCTCCGCTCGCGGTGGTGCTGCTGGTGCGAAGTACAACATGGGCCTGTCCATCCGTCGCGCAAACAGCGTGAAGGCTGAACTGATCCGTGACGGCGTGCCGGCTTC
>NZ_JBDNXK010000016.1:0-49849 GCF_047721705.1 Acetobacter sp. | reverse complement strand
TCCGATCATCCTACCGTATGGTTTACATTTTCCGGCAGAAAACCGTGCGTTTCGCTTCGTCTTCGCATATATGTCACGCATGAAAATGTTTTTTCGGAAAATGCATGGGCTGGGGAACGATTTCATTATCGTTGATGAACGTCCGCAGGCTCTTGGACTGACACCCGTCCGCATCGCGGCGCTGGCTGATCGACACAAGGGAATTGGCTGCGATCAGTTCGTTACACTTGCGCCCTCGCAACATGAAAATGCGACAGCCTTCGTGCGTTTTTTCAACCCCGATGGCAGCGAAGCAGGAGCGTGCGGCAATGCCTCCCGCTGTGTGGCGCAGTTGCTGGCGGAAGAAACCGGCGAAAACAAACTTTGCTTCGAGACAAAGGGCGGTCTGCTCCATGCCGAGGTGCTGTCCCGCACAGAAACAGATAGCGCTGTCGTCACGGTCGATATGGGACGCCCCCGCATGGAGTGGCAATCCGTCCCGCTCGCTCATGAAACCGATACGCTGCGCCTTCCTCTGACAGGTGAACCTGCCGCCCTCTCGATGGGCAACCCGCACGCGACCTTCTTCGTCGAGGACCTGGCTGAGGCAGCACGCGGCCCCGTACTGGAAGTCGACCCACTTTTTCCTGAGCGCGCCAATATCGGCTTCGCCCTCATTGAGGCGCCCGACCGGATGCGGCTGCGCGTCTGGGAACGGGGCGCGGGCTTCACGCTGGCCTGCGGTTCCGGCGCCTGCGCGGCCGTGGTCAATGCGGCGCGGCGCGGTCTCGGCGAACGTCGCATGCAGGTTGAGGTTGACGGCGGGGAGATGGTTATCGCATGGGAAGCCAACGACCATGTGCTGATGACCGGCCCCGCGCAGCTTGCCTTTGAGGGGACCGTCGATCTCGAGGCCTATCCAAAATGACCGACACCCCTCCGGAGATGCCGGTGGACCCCACGCAGGGCGCAACCCAAGGCGTGGACATTCTCACTTTCGGCTGCCGCCTCAACACCTATGAGAGCGAGGTCATGCGCGGCCACGCGGCGGCGCTGGACGATGTCATCATCGTCAACACCTGCGCCGTCACCAACGAAGCCGAGCGACAGGCGCGACAGGCCATCCGCCGGGCGCACCGCGAGCGTCCGGATGCCCGCATCGTCGTGACCGGGTGCGCCGCGCAGATCAATCCGGACCGCTGGGCCTCCATTCCCGGCGTGACACGCGTGCTGGGCAACGAGGACAAGCTGAAAGCCGAAAGCTGGAGCCTCCCTGCTCTCGGATCCGGCAATGCCGTGTCCGACATCATGGCTGCCAAGGAGACTGCGGCGCATCTGGTGACGGAGTTCGCCGGACGTACCCGTGCTTTTGTGCAGGTGCAGCAGGGCTGCGACCATCGCTGCACATTCTGTATCATCCCCTACGGACGCGGCCCTTCCCGTTCCGTGCCGGTGGGCGTGGTGGTGGAACAGGTGCGTGCGCTCGTGGCGTCCGGTTATCGCGAGGTCGTGCTGACCGGCGTGGACATCACCTCATGGGGCGACGATCTGCCCGGCACGCCGCAACTTGGCCAGTTGTGCCGCCGTCTACTCGCATTGGTACCAGAACTGGAGCGGCTACGGCTGTCCTCTGTCGACCCAGTAGAGATCGACGAGGATATCTGGCGTCTGCTGGAAAACGAACCACGCTTCATGCCTTATCTGCATCTCTCCTTGCAGGCCGGGTCGGACATGATCCTCAAGCGGATGAAGCGACGGCATCTGGTCGCGGATGCAGCATCTGTCATTGAGCGGGCACGATCGATCCGCCCCGAGATCGGCATTGGTGCGGACCTGATCGCAGGTTTCCCGACTGAAGATGAAGTGCTGTTCGAGGAAACACTCACTTTCCTTGAGCAGGCCGCCCTCCCCTATCTGCATGTCTTCCCTTACAGCGCCCGTCCCGGCACGCCTGCCGCGAAGATGCCAGCCGTGCCGGTCGTCGAACGCAAAGCCCGCGCCGCTCGGGTTCGCGCTGTCGGTGAGCAGTCGGCACAGACTTATTTCAGGAGCCTGCTAGGCCGTGAACTGCGCGTGCTGATGGAAACACCGGAAAGCGGCCACAGCGAGGAATTCGCTCCGGTCCGGCTCGCGCAGGGTCAGTCCGAAATGGGACGCATCGAGGTTCTGCGTCCGGTAGCGGTTGACGAAAAAGGCCTTGTGGCGGAGATCGTATAGTCATGGCACTCGGATTTTTCTCCCGTCTCAAGCAGGGGCTTTCGCGCTCCACCCAGAAACTCAGCAGCGTCTTCACTAAGCGCAAGCTCGATGAAGCAGCCCTTGAGGATCTGGAAGATCACCTCATCGCCGCCGATCTCGGACCGGAAGTCGCGGAACGGGTGATTGAATCCTTCCGCAACACCCGCTTCGGGGCGGAAGTGACGGATGACGAAATCCGCAACACGCTGGCCGACGAGATCGCACGCGTTCTGGAGCCTGTGGCCGTTCCCTTCGAACCCGACCCCGCTCTCAAACCGCATGTCGTCCTGATGGTCGGCGTGAACGGCAGCGGCAAGACGACGACCATCGGCAAGATGGGCCGTTATTTCAGCGAGCAGGGCAAGAAGGTCATCATGGTGGCGGGCGATACGTTCCGTGCCGCCGCCGTGGAGCAGTTGCAGGTCTGGGGCGAGCGCACGAACGTCCCGGTGATCGCTGGAAAGCCGGGGGCCGATGCGGCTGGTCTGGCCTTTGAAGCGCTCAAGCGCGGCAAGGCGGAAGGCGCCGATCTGCTGCTGATCGACACCGCCGGGCGTCTGCACAACAAGGGCGCGCTCATGGAGGAGCTCGCGAAAATCATCCGTGTGATGAAGAAATTCGACGAGACCGCGCCCCACTCCGTCATTCTCGTGCTGGACGCCACGACGGGGCAGAACGCTGTCGAGCAGGTGCGTGTCTTCCGCGAACTGGTAAACGTGACGGGTCTGATCGTGACCAAGTTGGATGGGTCCGCGCGCGGTGGCATCGTGGTCGCGCTGGCGGACCAGTTCAAGCTTCCGATCCATGCTGTGGGTGTGGGTGAAAAGGCCGAGGATCTGCGGCCGTTTTCCGCTGTGGAGTTTGCCCGTGGACTGGTGGGCAAGGCCGATATTTCCACCACGACTGAAGAGGTCACATCTGAAGAGGAAGACGCTTCTTCGTAAGCGTCTTCCTCTTCCATTCCGAAACGCAATCTTTCGGTCTGCACACGACCTCAGACAACAAATCAATACAGCTTCATATCAAATCATGTCTTTATGAGCCTGTGAGTTGGCGGCTCGCCAACATCCGGGGCGAAAGGAAAGAGACATGATCGCAAGCAGGCGCAAATATTCCATATTTCTGCTTGCTGGTTTCCTGACCGCCAGCTGGACAGATACCGCACAGGCTGCGGTCAATCTATTTTCCCAGAAAACCGATGCCTCCGAATTCGAACAATGGTGGCGCGGCATTACGCTGGCCGGCCGGATTGATGGAGGCATTATGGCCAATCCTGCCCGCCCGGATAATGGCATCAATTTTGGTGACTTTATCGGCGATCATGCCAATCAGGCGCAACTCAATCAGTTCGCCCTGACGCTTTCACGAGCCATCGACACCACAAAGGACGATTACAGCTTCGGCTTCACTCTGGAGGCAAGCTATGGTTCTGACTCACGCTATTATCACCTGCTGGGTATTTCAGATCGCGCGCTCAATGCACGCTATCAGATCATTCCGGCACAGGCGCACGTAGACGCCCATCTGCCGTGGTTTACAAAACTTGGCATCGATATGCACGCAGGCATCCTGCAAGCTCCCATGGGACCAGAAGCCTTCGATCCTACAGCGCGTCCTTTCTATACTTTCAGCTATACTGGCCAATATTCCGTGCCTTTTGAACATGTCGGCATGATGGCGACCATTCACGTCACGCCCATGATCGATGTATTGACCGGCATTGATACAGGTAACCAGACGACATTCGGCCACAATGACAATAACGATGCTCCGGCAGGTTACGCGGGAGTTGCACTCAACAATCTTGCTGGTGGAAAACTGACAATTACAGAACTCAGCCGTTTCGGTCCCGAAGATGCACGGTTTGCGCTTGGGGGCGCAGCCAATCACGACATGCGTTTCTGGAACGATCTCATGGCAGTTTATCAGGTGACACCTACAGTCAAGGTAACTGGCGAGTTCAACTATCTCCATGATGACGGTCTACGTGCCGACACTTACAGCTTTGTCTCTTATCTTTCTTGGGACTTTGCCAAGAACCTGACCTTCAATTATCGCGGTGAAATCTATCGCGATAACACTGGTCTGATGGTTGTGAACTTTCTGTCTGACCAAGGATACATGAACGGTATCGCTGGTCGGAACGCCCCTACAGAAAGCGCCCCTCCAACCACCTATGGTGATATGAGCCTTGGCGTGACTTACCGCACACCACTTTCAAAAGACCTTGGTTTTTTCGCCATTCGTCCGGAAGTGCGATTTGACCGTTCTCTTAACGGCACATCCCCGTTCAATGATGGACGCAACACTGGCATGTTCACCTTTGGCGGTGACGCCATGATCGGGTTTTAGTCAGAAAAAGAAACGGGCAAACATTATTGTTCTGCCCGTTTCTTTTTGGTTACTAGAGATAATTTGCCAGTGTCATGCTTTTGAAAGCAGCGACCAGAGCATAGGATGATTCAATCTGGTTCTGTACTGTCGTGGTTTGCGTTGCAACAGCTGCCAGATCTGAACTGCTAAGTTCTGTCACATCCGAAAGCTGCGATGCTAACATGACGCTCATCGTCGAAAGCGAAGAAGCCTGCGCCGTGAGGGATGTTTGCGTCAGCCCCAGAGAGCCCACCTGAGCCGACAGTTCACTGGAAATCGTCGTGGTGGAAGACTGAAGCTGGGAAACAAGATCTGTAAAATTTGAACTGGAAGTATCTGCACTGCCCAAAGAGGCTACGATCATCAGGTTACGCATCAGGTCGCGAATTGGCGAGCCTGTGGTAGTGGTCCCATCTCCAGTTGTGGTGCCTTGCGTGGCGGTCATCCCCACACTGATAACCTGCCCTTGTCCAATAACGGCTTTATTGGTCAGGCTGCTTGCGGAAACGGGGTCGGTGGACAAGGTCGAGGAGAATACCGACAGGCTATTGTCCGACGCATCCTGTGTCGCCTTGGCAAAGACAGACGCAGCACCATCTGTATCGAGAGCACTCACGGCATCTGCCGTCGCAGTCGCCAAAGAACTGTCAGCAAGACCTGCCGCATCCGTGACCGGTATGGTGCCACTGTCCTGACCGGCAAAAACATAGCCGGAGCTACCTGTGGTATTGAGATATGTTCCCAGTTCTCCCAAAGCAGACTGGGCGCTTTCAGCAATTGTCTGAAGCTCATCCTGTCCAAGGTTGCCTTTTAGAGACAGGATGTTCGTGCTTAATGTCGATGCTATTGACGAAATCTGCGTCAAGGCTGTTTGCGTAATGTCTAGATTCGTCTGCGCTCCCTGAACAGACGTTTGCCAGGTCGCAAGGGCTGTAACCTGCGGCACGAGACTCAAAGCCTGTGTGCGCTGCCCCGTATCCAGAGCAGCGTAGGAATCAGCCTTCATCCCAGACGAGGCCTGATAGGAAAGCGTCGTCTGCTCCTGATCAAGACGCTTTATCTCCTGTTGCAGGACATAAGTAGTGCCGCTAGCACCATAAAGACCAACTGAAGAAGTCATGACTTACACCGCATCCAGAAGCGCCGTGAACATCGCTTTCACAGCCGTTATAACTTTTGCATTTGCTGTATAGGCATTTTGCAAGGCAACAAGTTTCGACATCTCATTATCGACATCGACACCGGACACATTCGATACTTTCGTCGTCAGCGATGTCTGCACCGTTGTCGCTGTTGCAAGAGAAGTGGTGGCGGTAGATGCAACTGTCGCCTGACTGGATGTCAACGCTGTCGCCAAATTAGCCAATGTCTGGTTTCCAGCGTAACCCGTGGAAATGTTTCCATTCACACCCAAACCAGAAGTTGGGGCAACAGGATCCGTACCATTCAACGCAGTAGAAAGAAGAGTCTGCGCCAAGGTGGTCGAGCCGGATGTGGATAATACCGATGGATCCGCACTGACAGACGCACTTACCTGAATATTACTCGAAAATCCGACAATTCCATCAGGATCTTTCGACGTCGTGCTTGAGGCTGGCACTGCGCCAGAACTATCAGTGAACAGAGTCAATCCGGCCGAGTCGAATCTGGAAGCCAGCGTATAAGCAAATGAATCCAACTGGGCCTGCATCTTGGGATACACCGTATCACGCAGGGTAATGTTGGCTCCCAGACTGCCGCCCGTCAGATCAGACGTCAGGTCTTTGCTGCTATCAAGCGCCTTATCACTGCTGACAAACGTAATCGCTGGAACATAACTGGAAGAGGAAGAGGCAGTAATGGAGGACGTTGCCGAAAGAGTGGCATCCTCAGTGGACAAGGGCCATGTCGATGTTGCCTGCAACGCACTGGAACCATCGGATGGATATGTCGAGAGAACCGTATTCTCACTATTTGTCGGATATGTAGGCAATTGCGTGCCGTCAGCAGTCTTGACCAGCATATCGCCTTTGGCCGTCTCGGTATAAGAAACCGAAATATACGAAGACAGATCCGACATCGCTGAGGCGCGCTGATTTTCTAAATCTGCCGTGCTCAGACCCTGTACTTTCAAAGACATGATCTGCTTCGATAGCACACCAATTGTTGTCAGATCCGTATTGATCGAGGAAACTTCGTCAACAATTGAATCCTGGGCTGCCTGCCGCTGCGTCTGATAGGCAGACGACATGGTGTTGATGGACGTTGCTAGTGTAGATGCATCCGCCACGACAGTACTGCGTGCCGTTGAATCTGTCGGCGTGGAAATAAGGGAGGTAATGGCATTCGACAAATTGCCAACTTCGTCCGACAGCGTGCCAGTTGAGCCGGAATCAGCACTCATGGAACCCTGAAGGGACGTGATTGCGGACAATGAATTGTCCTGCACCGTCAGCGAAGCTACCTGCGCATTCTGCGTATAAAGGCTGTTCTGCAAGGCATCATTGACATTTCTTGTTGTCAGACCGATGGAGATTCCAGAGCCCGTCCCAACAGTATCTGTCGCATTGAGATTTGCGTTCTCCGCCACGTAACCTGTAGTACTTGCGTTCGAAACATTTTGTGACACGACACCGAGGGCATACTGCGTGCCCTCAAGACCACTGGTCGCAATTGACAGGGCACTACCCAGATCCATGACCTAAGAACTCCAGCAAAAACCCTGTCGGCATAAACAATCGGATCAGGGTGACCACGGCCGGCGATTTTACCGGCCCGGGGTCAAAGCATTGAACCAGACGGGACTTCCAATATTTTTCAGTTTATCCCGCGCAGGTGAAAAACAGGTTAAAAACCTATTAGCGGATCATGGAGATGGTGGTCTCCAGCAATGTAGATGCCGTCGTGACGACTTTGGTGTTCGCCGTATAGGCTTCCTGCGCAACAATCAGACTGGACAGATCGGAGGTCAGATCCGTCGTGGATGATTCCGTTGAGGATGTCTTGAGAGTTCCCGTTCCATTAGTGCCCACAACACCTGTCGTAGCCGAACCGGAAGCGGACGTCGCGACATAAGCCTGCCCATCAACCGCCATCAGACCGTTGGCATTTGCGAAGGAAGAAAGAGCAATCTTGCCGACCAACTGCGTATCGCCGTTGCTGAACGTAGCCATAACAGAGCCATCGCTTGTCATGGAGATACCTTCATAAGTCGCTGACGTTGCGCTGTCGCTGGTGATCGTGGGAGAGGCAGAGTTCGCAACCGACGTTGTCGTTCCTGCAGAACTGCCGATCGTGCCAATATTCAGATCAATCGTCTGTCCCGCTGCACCATTCGTATAATCGAGTGTAATAGGCAGTGTTGCAGTGGAACCACTGTACCCAGTCCCGACTGGATTACCAGAAGAATCCGTTACCGATTTGATATTACCACTGGAATCAAAGGCAACCGTGTATGAGCTGGTGCTGCCATCGACAGCCATACCATCTGTGGTCGATGGGTTCGAGATTGTAACAGTAGAAGTCTCAATAGCCGACCCATCAGACGCCGTTGTCGAAGTCAGAGGCCCCCAAGAAATGTCCAAGGAATGCTCTTGGGAAGTCGAGTCATAAATAGTCTGTGTCGTAGAATAAGCAGCAGTGGGAGGGGTAGTTGTAGCATCGCCAGCGCTTAGGCCACCCGTCATCGTCAGTGTCGTGGTCTCAGTCGGTCGGAAAGCAATATTCGACACATTGATCTGCGTCAGATCACTGCTAAGCGTTCCCGTTTTTGGGTCAGCCATATACCCATCAAGGTAATAACCGGATGTATTGACAAGATAACCGTTCTTATCTTCAGAAAAATCGCCATTCCGGGTGAAATACTGCTGATCTGAAAACGACTCTTTACCAGCTGTCGCCTGTCCGGACGCTTCAGAAACATCGAAGAAGCCATTTCCAGAAATCGCCACAGCAAGCGAGTTCGTGCTTGTTGAGATCGTGCCCTGTTTCTGCGTCTGGGATGTCGTGTAAGCACTTACACCATCCGAAACGGACTGACCCTGCGTATAGGATGCCAGATTGTTTGAAACATAGTCTTGAAAGCTGGTTTCAGATGCCTTGTAGCCAACGGTCTGGCTGTTCGCGATATTATTACTCAGATTGGTGAAAGCCGTCGACTGGGCATTCATACCAGCGTCGGCAGTCATGAGAGAGTTCATAATCGACATGGATCACTCCTAAAATGTGGCCCCGACATGACGTATGCCGATGACCTCAACACCACTAACCATGCAGAAAGCGTGCCAACGGAGAGCGGAATAACGATTTTTTTCTAAATTTCGATAAACAGACTGGAATCAGGAGATTTTTCTTTTTCTGAAAATTCTTCCGTTTCAGCTCCACTCAAACTGAAAACTATATGAGCGGCATATTTAACCCGGCATATTTTGCCTATTAGGCAGAATATGCCCAGCAGAGAAGCATCTTTTCTGGATCAGACCTAAAACGACGCCTTTATCTTGTCTCTCCAGAAAGAGTGAGCAAACAAGACCGCGCCCCAAACAGACACATCCATATATTTCACGTATTTTCAATATCTTATCGGATATAAACTTGCAATTTTCTTTCAACTCTCTGTCGCAATCTTCTTTTTCAAAGAGAGAAATTTCCACTTTCTCAACATATCTTCGGCACGATGGCCCGAAAGTTGCATGCCTTAACGGGTGCATAACTTGCCTGGGATTTGTCATGACAAGCTCGCTGACGCTGCAGCCTACTACACCGACAGGAAAGTCAAACGGCAGTAAGGCTGCCACCACAAGTGGGAAAACGTCTGCAGCAAAAAAACTTTCAGCCCCCAGCACGCTTACAAAAACTACTGCAACATCAGAAACGACGGATACATTCTCCTCTCTGGTGGCGCAGAAATTTACGAAGAAATCTGTCACTCACACGCATTCAATAAACCTAGATGCGTCTTCAAACGCCGGCACCCAAAATAATTCAGTCGTCATCTCAAAAGACCCTGCAAAAAATAAAACGCGGGACAATGCACTTTCACAGTCAACTTCACCTGCATCGCAGATAGAGAGTGCAAACGGGAAAAATTCATCCGCGACTTCAGAATTATCGACCAATATAACGGTCAATATTCCGAAAAGTACAGATTTAACTGATGCATCAGTCGATGCCACCCATCAAACAGCAACGGCTGCGGTCAACACCAGTATCAACGATACGACAGTCGACTTGGCGACAGCGGATACCAGTAGTAAAATCGTCGCAACGCTCCCACAAGCCACACCCAGCAAGAGTAGCGTAAAAGCATCCGAAAAATCCCCTACTGACAAGGACACTCAAACAGACGCAGCAGCCTCCAACGAAGCCGCTTCAGCCACAGTGTCACCCTCACTCGATGCAGTAGCTATGGGGTTGGCACTTTTGGCCTCATCCACACCTGGAACGTCTGGAGTTTCTTCGAGTAGCAATTACGATTCCCTGAGCAGCAGCGCCATAAGCGTAGAACCGCTCACGAGCACCACACCCAGCACGCTACAGTCTACGGCAAACACCTCGACCAGTTCTCTTTCGGAGCCGCAGATTGTTTCTGATTCTGATTCCCTTGTTAATGACAGCCTATTTCCGGCGGATCTTTCGCCCATCAACGCTAATGCAATAAGCACCTCTATCTCAGGAACACAGACAACATCTTCCTTGCCTGCAACCTCTTCGGCTGATGCAACATCAAAAACCTCTCCGAGCCCCACATCGACGGTCAACAGTCAAAACAAACTGACAATTTCTACTCCAACAACAGAAGCTCTCCTCAGTTTTTCTCCATCAATAGCAGAAGGACAGTTGTCGCCTGCAACGAGCGAAGACATTTCCGCATCTACCACCAACACGACTGCTGCTTTGCCCAGTTCCACTAATCTAAGCGACGCTGTTCAACAGGCAGCCTCTCTTTCTTCTTCTCCCATAACGCAACAGATATCCGTTCAGGCACAGCGCACAGCCCCACTCTCCCGCACAGCCCGCGAGACCACTTCTTCGGGTGCTATCAATCTGCAACTTGCTCAGATCTTTTCAGACGAAGGGTCTTCGACGGCACTGCGTCCGGTCAGCGCAGCCTCACCGTCTTCTTCCTCTCTATCTGCTCCGGATAATACGTCTGTAGAGGGGCACCCATCATCTCCAGCGCTGCCCTCCAGCACTTCCCCCAACCTCACTTCACAGTCGATCGACCACCTTACGGCTGCGAAAGAGAAACAGACCACTGCTACGACTGCATCTTCCGCATTGAAACCGTCATCTTCTTTGCAGGTTGCGAGCCAGACAGCCCTCCCAGAAGTGGACGCCACGGAAACATCATCCAGCACCAGCGGAAAAACGTCCTCAGAACAGGATGTGACCAAAAATTCCACTAAGGAAGAAACGAAAAGTTCAACTCCTTCCAGTTTGACGAATCTTACAGCGCTTACGGAGGAATCGAAATTTGGTGACACGCTTTCCAGCGTAACGGATCCGTCTTCCACGACAGATGCCGCACCGGCCACTGCCACAGCCAAGCTTGCCTCGGCCATTGCCACCAACGTGCCGGACACAAGTTCAAGCGCCCTAAACCTGACCGTGTCCTTACAAGATGATCAATCGCCCGTACATGTCACGATTGATCGTTCCGATGACACTTCAGCGTTGACCATCCATATCGGCACACATGAACAGACCACTCTGAACGATCTTCAGGCGCACAAACAGGATCTCATAAACTCGCTTGAAAATGCTGGCATTTCCACGACCGGATCACAGATTTCCTTCAGTCTGACTGATCAGTCTTCCGGGTTTGGGGCGTCTCAGCAGGACATGCCCCAGCATACCCCCCAGCACAACAATTTTGCCTCCGGTAATGAATCTTCAGATTTTGCCAATAATTTCGGCAATACATTGTCCGGAAACAACAGTGGAACCGGAGGACAGGGCAACTGGAACGCCCGGCCAAGCGCGAGCGCGATATCTCCTCTTGTCCCCGCAACCGACAGTATCAGTGACGTCACCTACACTACGCCCGCTACCGGTCGAGTCGGTTCCGTCAATCTCACAGCCTGAAAGAACAGGACATGACGACAACAACTGATTCCACTACTTCTCTTCTTTCAACGGCTGTATCCTCTGCCCGTTCGGCCGCAACGACGAACGCTGCTTCGATTACATCCGCGTCGTCGACAGATACGAGCAGCAGCAGCACGAGCGCGCTGGCATCCCTGTCCGGCAATTTCACGACATTCCTGACGCTGCTCACCACGCAGCTCAAGAATCAGGATCCGAGCAGCCCGATGAGCAGCGATACCTTCACCTCTGAACTGGCTCAGTTCGCTGGTGTGGAGCAGCAGGTCGCAACCAACACAAATCTGCAAACGCTCATTTCCCTGACCGAGAATGGGCAGCAATCAACGGATATGGCGCTTGTCGGCAAAACGGCACAGGCGAGCACCACACAGCTCCCGCTTCAGAACGGCACCAGTTCGATTTCTTTCACCACGACTTCGGCGGAGCCAATCGCCATTGCCGTTACGGACAGCAGTGGCAACGTCGTCAAAACAGATGAACTGACATCGACGGCTGGCACGAACACATGGACATGGAACGGAACGTCAGACAGCGGTTCGCAGCTTACCGACGGCTCCTACAACATCGCTGTCGAGACAGAAGACGGCTCCGGCAACACATCGGCTGTCCCCTTCACCGTTACGGGAACCGTCACAGGCGTCACGAACAACAGTGGCACGATGTACGTCAAAATGGGTGATTCTCTCGTGGATATGTCGGATGTCAAATCCTTCACGGACGCTTCATCCACCACGGCAAGCACGTCCTCAAGTTCTACTACGGGCAGCTAACCCGCTCTTTCCCTCCCGTGATCATCAACGCACGGGAGGGGCATCATCCAATCAACACAGTTCTTTATTCTTCACCCAAAACTTCTTTTGCGCGCCGAACGATCGTTTCGTATTCGGCATCGGTCAGTTCCCCACGATGATGAAATTCGCTGGCCCGCGCCAGAGCATCGCGCGCATGCGTTTTATCGGGGATGGGATAACGCCGACCCGGCAATGCAAAAGCAGTGTCAGGCAGAGCATCCCGTTCAGCAGCAGTCAGTCTCGACATGAGTTCCTCTCCCCTTCTTCAGGATTGTCGTGTCGCATTGTCACAACAGAAACCGACACGATCCTTGAATATGTAGGGTGAACACGGGACCAAAACCAGAAGTCCGCTTCTCCCTCACGCAGAGTCGTTTCGGGCGGCATCTTCCACTTCCCCGATTTCCGCCAGTTCTGCCATCGCAGCACCCGGGCTCATCGTTGAAATGTCTGCCATGCGTTCTTCCCCTGCCGCTGGAGCCGCGCTGCGGTCCTGCGAAACAGCAAGTTCGGCAATCACCCGGAAAGCCGTGAAAATGGCCAGAAGGCCGAATATGACGCTGCCCAGCGCCTGCCCGACCTGCACGCCCAAAGCGCCAAATTTTGCACCAAACGCCACAAACGGGATGGTCCCCAGCGTCGCGCGTCCCCAGTTGAAAATCGTCGAATACAGTGGGTGGCCCAAATTGTTGAAGGCCGCATTGGCTACAAAGAGCATACCCACGAAAAGATAGCCGGAAACGGTCCACGAACAGAACAGATGCACCAACGCCGCACCGTCTCCATGGAGGCGGAATCCATCTACAAGGAGATTTTGCGTAATCGCCAGAATCACCCATGTCCCGATCACACATCCGGCAACGATCTTGAGCGAGGCTTCCATCACCTCGCGCACGCGTCCGAACTGACCGGCACCGAGATTCTGGGACATGATCGGCCCGACAGCCCCCGTCAAAGCGAAGACAAACGAGAAGGCCACCACAACGATACGTTCCACGGCAGTCTGACCGCTCACCGCTTCCAGACCGAACCGCGCCATGTGCTCCGTGACGTAAGCCCCTCCCAGCGGGGTCGCCAGATTGGTGAGAATGGCCGGAAGGGCAATAACACCCACACGGCGACTGTCTGAGGGCACGGCAGCAAGTTTCGGCCATACCAGCATGGCGTGCAGATGAGCGCCACGAAAGCCGAGCAGAAACATGGCCAAACGCGAAAGAATGGCACTGATGGCGGCGCCGATCAGCCCTTCATGCATTCCGAGAATGAGAACCGGATCAAGAATGGCCGTCAGAACCGCGCCACTCAACGTGACATTCATGGACCGTCGGGCATCGCCAACCGTGCGCATCAGAGCGGATGCCGACATGCCCATCGATACGAAAGGCAGAAATGGCGAGGTGATGTAGAGATACAGCGCAGCCTGCTGCAACGCTTCGCCGGAAGCCCCCAGCAGCACCAGAATGGGCTTTGCGAAAAACGCCGTCAGCACACCGACCAGACTGGTCAGCACGAAGTTCGTAAACAGAAAGGAAGAGGCTATTCTCCGCGCTCGGTAGAACTGACCGCCCCCAATTTCCCGCCCGACACACGCCCCGCGGCCGATGGTGAGCCCGATCGAAACGGCAATCTGGATGCCCCCCACAGCTCCCGCGAAACCAAGCGCAGCTGTGAGGGCTGGCTGTCCAAGATGCGCGACGTAGATCATGTTGAGCATGTCCACGGCAAACACGGCCATCAGACCGATTGCCCCGGTTCCTGCCATGACAAGAACATGCCGCATGATGCTGCCAGTGACGAAACACGCTCCTCTTCGTCCCGGCGCAGGTCGCTTATTCATTCATCCCATCTGCCGGTGATCAGAGACCGACAGATTTCCTCCTCCTCTTTCATTATGACATGTCAGAAAAAAGGGCGAGATGCGGATCAGGGAAGTGACGATTTTCCCGGCACTGTGATCGGCTATGGAATCAACTACCACTCACCGGAGCACTGCGTTCACGCGACCAGTTTCGCCAGAGAAGATGCAGGGTGGCCATCGCAGCCGGTCCGACAAACAGACCAAGCAGCCCCCATGTCTCCGCACCGCCGAGAATGCCGAGCAGAACCCAGAGAAAAGGCAGTTTCGTGCTGCCGCCGATGAGGCCCGGCCGCACAAAATGATCCGCCACGAAAATGACCACGGCACCAAGCGCAAAGACAAAAATAGACACCATAGTACCGCCTCCCACCAACAGGAGAGAAGCCGCGAGTCCAACCGGGATCATGCCACAGAAGGGAATCATGGCGGCTATGGCCGTAGCGCCGCCCAGAAGGGCCGGATGCGGAACGCCGGTGAAGAAATAGACGATCCCCATGATGATGCCTTCGCCCACACCGACAAGCACCAGTCCCGCGACCGTTCCGTGAATCGACGCGATGATCTGGTGGCCGATCATTTCTCCCCGCCGCCCGAACGCACGCCGCGACGCGACGGTGCACTCACGCACGATGGTGTCGCCATCCTTGTAAAGGAAGAACAATGTCAGGATGGAAAAGAAGAAGAGTGTCCCGCGATGAACCACCTGCGACCCGACTGTCCGGGTCATAGCCAATCCGCGGGCATCGAACGAATTGAAGAACGATGCCGCCGCTTCCGGGTCAGAGAGATGGGCACCCCACCACCGACGAACCGTATTGCTGGCAAAAGGCAGCCGGTTCACCCATGTCGGCACCGGCACACCCGTATTACGCGCGTGCTTCATCAGTTCCAGCACATTCTGCGCTTCGTTGGCGGCTTCGATCCCCACGAACAGCAGTGGAATGAGAAACAGGAGCGCCATACTGGCCGTGCAGACCGCTGGCAGTAGCACCCCATCCGCCAGACGCGGCCAGCGAAGCTGCGCCTTGCGATAGAGCGGCCATGTCGCCACGGCGAACACCACGCCCCATGCAAGAGCCGGCAGAAATCCGTGCACGGTGTATGCGGCGATCACCACGACGACAAAGGCAAGAAATTCACGCGCGCGCCACTGAGCCCGTCGCGCGACCACTTTCTGCTCTCCTTCCGAACCGTCTTTTACCGGCTCAGGCATGAGCGGAGCCGACCCTGCGTGGAGATGGTCGTCATCACCATACGGCGTGTTATCAGGGTGCGACATCAGGCTGTCATCCTCAAACGAAGTCCTTTGACAGGCGTGGGCTGCACGACCTCAATGAGATGACCGTGCCAGTCAATGCCCATGCCACGCGTGACCGATCCTGTCACGCGGTGCCTTCATGCGCCCTTGCCTCCGCCCAGATGGCGAAGGCGTGTATCAATGCGGCTTCTTCGAGCGCCTTGAACCGGCCTGAGGCGCCCCCATGTCCGGCTTCCATGTTGATGCGGAGCAACAGCGGATTATCCGAAGTGGAATAGTCCCGCAGCTTCGCAATCCATTTGGCAGGCTCCCAGTAGGTCACGCGGGGATCTGTCAGGCCCCCGATCGCGAACACGGTGGGATAAGGCTTTGGACCGATCTGATCATAGGGCGAATAACCCGCGATGCGGTCATAGGCTTTCTCGTCCGCCAGCGGATTGCCCCATTCCGGCCATTCGGGCGGCGTCAGAGGCAGCGTATCGTCGGACATGGTATTCAGCACATCCACAAACGGCACTACCGCCACGATCCCGGCGAACAGGTCCGGACGCATATTGGTGATCGCCCCCATGAGCATGCCCCCCGCCGAACGGCCGTCCGCAACAATGCGTCCCTTGTCGGTCCAGCCTTCGGCCACCAGATGATCGGCGCAGGCGATGAAGTCCGAGAAGGTGTTAGTCTTGTGCTCGCCACGCCCACCGAGGAACCAGTTCCAGCCTTTTTCAGAGCCGCCACGCACATGCGCGATGGCATAGACCCAGCCACGATCAACAAGACTCAGATTACGGGTCGAGAACGTCGGATCGATGGAGAAGCCATACGAGCCGTAACCATACAGCAGTAACGGCGCAGGCTGACCTTCGGGCGTATCCCGATGCCAGAGCAGCGTGATCGGCACCAACTCCCCATCCGGCGCTTTCGCCATCAACCGCTTTGTCCGGTAATGCGACGGATCATGACCGGACGGCACATCCTGTGCCTTGAGCAGATGCCGTTTCCGCGTCGTCATGTCGTAGGAATACCACTGTCGCGGGGTGGTCGGTGACTGATAGGAATAACGAAGTTCCGGCGTATCGAACTCGAAAGCCCCATCAAGCGACAGCGTATAAGCGTCTTCGTCAGTGGCGAGCTGGTGCCGATTGCCTGTCCGGTCCTCGATTTCGATGACGATGTTGGCGTTGACGCGCTCGGTCCACACGAGATGGTCGGCAAAGCAGATCGCGCCCGTAATGTAATGCCCTGCCCGATGCGGCACATGCTCGCCCCACTGCGCACGGTCGCCAAAAACACTGTCCGAAACCGTCATCAGCTTGAAGTCAGTCGCGCCGTCAGCATTGGTGCGAATGATGAAGCGATCTCCCCAATGGGAGAGGTCATACATCAGACCTTTTTCCCGTCGTGCGAGACAGACCGGCTTGCTTTCCGGAGCGTCCCCCGGGATCAGCCAGTTTTCCGACGTATCATGGTCATTGGTGCCAATGATGATCCATTTGCCCGAGCGCGAGGCTGTGACGCCCACGAAAAAGCCGGAATCGGCCTCTTCATAGACCAGAACATCCTCAGAACCGGCAGACAGAGCACGACGGAAGATTTTTACGGGACGCCCGTTCTCGTCACGATAGGTCCAGAAAATATAACGGGAATCCGGCGAGAACGTGAAATCCCCCGAACAGTTGCCAATCTCTACCGGCAACATGTCACCTGTCGTCAGATCACGGATAAGAACAGTGTAAATCTCCGATCCCTGGGTATCTTCCGCCCAGGCGAAAAGCTGATGGTCGGGGCTGTGGGTCGCCTGACGGGCCGCATAATAGGAGCGATCCTTCGCACGCGCGTCAGCATCCAGAAGCACCTCCTCGCTGTCCGGATGCCCTTCCTTGTGCCGCACATAACGCGGCTGCTGTGCTCCTGCTTCATAACGCACGCTGTAACGCCATTCGCCATGCGGCAGGGCGGGAAAGGAATCGTCTTCCTTGAGCCGCCCTTTCATCTCCGCCACGATCTCACCCTGCAAGGCGGTCGTTGAAGCCAGAATGGCGTCGGAATAGGCGTTTTCAGCGCGAAGATGGTCGGCGATATCCGACCGCAACAAGGCAGGATCACGGAGAACCGCCTGCCAATTATCGTCCTTCATCCACGCGTAATCGTCCACACGGACGCGACCGAGCTGTTCGATCCGGCGCGGTTCCTTGCGGGCAATGGGTGGTGCAGGAGTCTTGGACATACAAAAGGCCTTCCAGTTCATACCAGAAGGCCATTCTTGCACAGCTTCTCTTAACAGACACCCCGCAGGCGGGTATCCGGCACGTTAGGAATTTTTAAGCGCCTGCTCTTCTTCCTCGCGCGTCCCGAAAGGCACTTCCTGACGGTCATCCTGCTCGTCCATGCTGCCACCGAGGTTGCCGAGATTTTCCTGAATCTTCGCGTCTTCGATCGGCTGGCCATTCGCATCAAGCGGCACTGGAGAATCAACCGGAATTTCACCCGCGTCCGGGTTGATTTCCATACCGATCAGATCTGTGGCGGCTTCCATATAGCCTTCAGGACCACAGGTGGGCTTCCCGTCGGTGATCCACATTTCCTTGGCCTTGGCCCGGATCTTGGCGTCGCGCTCCGGTGAGTTTTCCAACGGATTTTCCATGTATTCCTCCATTGAGCCGACATCTGACCGATATCCGCCCTGACTATCATAACGGTGATTATAGCCGGTTGAACGCTGCTTTTGAAAGCTACAGCTTGATCAGGCCGCTGACAGGGAACGCATTTCATCTGAAGCCATGACGCTCCCCTTCCCAGGGGGACCCGCCAGACGCTTCGCAAGCCGATGAGAGGGCCTCTCCACCCATTGATGCAACACCCAGGCGAGAGATGACGTCACAGCGACATAGGAAGACCAGTAGAGAAAGCAGACCCAGACTCCATTCTGGTGAATGTCCGGCAGGAAGCTCCAAACCAGAATTTTCAGCAGGATGAGGTGCACAAGATAAAATGGGAAAGAAATTCTACCCCACCACATGACCAGTGGCGCGCTCAGAACGCGGCTGAGCCAACTCTGCTCATATGCCAGTCCGAAAAGCAGCCATGCAAAACCAAAGCCCATCAGGGGAGCCAGTGCAGGCACAAAAAGAGTGGCGCACAGAATCATCCCTCCCGCTACAGTGGGACTGACAGGCAACTTCACGCCAAGCTCTCTGGTCAGCGTTAAAGCGCGCCCCAACGCCATGCCCCCAGTAAAACCGCCTGCCATGCGAAGCGCACCCATCGTGCCGGTCGGATTGTCGTGCAGATGATGAGTAACAGCCAGCACGAGGACTTCTGCTCCAAGAGCGCCCATCGCGATGGTATACAGCATCACAAGATTTCGGACGTGCAGAAGACGGTAAGCCAGAAAGGGGAAAGCCAGATATCCCAATACCTCGGCACTCAGAGACCAAGACGGCCCATTCCATTCCCCCAACTTGAGGACTGTCCATGTCTGGACAAGGAAGAGGCTTTGGAAAAACCCGGGCCATGACAGGTTATGTATTTTATAGGCCTGCGCGGGCGTACTGTACAATCTCATCCAATGGACAAAATCCGGCTGACTGAGCACGAACGGCACCATCGCCAACAGGATAAGCGTATTCAGGGGATACACCCGAACCATACGCAGAATATAAAATCTTTTTATATTACCGGAATGTCTTGCTCCGAACTCCTCTCCATGCGTCAGCATGAGAATGAGGCCGGAGAGAATGAAGAATAAATCGACAGCCCGGAATCCATTCAAAACCAGAGACGCCGTCTCAAAATTTCGCATTCCTAGACTTTGTGATATCCAACCCGAACAATGGTGCACCACCACCCATAGTGCCGCCACTCCCCGGATCCCGGTCAAGGCAGGAATGAAAAGCCCTTTGGATTTCAGGGAAGAACCTTGATCAGGTTTTCCACTCATCGATTTTCCGTGCACGTGTGCTTCTCAATCCGTTTTCGGAATTCTTATTCTTGTGCACTTATCATGTCCAAACCACCCTGTCTTTTGCAATAACTATAGTTTCTATTATGTAGAATCACAGGGAATAGAGAAAAATTGAGATGCCTGTAAAATAAAATCCATCATTCCAAACAATGGTCAGAAATTCAGAAGAAAATAGACTCAATCTGGATTTATGGAAATCCATAAATCCAGACGTCCTATTTCCTCAGGGAGCAGGATTGGAATGAACCTGATGGATCGCATTGATCCGCGTTTCCAGCTCCGGCGTAATCTCCACTTCCGTTGAGCCCAGAATGGTCTGCAACTGCTCGATGCTTGTTGCGCCGATGATATTCGACGTGACAAAACAGCGGGATGTCACAAAGGCAACGGCCATCTGCACCGGATCAATGCCCACCTCTTTCGCCAGCGCAAGATAAGCGGCAATCGCCTCGTCCACACCCGACTTTTCGTAACGCTGACCGCGATTGAACAAGGTCGTGCGCGCACCTGCCGGTCGGGCGCCATTGAGGTATTTCCCCGTAAGGTAACCCTGTGCCAACGGCGAATAGGCCAGCAGACCGACCTTTTCCCGAATGGCAAACTCGGCCAGTCCCAGTTCGAACGTGCGGTTGATCAGATTGTAAGCATTCTGAATCGACGCCACACGCGGGGCGCCCTGTCGGGACGCTTCCAGACATTTTGCCACACCCCAAGGCGTCTCGTTGGACAGGCCAACGTGCCGGATCTTTCCTTCCACGACCAGATCACCCAGCACGCCCAGCGTTTCCTCCAGCGGCACTTCGTCTGCGTCCTGCTGCACATAGGTGGTGCCGTTATCTCCGAACAGGTTCACGCGGCGGTCTGGCCAGTGAAGCTGGTAGAGATCGACATAGTCTGTGCCCAGACGCCGCAACGATCCTTCCAGAGCGTAACGGATCTGACGCGGTGTCAGACGCGTGTCCTCGCCTCCCGGCCGGAACCAAGGCATGGTGCTGCGGCCGGCAACCTTGGTCGCCAAAACGATCCTGTCACGTTGCCCGGACTTCGCCAGCCAGCTTCCCACGATCTTCTCGGTCGATCCGTAGGTCTCGGCGCGCGGCGGGATCGAATACAGTTCGGCCGTATCAATGAAATTGATGCCGCGATCAATGGCCAGATCAAGTTGTGCATGACTTTCGCCTTCAGTGTTCTGCTGGCCGAACGTCATCGTGCCGAGGCAGATTTCGCTGACCATGATGCCCGAGCGGCCGAGTTCTCGCTGTTTCATGGTTTCATCCTGATGTTCAGAAAAGACAATGGCAGCGCCTCAGCCGTTTCGCCCTGTTGCGAAACACGCGTGTTGAGGCGCTGAAAGAAGATAAAGCGTCGAACGCTCATCGAAGATTGCATGAGCGCTGACCGACATCAATCTTCGGCAGGCCTGCTTACTGGGCCGGCCCCAGATGATGCTGGCCACGTTTTGCCGCGATCTGCGTCTGGCGTTCCCGATCAGCGTAACGACGGCGCTGCTCTTCCGTACGCTCATCATGGCAGGCGGGACAGCTGACGCCTTCCTCATAAAGAGGCGACATCTTGTCCTCATCACTGACCGGGCGGCGACAGGCATGACAGACCGAATACTGGCCCGGTTCTAGTCCATGCTTCACGGTCACACGCTGGTCGAACACGAAGCACTCTCCATCCCACAGGCTCTTTTCCTCAGGAATGGTCTCAAGATATTTCAGAATGCCACCCTTGAGATGATAGACCGCATCCAGCCCCTCAGCCTTGGCGAAAGCTGTCGATTTCTCACAGCGGATGCCGCCCGTGCAGAACATCGCGACTTTCGGCGTGCGGCCTTCCGCCTCGATCTCCTGCCGTTTGGCGCGGAACCAGTCTGGAAACTCGCGGAACGTGCCGATTTTCGGGTCGATCGCGCCCCGGAACGTGCCGACCGCAACTTCGTAATCATTGCGGGTATCGATGAGAATGGTGTCCGGATCGCTGATCAGCGCATTCCAGTCAGCCGGATCGACATAGGTGCCGACAATCGAACGGGGATCGGTTCCCGGCACGCCCATCGTCACGATTTCTTTCTTGATGCGCACCTTCATGCGCAGGAATGGCAGTTCCGGCGCACGCGATTCCTTGACCTCAATATCGGCGCACCCCGGCAGCGTGCGAATATGGGCCAGCACTTTTTCAATCGCCTCGTCGCTTCCCGCGATCGTGCCATTGATGCCCTCATGCGCCAGCAGAAGGATGCCGCGAATACCCTGCGAGCAGCAGAGTTTGGCAAGCGGACCACGGATGGCTTCGCAATCCTCGAATGGCGTAAAGCGATAGAGCGCCACCACTCTTATGGGAAGTTCCTGCTCAGACATGGACGTTCATCGCCTCCGTGTAAGCCGTAAGCACATCATGCGTCGGACCATCCATCCGCACGCGTCCGGCTTCGAGCCAGATAATGCGTGTGCACCATTCCGCAAGGATGGACAGGGAATGGGACGTGATGACCAGTATCTCCGCGCCATTCACCACATTCGCCAGACGATCAAGCGCCTTGTCCTGAAACTTCGCATCGCCCGCCATGAACCACTCATCCATCAGCAATATCTGCGGCGCAATGGCCGTCGCCAACCCGAAACCGAGCCGGATGGCCATACCGGACGAATAGAGCTTTACCGGCAGATCCATGAAGTCGCCCAGTTCGGCGAAGGATTCCACATCCTGTTCCAGCGCCTTCAACTGAGAAGAGCGCAAGGCTTTGTGCTGCGCCTGAAGATAGATGTTCTCGCGCCCTGTCAGGGCGGGGTTCATGCCGGAATTCGTGTCAATCAGCGTCTCGACCGACCCATGCACCGTCACCATGCCCGGTCGGGCCAGATAGATGCCGCCGAGAACACGCAGAAGCGTGGACTTTCCCGCACCATTATGACCGATCAGCCCAACACGTTCGCCGGATCGTATGGTGAGAGAAACGTCGTTGAGCGCCCGCACCTCGACCACGCCGGGCGTGTCTTCGCTCATGCGCACTTCGCCGCCTGTCTGTCCGGCCTTTCGCTGCATGAGAGGACGTTTGACTTTTCCGAACAGGCTTTTCTTGAGGGAACGCGCCCCCCCATGGAAGATCGGAAAATCCAGTGTCAGATTCTCGAGCCGGATAAAGGCGGACGATTTGCTCTCACGGCGGGAAGTCTGCGACGGATCGGTCATCACACTCATATCCAGAACGCGAGTTGCGCCCGTGAGCGCGAAAAGACGAACAGGCCGGACAGCCACAGCAGCACGCTCAAACCGATCGCCACGCCCCAGATGAGAAGCGACGGCATGTCACCCGTCAGAGGCTGGCGTACGATTTCCAGCAATGCATAGAACGGGTTCAGAATCAGCCACCATCCTTTTGCGCCAAGCTGCCTGCCGCTCCAGATGATGGGCGTAATATAGAACGCCACCTGCACGACGCTTGCGACAATGGGCGGAATATCGCGGTAACGCGCCGCCACGGAACCGAAGAGCAGACAGAAAGCGAAAGCGTTCATCGCCCAGATTGCCAGCCCTGGTATGGCGAGGAGAGCCACCGGTCCCGGCAACAGGCCGAACACGGCGTAGACCGCTACCGGCACGATGATGTTGTAACCGAACACCACGCTGTTGCGGACAAGCACCCGCAACGCCTGCAACGAAAATGGTAGGCGTGTGGCGCGGATGGAACTGGCGGCGCTGATGAAGCAGTTACACGCCTCCTGCGTGACACCGGCAATGCCGATCTGCCACAGGATCATGGAGATGGAGAGATAGGGCAGATAGTCCTTCAGCACGATATGAAAGAGACGGCTGTAAAGGACGCCCATCGAGCCGATCATCACCGCCGTGCCCAAGGTCAGCCACAGCGGGCCGACCCGCGACCCACGGAACTGCAACCGGATATCCAGCCAGCCGAGCGAGACGGCGAGACGCCAGAGACGCAACCCTTCTCCGATATCCTTCAGCGCCCAGAAAAGGCGCGAGCGCGACTGCTCCGGGATATCGGGTGGTTCGGGCAAATGGGGCCCCGGCACATCTCCATTTGCCGCGCCGGCCACCAGTGCCGCCTCCACACTCTCGTCGCCAGACTCTGGCAGGGCGTGATCGCCGGTAACAGGCATGACAGAAGCTGGACGGCCGAGGGAGGCATTCATGACTGATCGCCTAACCCATCAGGCCGGTCAGCGGCAACTCCCACCAGCCTTATGTAATGAATCCGATCTTGCCGCGACTCCGTGATCGCCACGATACCGTCATAATTCAGAGCAACAGGAAACCGTTGCATGAAGCCTGATGACTTTATTCACGGTTATTCTGGAAAATTACGTGCATCTCGTGAGGTTAGAGGATATTCCTCGCTCGCGGGATGAAGGCGCCAACAGGGAGATTTGCCTTGCGGAAGGGGATGGACACACGCGTGCATGATACCTCTACTTATGCAAAAGAGCGTTTCCCCCTCTCCCTCTCTCCAGAATTCTGGCGCACCACCCTGAGCGTTGGCCGTAAGTGGCGCGCTCCCGCTGTCGTGGGACTGCTGGCTCTTCTTTCTGCCTGCGCCGGACAAGGGCCGCAGTCGGACATGCAGATTCCCATCGCGCAGGAAGAAGCCCGCTACCGCGCCCACGCGAAATCCTACTACGCGCCGCCGGGATCATCCGATGACCCATGGGGGCCATACATCACCGAAGCCTCGCGACGCTTTGACGTTCCGGAAGCGTGGATTCGCAGCGTTATCCAGCGTGAATCTGGCGGCCGCCTTTACCATAATGGTGAACTGGTCACCTCCGCGCCGGGTGCCATGGGTCTGATGCAGCTCATGCCGCCCACTTATGACGCCATGCGCAACCAGTACAATCTGGGCGGCGATCCTTACGATCCCCATGACAACGTGCTCGCGGGAACGGCCTACATCCGCCAGATGTATGACATCTACGGCTCTCCCGGCTTCCTTGCTGCCTATAACGCCGGACCGGGACGCCTTGAGGATTTCATCACGCGCAACCGCACCCTGCCGCGCGAAACCCGTAACTATGTCGCCGCCATCGGGCGTGAGATCGCGGGTATTTCGCCGGCCAACCGCTCGCAGGCGGATCTTCAGGTCGCCAGCCATACCAGCGGACAGAACGCTGAATATGCAGCCGCGGCCATGCCAACGGAAACTTCTGCCAGTGTAAGAAATGCCTGGGCGCAGAGAGCGGCTGGCGGATCGTCCCGCCCTGTCGAGGTCGCGGAAGCGGCCAGCACGGCTGAAGACGATACGACACCCGTCAATACGCCGCCGTCCTATACCCAGCAGTACGCCCCCGTCACACGCCCCACGGAATCGCCGCAGTCGGTCAATGCCGTATGGGCGGCGCGGCTCAAGAACACGCCGGAAGCTGCAACGACAGATGACACTTCCGCCAGCGCTGTTGCCCCCGTCAGTGCCGCGCCCGCTCCGCAGCAGCGTGTTGTCATCAACGACAGCGCCATTCCCACCCAGACCCAGCGGACGCGCGGCAGCAGTCTTTCGCTGATCTCTCCCGCAGCAGCGGCTTACAGTTCCCGCAACATGCCGTCGCGGGCGCAGTCTGTCTCAACGCTGGCCGGGCTGCATAACTGGTCCATTCAGGTCGGAGCCTTCAGTTCCCAGTCGCTGGCACAGGCCGCCACAAGTCGCGCCCGCTCCCGGGCAAGCAGCGATCTCTCGTCGGCCCATACGCAGATCACCAGCGTTCGTGTCGCGCGGGGGCAGCTCTATCGCGCCCGGCTGACCGGCCTTTCCCGCTCTGAAGCCGTGGCAGCCTGTCGTCGGCTGGATAACGGCGCATCCAACTGCGCCATCGTTTCACCTGAAGGGACGTGACGCCCGCGCGGCAGCGTCTGAAAGAATCCGAAGCATGCTGACGTTTCGTTCCCTCGCCCGCCGCTCCATCCTCGGTGCTTTTCTGGCGTCCACTCTCCTTGCCGGCGCAGCCCATGCGGCGCTGCCGACGGACAGTCATGCGCCGACCTTCACCCTCCCCGCGACACAGGGTGGCAACAGCTTCACATTTTCGCTGGCTGAAGCGCTGAAAAAAGGGCCGGTGGTCCTGTATTTCTATCCCGCTGCCTTCACCCCCGGTTGCACCATCGAAGCCCATGATTTCGCGGAAGCGATGGACCAGTTCCACGCATTGGGCGCGACCGTCATCGGCGTTTCCATGGACCAGCTCGATACGCTGAAGAAATTCTCGACCAGTGAATGCCGTAGCCGCTTTGCTGTCGCAGCCGATACGAATGGCGCCGTCGCCTCGCTGTACGATGTCCGGTCGCCGGGAGACAACCACGCGGCGCGCGTCTCTTACGTGATCGCGCCGAATGGCCATGTCATTCTCAGCTACGAGAACCGGCAGCCCGATATGCATGTAGAAAAGGCGCTCGCAGCGCTGGATGAGTGGAAAAAGGCGCACTCCAAATAACGGGGCAACCGTTTTTCTTTAATCGGTTTTCCACTTTATCTTGGTGGCGAACCACTCAAGCGCCAGCACATTCCGCAGACGCCGCCCCACTGGCGTCTCGATCGGCGCACCCTGCGCAGGACTGGCAGGCTCGATCAGCCCCCAACGCACAAGGTCGCCCCTGATCTTGGCGTTGTCATACTCATAACCCTGCGTCACAATAGTTTTGAGGCGTTCGACGATGGTGGCCAGAAGCCGCAGATCGTCCGCATGACGGGTGAGCATGTCTTTTCTGACCTGCGCGACCGCGGCTTCCGCCACGCGGGGCACTTCGCTTTCTTCCACGAGCGGCGTGATGCTGTAACCCAGTCCCCGGAACCGGGTCGGATCATCCGCCGTTACCCACTTCTCTCGTCCGGCAGCGTGAACGAGCCATGCTTCCACACGGGCCTCAATGGGGGGCATGAAGCTCCCATCCAGATCCTCGTCCTTCTGAGCGGGCACGTTATTTTCCGCAGTCAGACGCCCATCCCCGGAATTTTCCGGCATATCCTTCTCGTTCGACAGGGCGGCGCTCCTTTGCGGAAGACTGTTTTTTCTGTCTGCGTGTTCTGAATTCGTAGACATTTCTTCTTTTCGAGCATGCGCTCTTGTTCGTCCAGCCTTTCGATACTGCCTTTTCACATAGTCGACGACCAGTGGAATGACAGGCTTCATGTTCAGGCGAGAAGCATGGGTAGCATCGCTTCCAGCCGCATCCGGCCCGTCGGCGTGGCTTTCAGCCCACCCTGAGGCAACATCTCCACATAACCTTCTTCCACGCAGAGCCGCAGCGTTTCGGCATCCAGCGCATCCTCAAGCGCATGGCCTGTCCGCTGACGAAAATGTGTGGCGTCCACTCCCTCCGTCAAACGCAGCCCCATCAGCAGCATCTCGCGCATGCGATCGACCGGCGCCAGTTCTTCCGCGCTTGTTTCGCCGGAGCCACCAGCCTCCACCTTGTCCGCCCAGACTTCCGGCGCGCGATGGCGGCGCGTGGCCAGCATGCGACCCTCCAGAGTGAGACGGCCATGCGCGCCGGGACCGATGCCCAGATAATCGCCATAGCGCCAGTATGTCAGGTTGTGACGGCTCTCTGCACGGGGTCTGGCATAGTTCGACACTTCGTAAGCCGACAGCCCGTAACGACCGGCAATGTCGATCGTATCCTCATACAGCGCAGCCGCCAGATCGTCGTCGGGCAAGTCCAGCTTGCCCTGTCGGAAAAGGCCCTCGAACTTCGTTCCCGGCTCCACAGTGAGCTGATAGAGCGAGACATGGTCAGCCACGAGAGTCAGCGCCTGCTGAAGTTCCGCACGCCAGTCTTCCCGGGACTGCCCCGGTCGTGCGTAAATCAGATCGAAGGTGACACGCGGGAAAATATTCCGCGCCATTTCCAGAGCCTGAACGGCCTGTGTGGCCGAGTGTTCGCGTCCGAGAAACGTCAGCGCTTCGTCTCTCAGGGACTGAATGCCCAGCGAGACGCGATTCACGCCCGCGTCCCTGAAACCCTGCAACCGACCGATCTCCACACTGGTGGGGTTAGCCTCCAGCGTAATCTCGATATCCGGTGCGACATCGAACAGCCGGTGCGCCTCTTCGATCAGGGCGGCCACACCGTCGGGCGGCATCAGAGAGGGCGTGCCACCCCCAAAAAAGATGGATGTTAGGCGACGACGACCGAGACGCGCCGCCTCGTGGGCAAGCTCCCTCTTCAACGCCGCAATGAAGCGTTCAGACGGGATACGTTCCCGGACATGGCTGTTGAAGTCGCAGTAAGGGCACTTCGCCAGACAGAAAGGCCAGTGGATATAAAGCGCCAAAGCCTCTCCCGTAATAGGAGAGGCTTTCATATCGGCTGGAAAAGAGGAGGTGTCCACGTCGCCTCAGATCGCGACCTTCACGCCCAGTTCGATCACGCGATCCATCGGAATACGGAAGAACTCGGTCGCGGGTGTCGCATTGCGGGCCATGAACATGAACAGCGCCATGCGCCAGTGAGACATCTTCGGCACGGAAGACCGGGTGATCAGTTCGCGCGAGATGAAGTAGGAAGCCTGTGTCGGATCGAAATCCACACCGTTGGCCTTCAAATCCTCAAGCGCACGCGGCACATTCGGCGTTTCCATGAAGCCGTAGCGCAGCACCACGCGATAGATGTCGTGGGCCAGTTCTTCCACCATCACACGATGGCCGCGATCGGCTTCCGGCTGGTCAAGGTTCTGAATGGTCACGAACAGGACGTGGTCATGCAGCACCTTGTTATGCTTCAGATTGTGCAGCAGGCACGGCGGCACGAAATCCGGCGTGGCGGTCATGAAAACCGCCATGCCCGGCACACGGGTAGTGCGAGACTGCGGCAGACGGGCGATGAAAGACCCCATCGGCAGGCTGTCCTGTCCCTGACGGGCCACGATGAGGCTGCGGCCCCGCTTCCATGTCGTCATCATCAGCGTCAGCACGCAGCCCAGCATGAGCGGCACCCAGCCGCCATCGGGAATTTTCAGTGCGTTGGCGGAGAAGAACGTCACATCGATGATCATCAGCGGGATGAAGGTCGCGCAAACTGCCTGCACCGACCAGTGGAACATCTTGCGGAAAACGATGAAGCACAGACCGGTGGTGCAGATGAACGTTCCGGTCACGGCGATGCCGTAAGCCGCCGCGAGCGCATCGGAACTGCGGAACGCAATGACGAGAAGGATGGCGCCCACCGCGAGGAAGCGGTTGAAGTCCGGCAGATAGATCTGCCCCTCTTCTTCCGCGTTGGTATGCACGATGCGCATCCGGGGCAGATAGCCAAGCTGGATCAACTGGCGACAGACCTGAAATCCACCTGAGATACCGGCCTGACTGGCGATGACCGTCGCGAAGGTGGAGAGAATCACCAGCGGGATCTGCATGGAATGCGGCGCGAGGAAGAAGAACGGGTTGGCCAGCGCCCGTGGATCGTTCATCACCAGCGCGCCCTGCCCGAGATAATTCAGCACCAGCATCGGCAGAACGAAGAACAGCCACGCGTAGCGGATGGGCTGTCGGCCGAAATGGCCCATATCGGCATACAGCGCCTCAGCACCCGTCACACAGAGCACGACGGAACCCAGCGCCAGAAAGGACACCTTTCCATGCTGGATGATGAACTCAATGGCATACAGGGGAGAAATGGCGAACAGAACGCCGGGATGATGGAGGACTTCCAGCAACCCCATAATACCGAGCGATCCGAACCACAGTAGCATGACGGGACCGAAAATGGTCCCGACCTTGCCTGTGCCCAGCCACTGCATGCTGAACAGACCGATGATGATGGCGATCGCCATCGGAATGACGAAGTCTCGCGCACCCGGCACGCTGACCTCAAGCCCCTCGATGGCGGAAAGAACGGAGATCGCGGGCGTGATGATACCATCACCGAAAAACAGACAGGCCCCCGCGATGCCGACAAGGCCGAGAATGAGCCTCATCTTCATGTCGGTGGTCACGCGCTGGGCAAGAGACGTGAGGGCGAGGATACCGCCTTCGCCGTTATGATCCGCACGCATGACAAGCATGACATACTTGATGGTCACAACGATGATGAGCGTCCAGAAAATCAGACTCTCGATCCCGAGCACATCAGCGTTCTGAACGGCGTGATGACCCGAAACCATCTCGACGGTGGATCGCAGAGCGTAAAGCGGGCTGGTTCCGATATCTCCATAAACGACACCCAGCACACCGAGCAGAGCTGCGAACCCTACGGGCGGCGCCTCGTGCTGCGGCTGATCCGCGCC
Source organism: Acetobacter sp. (assembly GCF_047721705.1). Taxonomy (GTDB): domain Bacteria; phylum Pseudomonadota; class Alphaproteobacteria; order Acetobacterales; family Acetobacteraceae; genus Acetobacter. The sequence goes on along the minus strand of NZ_JBDNXK010000016.1, from coordinate 20,068 downwards.
GAATTCCGTGACCCGCGATGGCTTTGCTGCGGCATGTCCATTCGCCGCAGGCGCAGAAGACGCCTCGGGTACGCCCGGAGATGTGTCGTTTTCAGTCATGTGTCGCGTTACGCTCCCTTGCGCGGAACTGCCAACTCTCCGCCCGCGCCACCAGAAATCGGGAAATTGTTATTCAGACCCTTAGCTGCCCCGACTAATGGGCTGCAAGTCCCGCGGGCCGCGCACCAAAAATGGCGGAGCCAACGCGCACCAGCGTTGCGCCCTCGGCAATCGCCTCCGGGAAATCCGCTGACATGCCCATCGAACGCACCGGCAAACCATGCTGGTCGGCAAGCGCCTTGAGAAAGCGGAAATGCGGCCGTGGATCCTGATCGGCTGGGGGAATACACATCAGGCCACGCAGCTTCGGACCGAAACGGGTGATGCTGTCGCGGATAAAAGCATCAGCTTCTTCGCGTGCCACCCCGAATTTCTGCGGCTCATCGCCAGTATTCACTTCGATCAGCAGCTCCGGCAGGCGTCCTTCCTGATCGGCGGCCCGCACCAGCGCATCCGACAGGGATGGTCGGTCGAGACTTTCGATCATGTCCGCGATCCTGACCGCATCCCGCGCCTTGTTTGTCTGCAAGCCACCGATGAGATGCAGCCGGAGGTCGGGATAACGCTGTCTAAGCACCGGGAACTTGGAGGCCGCTTCCTGCACACGGTTCTCGCCGAACACACGCTGTCCAGCCGCAAGCGCAGCTTCCACGGCGGAAAGTGGATGAAATTTCGAGACGGCAACAAGCGTCACGGCGGCAGCATCACGGCCACTCTGCCGCTCTGCCTTTGCGATTTTCTTCCGGACCTCGTCCAGTGCAACGGCGATCCGCTGTATCCCGGGATCGGCGTTTGCCACGTCAGACTGTGACTGATTCATGTGGCGGAACCTTGCGAGTTTGTGGCGTATCGTCAAGCTTGCGCTGTAGAACGGATACTCTCACCGCTTCATAGCAGGGAACGTCAAAGGCCGTTAGTACCTCTCCCCATCAGCAGTATGCCTCACTGAAAAGATGCACAGATGCAGAACACCCTTCCCGAAAAACAGGTCATCGTGGTCATCGGCGCACGGAGCGGCACGTCGGCGCTGAGTGGAACCCTCTCTCTTCTGGGTGCAGATCTGCCGCAGAATCTGATGCAGGCGAACTGGGCCAATCCCAAAGGCTACTTCGAACCGCAGGATATTGCGGAACTGCATGACGAAATCCTGGCTTCGCTCGGCAGCAACTGGTCAGACTGGCGCCCCATTCCTCCTGAGTGGTTTCAGTCCGAGGCTGCCAGACTGTATGCAGACCGTCTCGCCGCGATGTTTCTCAATGACTATCAGGCGACCACAGGGCTGTGCGTCCTCAAGGAGCCGCGCATGTGCCGCCTGCTCCCCTTGTGGCAGGCCGTGTTTCAGGCAACGAACACGATCCCGCTTTACTGTTTCATCGACCGCGCACCCGAGGAAGTAGCCGCTTCTCTTGCGGCGCGGGACGGCTCTTCACGGGAACAGGGGCTGCTTTATTATCTCCGCAACCACATTGACCCGGAACTGGCAACACGCGGTGCCCGCCGAGCGTTTGTGCAGTATGAAGCGCTGCTTGCTGACTGGCGCGGCGTCATGGCCCATGTCGGTCAGGCGCTTGGCATTCCCTTTTCTCTGGAAGATGCGACGGCTGCAAAAGTGGATGATTTTCTGGAACGCGCCTTGAAACATCAAATGGTCGAAAAACGCGACCCTGACAGCTGGTTCTCCGCACAGGCCGAATCTGTGCACCACGCTTTCACACTTTTTACGAAAGACCCGAACGACCCTGTCGCTCTGGCGCAGATGGATCACGCACGGATCGTGTTTGCCATGCGGGCACAGGAGATTGCCGCCCCTTAATCGGGCTTCCTGCCTTCGCCGCGACCAAAAGCGAAGTAATGGTAGAACGGTGGCATGTCCGACGCGGCGACATCAGGATAACGGGTCAGATAGCTCTGCACGGCGAAGCGCAGGACAGCATTGATGCGACGATCAACGATGCGCACCAATTCCACCAGATCGCGGGCAGGCTGCGGTTTAACAGGCTCGATTGTTCCGAAAAATTCGCTTCGCACGCCCAAAGTGTAAAAATGGTCGAGAACGCCGGGAAAGCGATAATACACACCGTCCGCTGCAAATCGCGTCAGGTAATCGTCCTCCGTCATGAAGAAATAATCGACGAGATGCTTTCCCGGCCCATCGAAACGCCGCAGGGCATCCCTGTCCTCCATATCGACGCGCTCACATAATTTTCTCTCAGCATGACGCACCACCATATCGAACGGCTTATGGTGCATGTGCAGATAGGATAGCCGCGTTTCGCGCACGCCCTCGGCGGCTCGTGATGTAATGGCGTGATAGCCAAGATCGACCAGCCCCACCGTATTCCGCGCGACGAACCGCTTGGGGAGATTCATCGGCATGAAGCAGCCCGGCACACCGGGAACATTTCCGGGACTGTAGCGAATCTGCATGACGCGCTGTTCGCCGATCAGCTCGTCCAGTGCGGCGTGGATGTCTTCCTTGGCGGCGCTGTAACCGCCGTCCGTGTAGACAGCGAGAAACTCGTCGCAATCGACAGGAAAAGCGAAATCGTACTCTGCTTTCCGATCCCAAGCAGCAATGACCTGCCGGGCATATTCGCCCTTCAATGCGAAATCGGATGGCCTGCCTTTTTCCGGATCGGCGGGATGATCGAGGCCGCGAATAACGCGCACGCCCTTCTGCTCGTAACATTCCAGCGTTGCGAGAACGGCGACATCGGTGGACCCGTTATCCAGCACGACCAGATTTTCAAAACCGAACAGATGGCCGTAATGCAGAAACCAGGGCTCCAGCAGCAGGGTTTCGTCCCGCTGCATCATCACACATTTCACACGCGCCATTCGCGCCGCCCCAACCTTCCGGCATTCAGAAGCGGCACCCTACACGGAACCCGTTAAAACTCTACCCGCCATGCCGACTCTGTTTTGGCGACGACGTTATTCTTATGGTAAGTGCCGCAGCGACCATTCATTGACGCCGCATCTCAGGCGGCGCGGAGTATCAGATGAACCTCGACCGGATTACGGATCTCGCTGCGAACGCTACCGCCACACCCGGCGCGACGACGCATGCCAGCCATCATCCGGGCGACGGCAAGCTGGTGCTTGCGCTCCCCAAAGGCCGCATCCTCAAGAGTGCCGGGCCGCTGCTGGAAAAAGCAGGGATCATTCCCTCCCCCGACTGCCTCGACGAAAGCAGCCGTCGGCTACGCTTCTCGACCAATGATCCGAACCTCGATGTAGTGCGCGTCCGCTCCTTCGACGTCGCGACATTCGTGGCACAGGGCGGCGCCCATCTCGGCATTTGCGGCGCGGATGTGATCATGGAATTCGATTATCCGGAGCTATATGCACCACTTGATCTCGGCATCGGCGGCTGTCGCGTCTCGGTCGCCAGCCCCGCGACCGACGATCCGAACGAAGACTGGAGCCGTTATTCCGGCGTCCGTGTCGCCACGAAATATCCGTCCATCACACGCCGCCATTTCGCTGAGCGCGGCATCAATGCCGACATCGTTCATCTGCACGGGGCGATGGAACTGGCCCCCATGCTCGGCCTTTCACGCGTGATCGTCGATCTGGTTGATACCGGCTCAACGCTTCGCGCCAACGGCCTGCGCGAAGTGGAGACCATCGCGCATATCACGAGTCGTCTGGTGGTGAACCGCACGGTGCTCAAAACGCGCCCGCAGGAAATCAACGACCTGATCACCCGTTTCCGCGACACCCTCGCCAAAGCCTGATTTTACGGCCAGCGCCGACAAGACACAGAGAGCATCATGAAACGTCTCGACACACGCTCCGTCGATTTTGAAGCCAGCTTTACCGCCCTGATTGCCGACCGTGAAACGGAAAGCGCCCGCGTGGACAAGCCGGTCGCCGATATTCTGGAAGCCGTCCGCACCCGTGGCGATGAAGCCGTCTGTGAATTCACCACACGCTTCGACAAGCTTGACCTGACGGTCGATCAACTCGCCATTTCGGCTGCGGAAGTGGAAGCGGAAACCGCGAAGGTGCCGCAGGACCAGATCGCGGCCCTTAATGTGGCGGCTTCCCGTATCGAAGCGTTCCATCGTGCGCAGTTACCGACGGACATGGAGTTCACCGACGCCGATGGCGTGACGCTTGGCCAGCGCTGGAACGCGCTCGACGCCGTGGGGCTGTATGTTCCCGGAGGCAAAGCGGCCTACCCTTCCTCCGTGCTGATGAACGCCATTCCGGCCCACGTCGCGGGCGTGGAACGTCTGGCCATGTGCGTGCCGACACCGGGTGGGGTATTGAATCCCCTCGTTCTCGCGGCTGCCAAGCGCGCGGGGGTCACCGAAATCTATCGCATCGGCGGCGCTCAGGCCGTTGGCGCGATGGCGTTCGGCACGGCCACCATCCGTCCGGTGGACCGCATCGTCGGCCCCGGCAATGCCTATGTCGCGGAAGCCAAACGGCAGGTTTTCGGGCGCGTCGGTATCGACAGCATCGCCGGACCTTCCGAAGTTGTCGTGGTGGCGGACAACAAGAATAATCCCCGCCTCGTCGCGCTTGATCTCATGGCGCAGGCCGAGCATGACGAACTGGCGCAGGCGATCCTCATTACCGATGACGCCGCATTCGGCGATGCCGTGGCTGCTGCCGTTGAAACCGAACTCAAGACCCTGACGCGCTCGGCCATCGCTTCCGCAAGCTGGCGCGATTTCGGCGCGGTCATCACGGTCGCCAACTGGGACGAAGCGGCGAAGCTGGTAGACCAGATTGCCCCCGAGCATCTTGAACTGATGCTCGACGATCCCAAATCAGTGTTTGCAAAGGTACGGCACGCGGGCGCTGCGTTCCTCGGGCGCTTCTGCCCCGAAGCTGTCGGTGATTATGTCGGTGGTCCGAACCATGTTCTGCCGACATCCCGCACGGCGCGGTTTGCATCCGGCCTGTCGGTCTACGATTTCCTCAAGCGGACGACCTATATCGCCGCCGACAGGGAAGCGCTGGAAAAGATCGGTCCGGCAGGTGTAACTCTCGCCAATGCGGAAGGTCTCGAAGCCCACGCGCTCAGCATCTCGGCGCGGCTCGGGAATTCGTGACTCGGCAATAATCAGCCAGAACTTGACCCGGAGGCTCAGGCGCGGCCATAAGACCGCCCTTGACCTGCGGGTTCATTAAGAGAAAGACGATACCATATGATGAGTGGAAGCCACGATGTCTAAAGAGGACATGATCGAGTTCAGTGGAACCGTTACGGAACTGCTGCCTAACGCCATGTTCCGCGTCAAGCTCGACAACGAGCACATGATCCTTGCCCACACGAGCGGAAAGATGCGCAAAAACCGCATCCGCGTGCTGGCTGGCGACCGTGTGAGCGTGGAGATGACGCCGTATGACCTGTCCAAGGGTCGCATCACATTCCGCTTCAAGTAAGAAACTGTGCCGGGATTTTCTGACAGCCCGGCCAGTGGATCGGACAAAGGGGCCATGCGCCCCGATCTGATCCTCGCCTCCGCCTCGCCTCGTCGACTGGCCCTGCTGGGACAGATCGGGCTGAAGCCGGACAGAATCGACACACCGGACATTGATGAGACGCCTCTGAAAGGCGAATTGCCGCGCGGCTATGTCGAGCGGATCGCCCGTCAGAAAGCGTGTGTCGTGGCCGAGCGCACAACAGGCCCGGCTCTGATTCTGGCTGCCGATACCGTTGTCTCCGTGGGCCGACGCATTCTCCCAAAAGCGGAAGATCGCAAGACTGCCGAGGCTTGCCTGCGTCTGCTGTCCGGAAGGCGTCATACCGTTCTGACAGCCGTTGCCATTCAACCGAGTGCAGACTGGGTAGAAGGTCGACCGGGGTTCCGTCTGGTGGAAACGGCCGTGGCCTTCGCGCGAATGACGGAAGCCCAGATCCAGCATCTTCTGGATGGCGGAGACTGGGAGGGCAAAGCGGGCGGATATGCTCTACAGGGACAGGCTGCTGCGTGCATCCGGTTCGTCTCCGGTAGCCCTTCGGCGGTTATCGGCCTACCTCTTTTCGAAACAGCGCAATTGCTCCGCGGGCAGAAAGGTAATTGGCTGCCGTGAAAGGCACGCTACGGGTTGCCTGCTCTCCCGGTGAAGCCCGGATTGCTGTTTTCGAGCAAGGGGAACTACGCGATTTCGGTCTCTGGACACCCGGCCATTCCGATCATTTTGGCGACGTCTTTTTCGGCCGCGTCACCGCGCTGGCACCAGCGCTGGGAGGCGCTTTTGTCGCGCTCGGCCTTACTGAGGCCGGTTTTCTTCCTATCCGCGAAGATGATCCTCCCCTGCATGAAGGGGAACTTCTGGCTGTCCGTGTCGTCCGCTGTGGCATGAGCGGCAAAGGCCCCCGTCTGAAGCGGGAGCCGGACGCCATACCTCTGCAACAGGACGTGCATCTGATCAAAACGGGTCCGTCGGCGCTGGATGAAATGGCGAGCCGCTGGGAAGGCGAGATTCTCGTCGATTCGCCCGCCTTTACCGCACGCATATCATCCGCGTTGCGAGACCGGATGCGTCTTGTTCCCAACGCATGGGACGAGTCCGTGCAGGACGCGGTGGAGACACTGACCTCTCCCACGATAACCCTACCCCGTGGCATGACGGCGACTATCACGCCGACACCGGCGCTGGTGGCCATCGATATGGACACCGCGTCCGCGTCCGCCGGGCGGGTCATGAAGCAGACTGCACAGTTCGCCCTGAATCGGGATGCTTTTCCGGCGCTTGTGCGACATATCTGCCTGCGGAACCTGTCAGGCGCGATTCTCGTTGATCCGGCGGGCCTATCCACCCCCAAGAGGCAGGCGCTGCGCGGTGAGATGGAAAAAGCCCTGCAGGCTGATCCACTGAGAGCCCGATGCCTGAGTGTCACCGCACTCGGGCTGGTGGAGATTGTCCGCGCTCGGGTACGGCCGCCGTTGCACGAAATCCTCGCAAGCCCACATGGCCGGGCCATGATGGCCCTGCGCGATGTCGTTTCCATCTGTGCCGGTCAGCCCGCTGCCCGGCCTGTTCTGGAAGCGGGGCTGAGTCTCACCAGCGCTCTTGCCGCAGACCCTGTAGCTCTGGAGGATGTCGCTCTGTGGTGTGGCCATCCGTTAGTGCTTAGGGATCGGTCCGATCTGTCTCCTCTGTCATGGAATGTCGTCAATGGCTGAGACGCCTGCCTGCCCCATCTGCGGAAAACCAGCTGTGGCCGCCTTCCGCCCTTTCTGTTCACGCCGCTGCGCCGACATTGATCTCGGACGCTGGTTTTCCGGGGCCTATCACGTCCCGGACGATACCCCAGCCGAAGACGGGAACAATTCTGATGAAGAAGGCAATTCCCATGCTTGATCTTAAGAGCAAGGCGCGGTAAACGCTCTTCCACACCGGACGGCAACGCCGCCGGATCGGTGCCCAAGTAGCTCAGTTGGTAGAGCATGCGACTGAAAATCGCAGTGTCACTGGTTCGATCCCGGTCTTGGGCACCATTATTGTCTAAAAATGTGCACGTAAGCTTGTAAGTCCTAAAATTGGGCTTACCGGGCCACGCCTGCTCACCCAGTGCGTTTGCGATATTTCGCTGCCCCAATACGACCAAGACGTGTCAACAGCGGCAACACGATGCGCAGCAGCCTCGGCCAGACCATGCAGAACCGCCCGAATACACCATCAAGCGCCGGGTAGAAGTATTCCCCTCCCTTGCGGGTGAGCGCATGCATTACGAGGTCCGCGACTTTTTCCGGTGTCGCCGGCGCATTGACGAAATTCAGTACCGAGCCCCCTCCGCACATTTCTGCGTGCAGCATGGGTGTATCGACAGCGCCAGGAAAAACAGACGACACGGCAATGTCGCGGTCCCGCGCTTCAATCGTCAACGCCAGCGCAAAACTTCTCAGAGCAGCCTTGCTCGCGGCATACACGGAACTTTCCGCCAGCGGATAAACAGCCGCGAGAGAATTCACGAACACGATGCTTCCACCCTGCCGGATCGTGCTCAACAGGGCGGATGTCAGAAGCACAGGCGCCGTAAAGTTGACTGCGATCTGACGCTGGATACCACTCTCTTCAAGGTTCTCCGTCATGCCCGGTGTAATGGTGCCCGCGCAGTGGATGAGGGCATCAATAGGGGCGCCTTCCCCCGCAATCGCTTTTCCGACGGCGCTGGTTTCTGTCCCATCGGAAAGATCACACACCACATGCCTCAGCCGCGCATCCGTCACGGCAGGCGCATGACGCGACAGGACAAGCACCTCATAATCCGCCTGCAACAGCTTGCTGACGATCAGACTTCCGATTCCACCGGTCCCACCCGTCACCACAGCACGGCGGCGTTGCGGATTTCTCTGCGGATTCTCTGACATCTGACCAGTTCTGCTCATACTCACACCCCTGAAAGACCATCCATCGGGGCAGCCTCGGGCGACACCTTATCCGTTGCTTTCCATGCTGGCGACTATTCCATTTCTGTTAAGTGCACTCCACACGGCGAGACGTGTTGTATTGGTGACGGCATCCACAGTGCGTGGTGATGAGGTTTTACCCGAAACCTTGAGAATGACCTTGTCAGACTGAATATCCGCCACAGACACCGAAGGCGCAGGATCGGACAGCAGTTCGGGCACCTCTTTCAGAACCGGCGACAGAACAGACATGGCCTTCGCCAGATCCGTGCCGAGCGGCAGCCCAACCGTGAAGGACAGCGCGCCGGAGGGACGTCCGAACGTCGCGTTACGCACAGCGGAGGTAATGAACTGCGAGTTCGGCACGATCAGCGTGGAGCCGTCCGAAAGGGCAATGTCGGTAGCGCGGACGCTGATACGACGGATATCGCCGGTTTTGCCCGCAATCTCCACCATGTCACCAATCGTTACCGGCCGTTCGGCCAGAAGGATCAGGCCCGACACAAAGTTCTGCACGATGGACTGGAGACCAAAACCGATACCCACCGATAATGCGCTGACCACCCACGTCATGCTGCTGACCGTCACACCAATCACGGACAGAACAATCAGGATCACGGCGATCCACGCCGCATAGGTCAGAATGGCGATGATCGAGGTCTGCGCGCCAAGGTCCAGTGTCGTTGTCGGGAACAGGCGCTTCCTGAGCCAGCGCTGCATGCCCTTGATGATGTAATGGGCAAAGATGGGGATGGCGATGCACTGGAGGATGACGCCAAAGGATAGCGTCACGCCACCGATCTTCTGCCCGAACACCACATTGTTGAGATTGCCGACAATGACACCGAAGTCGAAATCCCCGCCGGACTGTGCGACCGCGAAGGCAACGAATATGAGAAAGACACTCAGCAGGCCGCTCACCACTGTCAGCGCCTGATTCACGATGCGGGTCGAGACCCCCAGCATCACGAAATACCGCCCCATCCGCCCGGTCGTGAGAAATTCACCGCGCGTCAGATCATCCACAACCAGAAAAATGAGGGCCAGCATCAGCATGGTGACGGCCATGGAACAGATCCATGACAGGGTGGTGTAACCGAGCGGAATATACCCGATGACCATCGCGCCCACGCAGAACAGCGAAACGATCACAGCCAGAAAACGTCCTGCCTGCCCGACGAGCCCCTGATGCACCCCGCTCTGCCCCGTGTCCGTCAGTGGATGACGCATCAACTGAACCGGGATGGAGAAGAGCAACGGGGAGGCCGCGAGAATAAAGACGCAATCCGCCAGCTGGATTGTATTGGGGCCGAGATTGGCATCAAGATCGACATAGCGCAGGGCGCCACGCAGGATCAGCAGCAGAGCGAACCAGATGGCCGACGATTGCAGCGCCCTGGCTGCTTCATCGCTGACGGGTGCGATCCGCCACTCCTTATCCCGTGCTGCAAACAGAAACAGGCTCGCACCGAGAATAAACCCCACCAGCGGGATCTGCGCCCCGATCTTTTCCGCGAAATGATCCAGCCCGACGCCCAGTGTATCAACATTTCCGGTCAATCCGAACCACAGCAGCGAGACGGACACGCCAGCACACAGAGCACTCCCCGCGGAAAAAACCACCGCAGCCGTCACGCGGCGCAGCCGACCCGCAGGCAGCACTCTGGAAACACCCCGCTTGATCGGGCTCAGCAGAAGGAAAGGTGCAGCGGCAATAAGGACCGCGCCAATCAGGCCACCGAGCAACAGCGTAATGCTCTCACCCGTCATCCCCTGCTGGAACAATTGCGTAATCTCTCCAGAGAGAGTCTGAACGCTCTGCTTTGTCTGCCGACTTTCGCTTGCAACCAAAGACCAGAAAGTGGGCGCGATCGGAGCCGGAAAACGCTCAAGCAAAGCCGCCTGCTGCACCGCGTTCGTTTTCTGATTCAGCACCGAGGTGAGTTGCTGGGCCTCCACCGAATAGAGCCGGGCGCGGACAAGTCGCGAATGAAGGTCGTGCTGCGCCTGCAACAGCCGTTCCCGCTGCCGGGTCAGCGCCTGCGGTTCGGGAGGTGCGTCTTTCGGCGGGGCCGCTCCCATGATGTCCAGCAGATTCTTATAGATGGTTTCATAGGGCGTTAGGCGGGCAACCATGTCCTTCGCCGTCGCTTCATCATCAGCAGCTTCCCGGGCAAGCTGATTGACGACCGCGACATCCCCACCGGCAACCTTTTTGCTGGCATCAGGACGAGCCTGATAAACCTTGCGGATGGAAGCATCGAGTGCGTCCAGCGATGCATCGGATACAATCTGCGACGGTGCCGCGATGATGGTGTCGTATCCACCAGCGGACTCTGCCCGCGCAGCGGGCCCGGTCAGAAGCAGCAACACCCCGAGGCAGAAGGCGATCAATGTTTCCAGAAACGCAGACCGTGTCGGCCCGCTTACACACTCAGCTTTGCTCTTCCCGACCATAAACCGTCCGTTCAACCTTTCCGATCCGACCACAAGACCTGTTGCTTCATCGCCTTGCCGTAAAAAACGTTTGTTCTGTCTTAACACCCGAAAGCCGGTTTCGTTTTTCAGGAGAGGCAGGAGCATTTCCACACGCGATGCTTTGCGCCATGATGAAAGTATTCTTAGGAAAGCCCGATCAAAGAGATGCCAGCACACTGCCCTACAGGACAAGACGCCTGATGTCGCTCCCTGAACCCGCAAGGGAACTGACCATTCGGGGGCTCATTCTTGGTGCCCTGATCACCGTCGTCTTTACTGCTTCAAACACTTATCTCGGTCTGAAGATCGGACTGACATTCGCCTCATCGATCCCCGCCGCCGTGATTTCCATGGCGGCCCTGCGTGCTCTGGGCGGCGGTTCGATTCTTGAAAACAACATGGTGCAGAGTCAGGCGTCGGCGGCAGGCACCATCTCGACCGTGTTCGCGGTTTTTCCTGCGCTTCTGCTCATCGGACACTGGGACCATTTTCCGTTTCTCGAAACAGCCGGACTGACAGCCGCAGGTGGCATGGCGGGGGTGCTGTTCACCATTCCACTACGGAGAGCTTTGGTCACCGAAAGCGATCTGCCTTACCCCGAAGGTGTCGCCGCAGCCGAAATCCTGCGTGTGGGCCATGAGGCCGGACAGAACGAGACGGCCCGGCGAGGCTTCTGGGCTCTCATGAGCGGTGCGACCGTATCGGCGATCTTTTCCTTTGCATCGGGCGGCCTTCGCCTTTTGACGGATGGAGCCTCGGCAACCCTCACCCTTGGCGCGAGCGTGGTGAAGCTGTCGATGGGCTTTTCGTTCGCCCTTCTGGGGGCGGGCTATCTCGTGGGGATCTCAGGTGGCCTCGCCATGCTGCTTGGCTATGCCCTGTCATGGCTGGTCGCCGTGCCGATCCTGACAGCCACGCTTCCCAATCCCGAACATCTTGCACCTTCGGCGTTCGCAACATCCGTCTGGGTTCACAATGTGCGTTTTATTGGGGCGGGAGCGATTGCGCTGGCGTCTTTCTGGACACTCGGTGAACTGGCAGGCCCGGTCCTGCGGGGTGTGAAAAATGCCTTTCAGCGTTCAGCCAGCCTTGGCTCGACTGACCGCGACCTGTCTCCACGCACCATTCTCATCACCGGCGCTGCGCTGCTGATCTGTCTCGCCGCCCTTCTCGCCCGCTTTCTTTTTCCATTCACCGCTGCCGTGCTCATACCCGCCCTGTTCGGAGCGCTCTTCGTCGCGATCTTCGGTTTCCTGACCGCCGCGACCTGCGGTTACATGGCGGGGCTGGTAGGCTCATCCTCCTCCCCCATTTCCGGCATCGTGCTTATCGCCACAGTGCTTGTCTGTTCGCTGCTGTTGCTGATGGAAAATCTGGGGCTGCTTCCGGCCGTGTTTTCCGCAGACAACCATCATCTGGCCATTGCTTTCTCCATTGCCATTCTTTCGGCCATCGTCGCTTCCGCCGCGATCTCCAATGACAATCTTCAGGATCTGAAAACCGGACAACTGGTCGGCGCATCCCCCTGGCGGCAGGAAGCCGTGTTGCTGCTTGGATGCTGCGTGGGCGCTCTTGTGGTACCGCCCGTTCTCAATCTTCTTTATCAGGCCTATGGTTTTACCGGCGCATTACCACGCCCGGACATGGACCCGACCCACGCGCTCGCCGCACCGCAACCGGCGATCATCGCTATGATCTCCTCCGGCATCTTCACCCAGACACTGGACTGGACGATGCTTTCGATCGGCGGAGGTGTCGGGGCCGTTCTGATCGCTCTCAATCAGTGGCTTAAACGCAAGAACCTTGCCTTACCCCCTCTTGCCGCCGGAATCGGCATCTATTTGCCCCCCTCAGTCTCGACAACACTCGCCATTGGAGCGGGGCTTGGCTGGTTGCTGAAAAAAGCACGCGGATACAACAGCGATCACTCGGATGAAGGCACGATGATCGCCTCTGGCCTGATTGTGGGAGAAAGCCTCACAGGTGTTGCCCTTGCCGCCCTTTCCGGTCTTACAGGCAACGATAATGCCATCTCACTTGGCGGAGCATGGCTTGCCCCGTGGGATTCAGTGCTGGGACTGGTCGCTTTCGGGGGCACATGCTGCTGGATTTTCAGACGACTCAGCACCAGTTCGGCGAAAACGTCAGACTGACCCGATCAGTTGGATGACGTTGTCAGAGGGATGGACGTTGAACGTCGCGGCACCATGAACAGGCTGTTGTAAAACTGAATGGGCGAAATGTACGAGCTGGCGATGCGCGGCGTATAATTATAGATGACTTCGCCATAGATCAGATAAGTCGTCGTAGTGGTCGAGGAAGAGCTGGAATCAGATGACGAGCCCGAGACCGCACTCGACGAGACATTGACTGTCGAACCGACTGCACGCGGCGTTGCATTCAAGGCCCTGCTCCAGACGACAGTGCCTGTTCCACCAGATGTAACGGACAGCTCCGAGACAATCAGCTGGGCGTTGGCGGTTGGATAAGGCTCGATCACCAGTGTGGACGCCGACAGGATAAGAGAGAGATCCTCATCTGCAACGGAAGTATACTGCGTTGTCACGTTGGCGAGCGTGTGCACCGCCCCCGTCACCTTGCGTGACACGATCACCGCTTCCTCGATAGCCGTTCCGCCGATGAGCAGCATCAACAGAAAGGGCAGCATCAGCGCGAACTCGACCAGCACCACGCCCTGCTGACAGTCGCGCAACCGCTTCCATGACCAGCCCTGCTCCCGTTTTATCATGATGAAGGCTCAACCTTGATCACGGATGTCGAGATAATCAGACGGGACCCGTTTTCCAGAGAGGCTGCCGTAAATCCGCCGATCGACCGTGGAACTGGCAGCGAATAAAGCAACTGGAGAACCACCACGCTGCCACTTGTGCCCGGGTCATACGAAGTGGTCGCAGACACATTACCCGAGGCATCCGTGGTGACGGTCGGCACCGCAGTGCTGACATCGGAATAGCTGGAGACGGACTGCACATTCACCAGCAGATTCGAACAGGACATGTAGGAAGGCAGCAGCGAACAGGCAGTGGCCTTGAACTGCGCGGCACTTCCGGAAGGCGGAGCCTGACCCGTCAGAATCTGGCGGGAGAGGGTATCACTCACCGCATCCAGCACATTCTGCGTAAAATAAACGATGCTCATTATGATGGAAGCAAGCAGGAGGGCGATCAGCGGCAGTGCGATCAGGGACATTTCGAGCGCAACGACACCCTGCTCATCCGACGCCAGACATCTGCCAGCGGTCATGCCGTCAGCAACGTTTTTCTTGCGCAGGGAAAGATGGTTCAGCACTCTTGCCTCGGTCCAGACTGCCTCCCATATCGCAACCTTCCGTTAAGGTCGGGTGTACGCCCACGCCTCTTCTATTCATGAGAAAACTCACGCCATTGACCGGACCGGCGCACCTCCTCATGCCGAATGGAGCCTGAACCGATGGCAACGACACTGTCTCTTCCCATTGAAGGCATGAGTTGCGCCGCCTGCGCCACCCGGCTGGAGAAAGTGCTTAACCGCCTCCCCGGCGTACAGGCGCATGTCAGCTTCGCCACCCGTAAAGCAGCTCTCGAACTCTCTGACGAACACGCCCCTCTGCCGGATGTCGAAGCCTCGGTGAATCAGGCCGGTTTCAGCGTGCCGCGCGAGCATGCGACCCTCGCCATTGAGGGTATAACATGTGCATCCTGCTCAAACAGAATCGGCAAAGTGCTGAACCGTATCCCCGGCGTTTCGGCCAATGTCAGTCTTGCAGCCAATAAAGCCGAAATCGACTTCATTCCCGGCGTGACTTCGGTCAGCGATCTGATCGGCGCAGTCTCCGGAGCCGGTTACACAGCCACTGTTGCCAGCACGGATCAGGACGCGCGACGCAAACGGCGGGAGCAGGAAAAACGCCGACTGTGGAGCGAGTTCATTATCGGAGCCGTTCTCACGGCCCCTCTCCTGCTGGAAATGATCCCCGGGCTCCCCATGAGTTTCATGTTGCCCCGATGGGTGCAACTTGTTCTGGCGACGCTCGTGCAGGCCATATTGGGAGCAAAATTCTACCGGGGCGCGTGGGCAGCTCTTCGGGGCGGCGGCGCAAACATGGATGTGCTGGTGGCGCTGGGCACCACCGTCGCGTGGTTGGCCAGCGCGGTCGTGACGGTGCTTGGACTGGATGAACCGGTCTGGTTCGAGTCGGGCGCCACCGTGCTGACACTGGTCACGGCGGGACGGCTGATGGAAACCAGCGCCAAGGATCGCGCCGCTCTCGGCGTAGAGCGACTGATCCGCCTGCGGCCCCCCACGGCGCATGTCGAAACTGCGTCTGGTGTGCAGGATCGGCCTGCGGCGTCCCTTGTTGTGGGGGATATCTTCGTCATCAGGCCCGGTGAAGCCGTGCCGACCGATGGCGAGATTCTGACAGGCACATCGAGTCTCGACGAGGCCATGCTCACTGGCGAAGCCATGCCGGTACGCCGTAGCCCCGGCGACACGGTGCGTGGTGGAACGGTCAACGGCGAAAGCGTCCTGCGCGTGCGGGCGACGGCTGTAGGAGCGGATACGGCGCTGGCCCGCATCACCCGTATGGTGGATGAGGCGGAGAGTTCGAAAGCTCCGATCGAACAGCTTGTTGACCGGATTTCCGGTATCTTCGTGCCCGTCATTCTCGTCATTGCTCTGCTGACGCTGCTCGGTGGCTGGATGATTACCGGGTCTTTCGAGCGCAGCCTCATCAACATGGTCGCCGTTCTGGTGGTGGCCTGTCCCTGCGCCCTTGGTCTCGCGACACCCACCGCCATCATGGTGGGAACCGGACGCGGCGCTGCATCGGGGCTGCTGTTCCGCTCGGCCGAAGCGCTGGAACATGCCGGACGCATGACGATCCTGCTGATGGACAAGACCGGCACTCTGACGGAAGGGCATCCCCGCGTTACCGGGGTATTTCCAGAAAAAGGCGCGACAGAAGAAAAGCTGCTCGCCCTGGCCGCGGGACTGGAAAGCGACTCATCCCATCCACTGGCGAAAGCTGTCCGAGACGAAGCCAAAGCACGGATGGTCACCCCCGCCGTCATTTCCGACAACACAGCCATCGCCGGACACGGACTGGAAGGGATATGCGACGGTATCACCGTCAAGCTCGGTTCAGCACGCTTTCTGGGGCAGGCTGCGGCTGGCGCGGCGGCAGAGGCTGCCAGCGCGGGCCAGACGCTTATCGGCGTGGAGGAGAAAGGCGTGCTGCTGGGCTGGCTGGCAGTGGCCGATACCATACGGCCTGAAGCGGCCCGCTGCATTGGCCTACTCAAGGGCTATGGCATCCGCCCCATCATGGTAACGGGCGACACGCAGGCAGCGGCGGCACAGGTCGCTCATGTCGTTGGAATCGACGAAGTGATTGCGGGTGTGCTTCCGGGTGACAAGGCTAGTGAGGTGAAGAAGGCGCAGGCGGTCGCAGGGCATAATGCGCTCGTCGGCATGGTGGGTGACGGCATCAACGACGCGCCAGCACTGGCGACAGCGGATGTCGGTATTGCGATGGGCGGTGGCACGGACGTGGCGCTGGAGACGGCGGATGTGGTGCTGATGCGCTCCGAACTCCTCGCGCTGGTGGATATGGTCAGGCTTTCGAAGGCAACCTCCCGCAAGATCCGGCAGAATCTTTTCTTCGCCTGCATTTATAACGGATTGGGAGTGCCGCTTGCCGCCTTCGGCATCCTGCCGCCCATTCTGTCCGGCGCAGCGATGGCCATGAGTTCGGTATCTGTGGTCACGAATGCACTGCTGCTCAACCGATGGCAGCCGCTCAGGCGGGAAGAGTGAGCCCCGGTCCGGGGCTGGACAAGTTCTCACCAATCCGGATGATGGAATACACGACGCGGTGATGAGGTAACGCTCATTTCCGAAGTGCCGTCTGTCGTACAGAATAAGGATTATACACTATGGAAACCACCACGCTGATGGTTCAGGGCATGACGTGCAAAGGCTGTGTCGACGCCGTCAAACGCGCGCTCGAAGGTCTTCCCGGCGTGAAAGCCGCTGATCCTTCGTTGGAAAAAGGCTCGGTGGCGGTCGAATATGACCCGAAAGAAACCAGTCCCAGCAATTTCCGTGCTCCCATCGAAGCTGCCGGTTTTGAGCTCATCGGCTGAACCTGCCGCATATCAGGTCATGCGACTGTCTCGCGGGGGCAATGTCCGCACCCCGCTTCATCGGCCTCTCCAAACGTGGCAGGATACGTCCGATAAGTCCTGACGGGACAACATCCTATCCGCCCGCCCTGGGTCACAGAGACAAACGAGGAATCGCCGTGACGGCTTCAACCGGCTTCAAAGTGCGTAAAAATGTCATGCGGTGGCTTGTGCCGGGAACCATCCTCGTTCTCACAGGCTGCTCGGCGGAGATGGGGCGGACATGGAACGATACGGATGTATCCTGCCTGCGCAAACAGATGGGAACGGAAGTGCATCTCTCCTTCCCACTGGCCGCCAACACCTGTCAGCGCATGACCAACCACAACTTCTTCATTGGCGCCGATAAGGCGAAGCCGCTCCCGCTGAACCTGAAGGGTGCGCCAGACCTACAGTCAATGGCTGAGACATACGGCTACAGCTACACGCGTTAAGCCGGATACGCTCAGCTTTCCAGCTCGACATCCCAGTAAAGATAATCCCGCCAGCTCTGATGCAGATAGTTCGGCGGGAAGGCTCTTCCATTGTCCTGCAACTCCCACGAGGAGGGCTGGATCGGCTTGCGGCGCGGAAACATGCGGATTTCGTGCGGCAGGCGTGAGCCTTTCAGCAGATTGCAACTGCTGCAGGCCGTGACGATATTTTCCCAAGTCGTTCTCCCGCCTCTGCTGCGCGGGATGACATGGTCAAATGTCAGTTCATGTGTCGGCAACTGATCGTTGCAGTACTGACAGGAAAAATTATCACGCAGGAACAGATTGAAACGGGTGAAAGCCGGACGTCGCGCGGTGGGAACATACTCCTTGAGCGCGATCACGCTCGGCAGTTTCATGCGACAGCTTGGGGAGCGGACTTCCTCTTCATATTCGCTCAGCACCGAAACGCGATCGAGACAGACCGCCTTGATGGTGTCCTGCCAGGACCAGAGCGACAGGGGGAAGTAAGAGAGTGGACGAAAATCTGCGTTCAGAACGAGTGATGGATAGTGCATACTGCCAGCGGACAAGGCGCGCTTCCTTTTCCCGGAGACGGCTCATGACCTACATTGGCTGGAACTCTTAACTGCATGCCATGCGGTCATACGTCGTCGAGAAGTTTCTTGACAACTATAGGCCCCGCTTTTTCGAGACTGCAAGAAATCTCGCGTTTTTCTGTTATGAGATTTTCATGACACGCCCCTACCGCTTTTCCGCACAACATCCATGACGGAAACATTTTCCCAGTCAGGACGGTGGGTTACACGCTTCGCGCCCAGTCCGACCGGCCCCCTGCATCTCGGCCATGTGGCAGCGGCTTTTTTCGCTCAATCCCATGCAGGAAACGGTGGCCGATTTCTTTTGCGCATTGAAGATATCGACAGGACCCGCTGCCGTGAGGCGTTTATTGAGCAGGCCGTGACCGATTTGGAATGGGTGGGTCTGCGCTGGGAAACGCCTGTGCTGTATCAGTCGCGACGCATGAAATTGTATCAGGAAACGCTCGATACCCTGAGCGCACGCGGCCTACTTTATCCCTGTTTCTGCACACGCGCCGATGTAGCGCGGGAAATCGCGTCATCCGCATCGGCGCAGCATCACGCGCCGGATGGTAGCCTGCTTTACCCCGGAACATGCCGCACTCTCACGCCAAAAGAGCGACTCAGCCGTATCGAAGCCGGAATTCCCTATGCGTTACGACTGGATACCACAAAGGCGCTCTCCAGCCTTGGCTCTGCTGAACTCACCTATGATGAACTGGGAAAAGGCCCGGTCCCGTGCTGTCCGGCAGCGTTCGGTGACGTCATTCTGGCGCGTAAGGATACGCCTGCATCCTACCATCTCTGCGTCACACATGACGACGCAGCACAAGGAGTCACACTCGTCACCCGCGGCGAGGAATTACGAGCGGCGACCGCCATTCACCGCCTGCTCCAAGCCACGATGGAGTGGCCCGCACCTGCCTATGCCTTTCACCCGCTCCTTACGGACGCAAACGGGGAGAAGCTGTCCAAGCGCACTGGTGCGCTATCCATTCGCTCCATGCGCGAATCCGGCATGTCACCAATGGATGTGCGGAAGGCTGCTGGCCTTTCCGGCTGAGAACAAACCGTTCGACCAGAAGACGCAATCAGCCGGTCCGGCGCGCCCCCAGCAGGAACTCATGATTGCCTTCGGGACCGGTGATCGGGCTGACTTCGACGCCCAACACTTCCCAGCCGGGTAGAGCGCTCCACCATGCGACAATCATGTCGCAGACCTGCTGATGCACAGCCGGGTCACGCACGACGCCCTTCGCGCCGACATGTTCGCGTCCCGCCTCAAACTGCGGCTTGATCAGCGCCACCGCCCATGCATCGGGTGTGGTCAGGGACAAGGCTGCTGGCAAAACAGTCCGAAGACCAATGAAACTCGCGTCACAGACAACGGCTTCAATAGGGTCAGGAATGAGCGTGGCATCGAGCGCCCGCGCATTCTGTTTCTCCATGACCACCACACGCGGATCAGACCGCAGTTTCCAAGCAAGCTGGCCATGCCCGACATCAACGGCATAGACCTTGCTCGCGCCGTTGGTCAGCAGAACGTCGGTAAAGCCGCCGGTGGAGGCCCCGACATCCAGACAGATTCTGCCTTCAGGAGAAAAATTGAAAAACGGCAGCGCATGAGCAAGCTTCAGACCGCCACGCGACACCCACGGATGATCCTGCCCCTTGAGCGTAAGCGGCGCATCCTCGGGGAGCATGTCCCCCGCCTTACTCACGCGCCGGTCACTCGTATGCACCAGCCCGGCCATAATGAGAGCCTGAGCCTTTGTCCGACTTTCGACCAGCCCCCGATCGACGAGAAGCTGGTCAGCGCGGCGTTTTGCCATAATTCAGGCGATCTGCTCGCTGGTGACGCTCACCCCCAACGCGTTGAGAGCTGTTTTGACGATGTATGGCGCGTTGAGTTG
>NZ_JBDNXK010000015.1:0-51389 GCF_047721705.1 Acetobacter sp. | reverse complement strand
CGCCCCCGCCCGTTGCTCCGCTGATGCGCAGATGAACGATGCGTCAGCGCCTCCGCAAGAAGCGCCGGTTGCGCAAAGCGATACCCGATCCGCTTCTGCAGACTCTCCAGCACATCCTGTCCCACGATTTCCCCGACTGTCACGATGGTTCAGTGCACGACATGGAAAATCCGGGCCCACCGGATTTCTGTCGGCCAGGACCAGAATTGCCAGATGGGATGCGTCATATCCACCGAGAAAAAGATCATGCCAGCCCGTCCGACAAGATTTTCCATCGGCACGAAGCCCAGATCCTCATCGCCCGTGCCCATGAAACGGCTGTCCGCGCTATGGTCGCGGTTATCGCCCATGGCAAAGAAATATCCCTCTGGCACGACGTAATCCGGCGTATCGTTTCGCAAGCCGTCCTGAGGGAAGCGAAGAACCTGATGCTCGACGGGAGGCGCTCCGGCGCTTCCGGGCAACGTCTCGCGGCACAGACTGCCGGGACGATTCAGGTGATTCTCGTCTTCCTCGATATACTCGCCTTCGGGATCGCAGTTCACTGCCACGCCGTTCAGGTAGAGCTGCCCGCCACGCATCTGAACGTGATCACCCGGCAAACCGATGATGCGCTTCACGTAATCGATGGACGGGTCTTTCGTGAAACGGAAAACCGCCACGTCGCCCCGATGCGGTTCGGCACCCCAGACACGCCCGCTGAAAAGATTGGGCGAAAGCGGCAGGGAGTATTTCGAATAGCCGTAACTGTATTTCGAGACCCAGAGATAATCACCAACCTGAAGCGTGGGAATCATGGACCCTGAAGGGATGTTGAATGGCTCATAAAAAAAGGTCCGGACAACCAGAACCAGCACAACCACGCTGACGAGCCAGCGGATGAAATCGAGCGCACTTTCCTTCTTCGGAGGCGCATTATCCTGCGCTTCTTCGTCAGTCTTCTCGTCGATCCAGTTCATTCCGTCTCCTGTGCGCCGGTTTTCAACCCACCACAGGGTCGGGGCTGGCGGGTGACGGCGGATGAAGCCGCTGCGCCCCCACCCTGTCAAGCGAAAGCATCAGATCAGAGGTAATGCTTCGATCAGAACCTGCGACAGGGCATAGGGCGTATCGTCCGTCATCGACAGGTGCACGCGCGCTGTCATTCCCGCCGGGACCAGAACCTGCAATCGCGCCTGAGCCCCGCCGAGGAGGGTCAGAACCGGCTGCCCCGAAGGCAGATTGCTCACACCGATCGTACTGTGAAACACACCCGCAGAAAAACCTGTTCCAAGCGCCTTGGCGCAGGCCTCCTTGGCAGCCCAGCGCTTGGCGTAGGTGCCGATACGGGCCTGTCCGCTTCGCCGTTCGGCGCTTCGACGCTCGGTTTCCGTAAAGACCCTGTTCAGGAAGCGCTCTCCAAACCGTTCGATGGAACGCTCGATGCGGCGCATGTCGCACAGATCCATCCCCGTGCCGATGATCATGAACGTGCTCTCTCCACCTGCGAAATCCCTTCGGCAGAGCGCAGGCCGCCGATCACACTGGAAAGATGCTTCAGATCACGGACCTCGATATCGACCAGCACTTCCATGAAGTCGAGTTGCCGATGCACGATCTTCAGATTGACGATGGATCCGTGCTGCTTGGACACGGCATTGGTGATCGTCGCCAGAGCAGCCGGTTCATTCGCGGCGATTACGGTTACACGCCCGATAAACGGCTCCGCTGGTGTGCCCGTTCCACCCGCGCTTAGTGCGGCATAATCCCAGTCGACATCAAGGAAACGCTCGGGTGTGTCCGCGAAGGACTCCAGCGTCTGGCAGGTTGCCGTGTGGATGGTCACGCCTTTTCCAGTCGCCACCACACCCACGATCCGGTCACCGGGAAGCGGGTGACAGCAACCGGCGAAATGCACTGCGATTCCGGCACCAAGCCCCACCAGAGGCGCACTGCCAGCGCCACCTTTCGGTTTGGCGACAGGCGCACGTGCGACGAAACCGGGCACCATGCGCGGACCGCGCGGAGTACGACGCAGTTCCGGGTAGGCCGTATAGACCACGTCGCGCGGGCCGATATTGCCCGTACCCACGGCGACATAAAGGTCTTCGACGGAAGCCTGCTTCAGGTCTTTCAGCAGCGTTTCCAGCACCTTTTCAGCGCCATCCACGCCTTCCTGACGGAAGGCCTTGGCCAACGCCGCCTTGCCGGAGTCGAGCGAGACCTGCCGCTGCTGCTGCGCCACATAACGCCGGATACGCGCGCGCGCCTTGCCGGTAACGACGAACCGTTCCCACGAGGGAGAAGGCGCCCCTCCGCGGGCGGTCATGATCTCGACCTGATCGCCGTTCTGAAGTTCGTAACGCAGCGGCACCAGCCGCCCATTCACCTTCGCGCCGACGCATGAATCGCCCACCTGACTGTGGACGGCATAGGCGAAATCCACAGGCGTCGCGCCAGCCGGAAGAGGAATCAGCTGCCCTTTCGGCGTGAAGCAGAAGACCTGATCCTGATAGAGTTCGAGCTTGGTGTTTTCGAGGAACTCGTCCGGCGCAGCCGAATCTTCCAGAATTTCAAGCAGATCCTGCACCCAGCGCGGGCGCTTCATCTTGCCGACAACCTCGTCCGGTGCCACGCCGGTAGGAAGCTGCTTGTAGGCCCAGTGCGCCGCCACGCCGTTTTCGGCGATGTCGTTCATCTCCTCGGTGCGGATTTGAACTTCAATTTTCTGGTTACGCGGATGACGCAGCGTCACGCCCGTATGCAGGCTCTGATAACCGTTGGCCTTCGGCGTGGAAATATAGTCCTTGAAACGCCCCGCGATCATCGGAAACGCGCCGTGAATCGCGCCCAACGCGGCATAACAGGCTTCGCGCGTATCAACGATGATGCGGAATGCCATGATATCGGAGAGCTGTTCGAACGCCACATTCCGGCGCTGCATCTTTTCCCAGATCGAGTAAGGCGACTTCTCGCGCCCCTTTACCTCGACATGCTCGATGCCCGATTCGTGGCAAAGGCGCGTCAACTCCTGCTTGACGTCCTCAATGATGTCCGCACCCTGCCCGCGCAGATAGTTGAGACGCGCGCGGATGGTTGCATCCGCCTCCGGCTCAAGCTGCGCGAACGCCAGATTCTGCAACTCGGTCTTGACCCGATCCATACCAATGCGACCGGCCAGCGGCGCATAGATATCCATCGTTTCACGGGCGATACGGCGGCGGCGGTCCTCGCGCTGCACGAAATGCAGCGTCCGCATATTGTGCAGTCGGTCGGCCAGCTTGACGATGAGGACGCGAATATCCCGCGACATCGCCAGCACGAGCTTGCGGAAATTCTCGGCTTGTTTGGTGCGATCGGACTGGAGCTCCAGACGCGTCAGCTTGGTGACGCCATCGACCAGTTCGGCAATCGTCGGGCCAAACTGCTCACGCAGGGTCTCGACCGTGATGCCGGTATCTTCGATCGTATCGTGAAGGAGAGCCGTCGCAATGGAGGGCACATCCATCCTGAACCGGGCCAGAATCATGGCCACTGCCAAAGGATGGGTAATGTAAGGGTCGCCCGCATCGCGGAACTGACCCTCATGCGCATCCCGGGCCACAGTGAAGGCCCGCCGGATCACCTCGACATTGGCATCCGGATTATAGCGCAGGACACGCTGGATCAGCCGATCCGGCGATATTTCGGAAGGTTCGTCCTCGTGAAACCCTGCGGGAACCATTCCGCCCACAAAGGTTGAGACCCGCTGCGTTTCCTGCCCCGTGCTCATGAATGCTCCACCGGAAAGCCGGGAGAACAGAACAGCGGCACGGGGCGTATCACGGAAATAACGGACCTCCTGAACCTGAGAACTTCAGCAAGCTGCGCTGAAGTTTATGGGGAAGGGATCAAGCCCTTCAGCGTTTGCCACGCCCCGACATTTCGGCCTCGAATGCCGCCTTCATTTCTTCAGGCGACAGATCAGTAACTTCTTCTTCCGCAGAGCTTTCCTGCAGGCCAAAGATGTTCTGTTCGGTCGGAATGAGGTCCATGACCTCTTCATCAGCAGGCTCCGGCTCCGGCGCACGGGCCAGCGAGCGGACGAGGTCGTTACGAAGCGGCTCGAGCTGCACGGTCTGTTCCGCGATCTCGCGAAGCGCGACGACAGGATTCTTGTCGTTGTCGCGATCGATGGTCAGCTCTTCACCACGCGACAGGTTGCGCGCCCGCTGAGCCGCCAGCAGAACCAGCTCGAAGCGGTTCGGCACTCTTTCGACGCAATCCTCGACTGTGACGCGTGCCATGGGGGCAACCTCCAAAATTCTGGTTAAAGAAGTTTTCTACCATTAAGAACCGCCATTGTGAAGGCTTATCGCCGCTCCACCCCTTACTTCGGGAGGCGCCTTATTGCCTGTGGCGGAAGTGCTGCGATGAGTTCATCAAGGGATCGCCCTGATTGAGGATCTTTCCAGTCAGGCATGACATCGCGAAGCGGCAGGAGAACAAAGGCACGACTGACCGCCCTCGGGTGCGGCAAAATAGGCGAACTGTCAGCACGGATCATCCCCCCCATATCGATCAGATCGAGGTCGAGCGGACGCGCCGCGTTCACGACCGTTCTCTGGCGCCCGAAAACAGCCTCAATCCCATGCAAACTGCCAAGAAGCATCTCTGGCGACAAAGAAGACTTGCCCAGTACGACCCCATTTATGTAGGGAGGCTGACCAGAGGGTGGAATCGGCTCACTCTCGTACCAGGCAGAAACTGCATCGATATGTAGACCCACGAGGTTCCGAAGTGCTTCCACGGCTGCTTCACAGGTGGCAGCCGGATCAAGAACCTGTCCGGTGACAGGGTCACGGCCTGCAAGATTTGCGCCCACCGCAATCACGACAAACACCGCCATCCCTCCTTAAACCGTCTCCACTGCAATCCATCTGGAAATTTTATGATTCTCCAAGACGCATAACCAACCCTTAACTTCTGCACCATATACGTTTCGGCATTAAAGGAAGACAAACTTAAATGATCAATCACAACAATGAACGAACCAGCCTTTTTATTGATGGTTCAAGTCTTTATTCAGCGTCACGCGGACTCGGATTTGATGTTGATTACAGGAAACTCCTAGAATACTTCTCCAAGAGATATAATCTACTGCGCGCAAATTACTATGCCGCCATTCTCGATACGGAAGAATATTCTCCCATCAAGCCCCTGACGGACTGGTTGTCCTACAACGGTTACTTTCTCGTCACGAAAACAGCCCGTGAATACACGGACCAGAACGGTCGCCGTCGTATCAAGGGCAACATGGATATCGAGATCGCCGTGGACATGATGGAAGCCGCGCCCCGGATCGACCATGCCATTCTGTTCACAGGCGATTCCGATTTCCGCCGGGTGGTGGAAGCTGTGCAGCGTCAGGGCGTGCGTGTTTCCGTGGTGTCTTCCATGCGGTCATCACCTCCGCTGATCGGTGATGAGCTCCGCCGTCAGACTGACCAGTTCATTGATCTGGCCGATATCGCCGACGAAATCACACGCCGTCAGACCGAACCCCGCACCCGTCAGACCCCCATCCGTCATCCGGCCGATCAACTGAGCGAGCCGGAGGAGTAAAAAGCCCATCGGACCGCCCGCTCATCCCGGCGGCAAGGCGGTCCGGGCTTACATAGGAGCGCCGCAAACAATATGGGAGTCACACTCTCACCCGCTATCGATGCTCCAACTGCCGACCAGCCTGTTGCCGCATGTTCTCTCTGCCCGCGTCTTGTCCGAAGCAGAGAGAAACTCGTCTTTTCTTCTCCTATCGTCCCCCATGGACCTTCGGACGCACCCGTTCTGATCGTTTGTCATGCTCCGGATCACACGCGGTCATCCGCAAAAGGACCGGCGTTTCTCGATCGGGAAGCGGAAACGCTTCTCTACAAGACCCTCGTCGAGTTCGACCTCGCCAAGCGTCACGTCAATGACAACGGAGAAGAGTGCATCATCCCGACAGGGAGCCGGGTTATCAGCGCCGTGCGCTGTCCTGCCCCTGCGGGTCTGCCGCAGCCTTCAGAAATCACGACCTGCAACCAGTTCCTGCGATCAGAACTACAGACAATGCCCAATCTCCGCATTGTCGTGACCCTCGGCGTACTGGCGCATAACGCCACCCTAGCCGCCTGCGGAATCCCCCTCTCCCGTGTCAATTTTCAACATGGGCAGATCACCAGCATGCCCGATGGGTTGAAGATCGCGAATAGCCACCCGCTGTCACGTCATACGTTCGACACGGGACAAGCCACACCAGCCCACTTCCGCAGCCTGATGGCCGCCGTTCGTCAGGAATTGGGAACGGAAGCCTGAAGCAAAAAGCAGCAGCACTCCACCCATTCGTGAGCATTCCCTCACTGGACGAACGCCCGCCAATCGGAAACCTTGGCGCTCATGAATCATTTCGGAGCGTCTGCACATGACCAAACTCACGCCTGAAAACACCCCGCGAATCGGTTTCGTCGGTTTTGGCGCCATGGCCAGCCGGATGGGCACCCATCTACGCAAAGCAGGCTATGTGGTAAGCGCCTATACGCCCTCGGGAAAAAGCCCCGACCCGGCTGTTCATATGCTTCCCTCTGCCCGAACGCTTGCCGAGCAGGCGGACGTCATTATTGCCTGTGTGCCGGATGACGAAGCCCTCGCCGCCTCGATGTATGGCGATGAAGGGGCGCTGGCTGGCATGAAATCCGGGTCAATGCTGATCAACACCTCGTCTGTCTCGCCCGAGGCCACAGAAGAACTGCTGAAAACAGGCAAGAAACACGGCATCACCGTTCTGGATGCGCCCGTCTCGGGCAGCACACCCGAAGCTGATTCGGCATCATTGGTTGTTCTGGCCGGCGGCAATGCGGAAGATATCGCGAATGCCGCACCCATCTTCGACACCATCGGCAAGCTCACCATTCATGCTGGCCCTTCCGGTAGCGGCGCACGGCTCAAGCTCGTCATCAACGGCATCATGGGCGCAGGCCTGACCACGCTGGCCGAAGCCGTGGGATATGGTCTTGCCGCCGGTCTCGACCGCTCCATGCTGTTCGACGCGCTTGATCAGGTTGCAGTCATCTCGCCGCACCACAAACGCAAGCTCAAGGCCGCGAAAGCAGGCAATTTCGAACCGCAGTTTCCGGCACGCCTGATGCAGAAAGATATGCGTCTGCTGCTGGACGCCGCCGCGCGGGAGGCTCTCCCGGTTCCCACGCTTGCCGCAGCCACCCAACAATTGTCACTGACGCGTCGGCTTTCACCAAACGAGGATTATTCCTCCCTGATCCGCGTCATGGAGAAACTCGTCGCCAACGACGTGTAATGGTGAGGATCAGCGGCGTCTGATCC
Organism: Acetobacter sp.; assembly: GCF_047721705.1. GTDB lineage: Bacteria > Pseudomonadota > Alphaproteobacteria > Acetobacterales > Acetobacteraceae > Acetobacter. The sequence goes on along the minus strand of NZ_JBDNXK010000015.1, from coordinate 44,051 downwards.
CTGCCCATATCACGGCGCAACGGTCACCAAGTCCGCGCGTCGCATTCACCCCGACAGGGTCGCGCCGCAGATCACGCACCGCAAGGGTGGCCGGCAGCATGGCCAGCCCACCCTTGCGAATCGTCTGACGGTCGGGAAGAAAAGCCACGCCTTCAGCACGCAGACGCTGCACGACACCCGCCAAGCGATTTCCGTCCAGCAGGGACGCGCCGTCCGCGTCATGCGAGAGGCCCGCTTCCATCAGACATTCTTCCGGAAGCGGAAAACGACCACTCAGCAGCACCTGCGGCAGATGCCGTATCAGCACACCAACACCAAAGGCTGTCCCAGCACGTTTCATGGCAAACAGAAGCGCTTCATCCTGCTCGCCAAGCAATGAACCAATCATGCGCTGCATTTCCCCGGCGCTGTCCAGCATCGCTTCACGCCAAGCCTGCCAGTCGGGCAGGCGGCTGAGTTCGGCTTCGCGCGCATCGATCAATGTCAGGAGAGAGGAACTGGACACGCGACCGCTTTCCAGCAGATCGGCAATCGCAATCGCAACATCGTGACGCGCCAGCCTTCCCCGCTGCGGCTCTTCCACAACATCCCGCCACCATTGCAGACGGATCAATCCAGCCATCGGCCCCGTCACCTGTCCTGACACCGGCAGCACCAGCGCCTTCACCAGTTCACAGTTCAGCGCAATCAGGGAAAAGGCCGCCTCCCGCGCCGCAGGGGGCAGGAACATGGCGCAGAAAAAACGGTCCGGATCACATAACCGTGCAATCTCTTCGCAGGCTTTTTCTGTAGTTTGCAAAGCATCCTTTTGCACGGTCAAAGCGTTCCACCTTTCGACAGTGCCATACGCCGCTCATCATGGAAGTGTCTCTTGACGACCATCCTGACGGCACATAGCTGTGAAGGGCGACATTGTTTCGCTCTGCAATCGTGATTGCACTCCAAGGAGATTATCATGGCGTTTGATCTGCCAGCCCTTCCCTATTCCTATAACGCACTTGCTTCCAAGGGAATGTGCCAGGAAACTCTGGAACTTCATCACGACAAACATCATCAGGCCTATGTGACGGCCCTGAACAAGTTCGTCGAGGAAAAGCCGGCCCTTCAGGGCAAGTCGCTTGACGAGATCATCCTTGCCGTCAAGGGTGACGCCTCTCAGGCTCCGGTGTTCAACAATGCCGGTCAGCATTGGAACCACATCCTGTTCTGGGAAAACCTGTCCCCGAACGGTGGCGCAATTCCGCCAGCCCTTGAAGCCAAGATCAAGGAAGATCTCGGCAGCGTCGAGGCGTTCAAGGAAGAATTCAAGAAAGCTGCTGCATCCCAGTTCGGTTCCGGCTGGGCATGGCTTGTTCTGTCCCCGAGCGGCAAGCTCACGGTCACCAAGACGGCAAACGGCTCCAACCCGCTGGCCGAAGGTCAGGGCAAGGCGCTTCTCGGCCTCGACGTGTGGGAGCACGCTTACTATCTCGACTTCCGCAACCGTCGTCCGGACTACATCACCAACTACCTCGACAAGCTCGCCAACTACGAGTTCGCCGAAGCACAGCTGAAAGCCGGCTGATCAGCAGGTTTGACGCAAAAGGGGCCGGAATAATGTTCCGGCCCCTTTCACATTGGAAAACAACTTTTTAAAATTAGCAGTCTCAACCGGGACGGTTTTCAATATAAAGCTTAAAAGTCTTGTCCGGAACCCTGCAATATCAGGTTCCGCAATAACCTCGGGACTTGAACAGCCCATCAAATAAAAACAAAAATCATTTACTGTAATGACTGCCGCGCAATGCGGCGTTGTAGTGATTTTGCATCACTACCAAAGTAGAGTTAAAATGTATCAGCCCTTGGCGCCCCATGCCGCCAGTTGGTCAACAATGGCCTGAGACGTCATCTGCTTCGCCTGCGACAGAGCCAGAACGTTATCGCTGTTCAGAAGTTTTCCGGCGGAAGACAGCACCAGAACGGTAGGCACCCCCTCGACAGTGACGCCATAGGTTTTGGCGATATCCATGTTCGTATTGAGCCGCCCGACATTGACCAGCGCCACCTCGAAATTCTGCGCTACCCACGCAGCCACGGAGGGAAGAGCCAGCACACCCGCCAGCGCCCAGCAATCGGGAGACCAGTTTCCGCCGAAGATCAGAAGAACCGGCCGCCCACTGGTTTTCGCACGCGCGAGGGCGGCGTTCACAGTCACGGTTGCCGTCTCCGATGCCGCGTAGGGCACGACGGAGGGCGTAACCGGATCTTTCGTCAGTGTAGGCGTTGCCGTCATCGTCCGCGCCTGTGCCGAGACAGTGACGAAGCCAGACAGAATCAGACAACTTGCAGAATAAACAAGAAAATTACGCAACCGCATCACAGCTCCTCTCTCCGTGGTCCGTGATGTCGTCTTTTCTCTGTCACAACCGGGTCATGCAACGATATAATTGCAGGATTCAGAAAATTCCGTTCTCCGCCCAGAAGAACGTCACTTCATGCTTGTTGTTGAACAGGTGCGCCAGATGCGCGCCGGGAATGGCGGCAAACTGATCCAGAATTGCGAAATCCGTTTCACCCTGAAACTTTACGCTCAGAACAATCCGCGCAGCTTTTTCCGCTTCAATCCAGCGCCGGACCAATGCCAGCAGGCGATCCGGATATGCGATCACATCGGAAAAAAGCCAGTCCACACGCGGCTCATTGCGAGCTTCAAGTCCGAATGCACTCTCCTGTCTGAAGGAAACACCGGGAAGAGCCGCAACCGATGGTGCCAACGGAGCACGGTCCACGGCCGTTACGGACGCCCCAAGCTGCGCGATGGCCCATGTCCATCCCCCGGGCGTTGCTCCCAGATCCAGGCAGGTTTCATTCGGCATCGGCCAGCGACCAAGATGCGTGCAGGCCTCCCACAATTTCAGATAAGCGCGTGAAGGTGGCCCTTCACGATCTTCCACGAACTTCACTTCTCCCATTGGAAAAGGGCTGGTTTTTGCAGGAGAAAATAAAATGCGGTCAGGAGCCAGCAGTGTCCATGCGCCCAGTGGACTGGATGGTGGCTGCTGCGGAAAGACCAGCGGCGCTGCTTTTACAGGCGGCAACTTGTCGACAATTAGAGCGGCGCGCCGAAAAAACTCGACCGGAACAGCAGACCAGTTGCGTTGGTAACTTCGTAAAAGCCGTGCTGCGTCACCGATCGATGCAATCGTGCGTATTTCCGGCGCTGTCCATATGTCGAGCGCCCAGATACTGGCCACGGGAGGGGATGCGCAGAGCGCCAACCGCCCCCACCATTCAATCGAGGTTACGCCAAGGCGCTCCAGTTCCTTATGCAGCACAGCCTCATAACCGGGAGGCGCAACGTAGACGCTGCCAATCATTTTATCGGCCTCAGTCATGGTCGAATACACACGCGATACTCAGCACCAGCCACGACAGGATCAACAGAGAGCCACCCGTAGGTGCTATCGCCCCCAGATGGCGACCGGAAAAGGCAGTGACGTAGAGCGCCCCACAAAACAGCAGAGCACCGGGCAGCATCATGCTGCCTGCCAGAGCCTGCACACGGGACGGACGGCGTAGACCTAGACCAAGCGCCACCAGCGCCAGCCCGTGCCACATCTGCATCTGCACGGCCTCCCGCATGATGTCGCGCCCCTCCGGCAGCCCAAATTTTTCTGCTGGCAGATGAGCGGCGAGCGCTCCCATCACCAGAGCGACGGACGCCATCAAGGCTCCCAGCACCCGCCATATCCGTGCAATGCGCATCTCACTCCCACTCACGCTGTCGTGTCCGGATGCTTTCACGTCTGAGCGTCATAATCACCCCGAAAACATCTCAATTATGCCAAAAACAAAGTTCGTGGTAACCGCGAGACGGGAAACCGGCAAGAAAAGCAAGCAAGACTGGCGGCGGTTTCCACAGACACACCTCTAGCCAAGAGTATGACCATGAAAACATTCAGCAAGATCGTAGCCATCGCTGCGCTGTCGAGCGTCGCAGCCTGCGCCACTACGCCGCCGCCGCCGCCGCCGCCGCCAGCTCCTGTCGCTCTGGCTGCAACGGATTCCTCTTTCGTGCAGAGTATTGCCCAGATGAATCTGGCGGAAACCGCTCTGGCCAAACTGGCGGTGAACAATTCCTCGACCGCCGGGGTCCGCAGCTACGCCCAGCACATCATTGCCGATCACACCAGTGAGCAGGATCGTCTCAAGACAATCGCTTCCGCCCACGGCATGTCTCTCCCGACAGATCCCAGCGCCGATGATCAAAAAACGATCAAGACATTGGGAGAAGAAAAGGGCCTGAAATTCAATCGCGCCTATATCGCCAATACGATCGACGCCCATAAAAAGGCTATCAAGCTTGCCGCTGATGAAGCGACCAACTCAACCGACGCGGATCTGAAATCCTTCGCCAGCGATTTCCAGAAGACGGCACAGGCCCATCTGGAATCAGCCAAGAAGCTCCAGGGCCACAAGGAACATTCCGGCATGTATCGTGGTCGGCGTCATCCGCACACGCATCCTCATTCACAGGCCAACTGACGATACCAAGGCGGGAGAACATCCCGCCTTTCCATTATTCCGCTTTTTCACTGGATATTTTGTCATTCAAGAGATGCGTTGAACATAGTCTCTCAGAGCAATAACTCTTCGAGCATATATTGATTTCCGCAATTCTTTCTGGAACAGAAAAGACTTTTCAGACGAGATTCAAACACTGATTTCAGAAAGTTTTTTCAACGCGCACGCCTCGGCGACAAGTGCTGGAACAAGGCACACACCCAGCGGAAAACCTATGACAGCAGTAGCAGCCATGTGAAAAATCAGAGTAGCCCAGACAGAAGATTTCATAGGCCGCTCAACGCCCGCAACGAACGTCACCAATCCAGCGACCACGAGCAGCACCGGCACATAGCGGGAAAGTACCACCTGCCAGAATGAGTGTGTGCCGACAGCATCTCCCAGTCCGGTCATTGCCGCTTCAATATGGCGTCCGGTTGTCAGCCATACGGCCAGATCGAACAGCAGCCTGAAAGGAAGAAACAGAGCTTCCAGCACAGTCTGAAGGAGCAGAAGAAAACCGGAGACCATTCCAGGGACAAGAAGAACAGCAATAGTAAAGGCGCAGGAAAGAACAACAACAAGGCGAAAAAGCCTTACGCTCTTCACCACATTCGTCTTCTCAGGCCCAGATGGAAAGACTGTCAGTCTTTCCACCATTTGACCGGCTGCTGTCCCTCTTCATCCTGCTCCAGAGCATCATCGGAAAACTGCAACTGACGTGGGGACTTTTTCGCCTTCTGCCGCAGCTCCCGCATTTCAGCGAGCACCTGCTGCATCGCCGCACGCTCGTTACGAAGTTCGACGTTCCTGTCAGCCAGTTCCATGTCACGCGTTGCCAGAGCCTGTTTCAGTTCAGAAACCAGAACTTCCGCATGCCCCAGACGTGTTTCGAGAGAACGCTGCGCTGCTTCCAGTTCATGCACCTGACGTTCAGCATCCTGCCGCGCGCGCTTTTCATTCTCCAATGTCTTATTTGCAGTTTTCACGCCGTTGTCACCTGACGACGTCAGGGGTGAAGGGCGCGATGGAGAACGGGAGAAGGAATTATGCTCCACCGGAATGTCGCCATCACGGACAAAACGCCGTTTACGCATCTGTCCCGTGGACTCCATCGTCGGCCGGGAGGAGAGACGAAGAGGTTCACTTTCATTACGGCGATTATTACTCGAAGGGGAAGCTGCCTTCTGAGAACCCATCCGGTTCAATGCCCGGAGGGCTGCCTGTTCAACATCGTGATCAATAAGATCGTCCTGCACGGACGTTTTCTCCGTACGGGTCATTTTCAACAATCGTTTTTCCACCAGTATTCTTTCAAAATATTTCCCGTCTCAGCATCCTGACGCGATACGAAAGAATGGCGAATGGCCCAACAGGTTGCTTAAGCCGCACCATACATATTTATGCGCCTGCCGCGCCGGAGACACGGGAATCAACGCTTTTTACCACGGGGTTATCCAGCCGTTAGCATGATACCGGATAGACAGCAAGTAATACGCGCTGCCTTTTTTCTTACATCGCGGAAGGATTCCGCGCTCTGCACCCTATGACAACCACCCGAGCAATCGATCAGTAAAAAGAGGCCTATCCTTCTTGGGAAAAGAACGAATGCCCCGGCTGCCACAGAATATCTTTTCGGCCATCCTCATTCAGATGCCTGCTGACGACAAAGAAGTAATCAGAAAGACGGTTGAGGATCGGCACCAATATCGGATTGATGGCCGTCTTGCGCGACAGAGCGACCAGACTGCGTTCAGCTTTCCTCACTGTCGTGCGTGCAAGATGCGCCCATGATGCCGCCGGAGAGCCGCCGGACAGCACAAAGCTGGTCAGTGGTTCCTGAAACGCACGCAGCCTCTCGATTTCCTTCTCCAGAGCGGGCAGAACCCCTTCACCCACACGTTTCGCGCGTTCGTTCCCCTCCGGCATGCAGAGATCGCCCCCCATGTCGAAGAGAAGATTCTGCACATCTTTCAGCCGCGCCGACAGATCGTTCTCACCTGCATCAAGGTGAGCGCGTAGCGCACCGACAATGGCGTTTGTCTCGTCCAGCATACCAATGGCCTCGATATGCAGATCGGACTTGCTCAGACGCGTTCCATCGCCGAGCGAAGTTTCACCTTTGTCACCGCCCCGCGTGAAAACCCGATCAATTCTGACAACCATGGAACACCTTTATCTCCGGATAGAAAACCATCTGTGTTCAACAGAAGGTTTTCCAATCATCGCCAATTACTTCTTGTCCTTGGCAGGCTTGGTCGGATCGGGCAGCGGTTTTGCGTCACGACTTGAATACCGCGTAATCATTTCTTCAACCGCCCCAGCGGCTTCATCCGCAGCGGCGACAGCCACATCTCCCCACATCTGATCCAGAGAATGAGCGGGAATGTCATGCAACTGGGTGGCAATACCGACTTCCTTGTCGTCCTTGTCGGTCACGCGCCAGTCGATCCGTATGTTCTGCTGGGGATTGTTACGCGATCCCGCCGGTCCATCCGTAATCTTGACCGTGGTGGCCACCATGAAATCCGCATCCTTTTTCGAGGTCTGGATCGTATCCTTCGTGCCCCGAAACGATACTGTAAAAGCGCGCGCCAACGATATGTTCCCGTCGCCGGGCGCACCCGTCACACCCTGAAACCAGATTTTGGCTCCACGATGTTTCAGACTGTGAGGATCTTCCTCCATGTCCTCGGCCATGATGCCGGTAAGGACATTGACCACCTGTCCCGCGCCCTGCTGGGACGCCGTGTGGATCGTCTCCGGACTGGCGGCTTTCCACAGAACCGTCGGCACAGCGGGCCCCTCTTCCGTCGCGCGGATGGCTCCCTGCGGTGTCATGACGGAATAGAGCGGCACAATCATGTCGCCGCGTTCTTCCGTACGCAATTTCAACCACCAGTCTCCCTTGCGGGGTTTCTGTGCAATAGCGGGCACGGACTGGTCGAGAAGTGCCTGCGTCACCTGGTCAGCCCAGATTTTTCTTCCCTCCGGGCTGAGAGATGTGTCCTCCGGCACCGGAACATCCAGTCGGGAAGTCGGCGCATTCGCAACACTTCCCTTGGACATCTTTCCATCATTCTGGAACGGGTGCGGCACGGAAAGGCAGCCCGACAGCAGACACACGGTCGAAAGAGAGAAGATGGGTGTAAAAAGTCGTTTCATCAGCGAAATCCCGCTCCGGTTCCAGCCGCGATCACCGAAATCTGGTGACCGATCGGCCCTCCACCCGCCAGCGTCCGCCGCCGATGGCTGAAAAAGCGCCGCTCGTCCGTCAGCGTGTCGCGCCCGACCGCTGCCCCGGCCACAAGGCCCCCACGACGCAAACGATCCTGACAGTAACCGGCAAGATCGAACTGAAAATGTCCCTCCCTCGCCCCTACGGCGAAGAACGGTTCTGCCTGCGCATCGGCTGACAGCGCCTCGTCACGCATGTCACCGCCTACTTCATAACTTTTCTGCGCAATACAGGGACCGACCACTGCGACGATCTCATCGGCCTTAACAGCCAGCGCGATCATTGCCGCCACTGTCGCTTCCAACACGCCACTAACAGCACCACGCCAACCCGCATGGGCTGCGCCGACCACACGTCCGTCTTTCGAAGCGAACAGCACCGGACCACAGTCCGCCGTGATGACACCGAGCGCCACATCCTCGCGGTCCGTCACCATCGCGTCCGCAGCCGCCCCCTCTCCCGGCTTCCACGGCTCCCGAACTGTAATCACGCCGTCGCCATGCACCTGCGTCACACCGAGCAAAGATTCACCGGACAGACCGAAAAAACCGGCGACACGGGAACGATTTTCCGCAATAGCCGCTGGATCGTCTCCGGATTTCGTCGAGCAGTTCAGGCTGGCATACGGTCCTTCCGACACGCCACCGACCCGTGTGAAGAACCCATGTCGCACAAAGGAAAGATAGGGACTCTGCACAACCGAGTCCGGCACCAGTCCTGCATTCATTCCTGTTCTCCCCATATCTTTTCCGGAAATCCGGGTAACGGCCCGATATCGGCCGACGTCACTGCCAGCGCCTTGAACAGACGCCCCATGCGATCCGGTCCGATCAATCGATCCAGCCCTGCATGGATCACGCCCGTCTGAGCGGGAGCAGCGGCACACAATGCTTTGGCCCGTTGAACCGCACCAAGGGAACGCAGGAGCGCGCCCTGTTCGACAGGGCCGTAACAACATGCCCCAGCCTGCGTCGCCGCACGCGCCATCGACGCAAAATCGACATGGGCCGTCAGATCTGCCGTGCCGGGCTCGACAAGCGCAGACACGGGACGGGCATCGCGGAGAGCCTGAAGGGACTCCCCGACACAGGATGTCGCCGTGCCATAATCGATAAACAGGGCCACACCCGGCGTCTTGCAAAAACGTTTTGTAATGGCACGCACAAATTCGATGGAAGCAGGAGAGATTTCGACAACATCCTCCGGCGCAACGTGCCGTTCCGCGACTTCGGGAGGCACATCGTCGCATGGCAACAGAAGCCATTGTCCATCACGCACGAACCGTTCCGCCCAGCCTGCCTCTGTCCGCACAAACTGTCTGATCGGCAGCGCATCGAGAAACTCGTTGGCCACCAGAAGCATCGGCCCCGGCGGCACTTCCTCGACATGATCGTGCCAACTGACGGAGAAGCCCATTCCGTCGAGCGCCTGTTTCTGTGCCGCCCGCAAACGGGGAGAGGTTTCGACGAGATGCACCGTAAATGCGGCAGAAGAACTGCTGGCGACAAAACGTCTCAGCACACGCAGCATGTCGACCATCAGCGTCCCGCGCCCGGGTCCGACCTCCACCAACCGGACATCGCCGCCGAGCGCCTGCATCACCACCGCGCACCATGCGCCAATCAGTTCGCCAAAGATCTGTGAAATTTCAGGCGCCGTGACAAAATCCGCGAAAGGATCACGGCTGGCGTAATAGGCCACGTTCGCCCGCCCCATGAACGCATCTAGTCGCTCGATGTCCTTTGCTTCTGTCACAGTCAGGCGCTTTTCGATTCCTCGTCCTCCGGCAATCCTGCATAGACCGGCGCATGGAATGCATGAAACATCAATGCGCCTCCAGCGAGGATCATCGGAATGCTCAGGATCTGCCCCATCGTAACACCGAAGGGAAAATAGCCGAGAAACGCGTCCGGCTCCCGGAAACACTCACAGAAGATGCGGGCACAGCCATATCCGGCCAGAAACAGGCCCGCCAGAAAGCCGGGACGCTCACGAAACTTCTGCTGCCGTGTCGCCAGCATCATGACAGTAAACAGCAGCAGACCTTCCGTCAGCGCCTCATAGAGCTGCGAAGGATGCCGGGGACGCCCATCAGTACCGGGAAACACCATCGCCCACGGCAGGCTTGGGTCCGCATAACGCCCCCACAACTCACCATTGATGAAGTTGGCGATACGTCCGAACCCCAGCCCAAGCGGCACGATCGCCGTCACGCGGTCGGCAAAGGCGAGAAAGTTCAGACCATAGCGACGGCTGAATAGGATCATCGCAATAATGACCCCCAGCGCTCCGCCATGAAACGACATGCCGCCATGCCACACCGCGACGATCTCGGTCGGATGCGCGAGAAAATTTTCCGGCTGATAGAACAGCACATAGCCAAGACGACCGCCGAGAACGATGCCAAGCGTCACCCAGACAAGAAAATCATCAGCCAGCAGAGGCGTGGCGGCACGCGGTGTCCATGTCACCAGTTTCTTGAGGACCTGGATGCCGAGGACGATGCCCGCGATGTAGGCCAGCGCATACCAGCGGATGGCAAGTGGCCCGAAATGGATAAGCACCGGGTCGAACTGCGGAAACATGAGGACGGGCAGCATGGATGATCTTTCTGAAGCGAACCGGAGGGTCAGAGGTAAGGATCGGCCTTCGAGAGATGATCGCGGACGTAACGCGCGATTCCGTCTTCAAGACTGGTGAAGGCGTCCGTATAGCCTGCGGCGCGCAGACGGGACATATCGGCCTGCGTGAAGGACTGATACTGCCCACGCAGACTTTCTGGCATATCAACGAACTCGACCGCCCGCTGTACTCCCGCTGCATCGCAGACGGCATAGGCCAGATCGAGATAGCTCCGTGCGACCCCCGTTCCACAGTTGAAGAGCCCGCTCACTTCCGGGTGGTCATAAAGCCAGAGCATGACCTTCACCACGTCGCCCACCCAGATGAAATCGCGCATCTGTTCGCCATCGGCGATATCGGGGCGATCCGAACGGAACAGGCGCGCGGGATGGCCAGCTTTCACTTCGTCGTATTTCACCTTCACGACGGAGATCATGCTGCCTTTGTGATATTCGTTTGGGCCGTAGACGTTGAAGAATTTCAGGCCGGCCCATTGTGGCGGCACTGTTTCCCCACGCTCCTGATGGCGTTTCACATGCAGATCGAAGACCTGCTTGGACCAGCCATAGAGATTCAGTGGCTCCAGCATGGAAAGTCGCGCGGGATCATCCGAGAACTGGTCAGGCCGATCCGCTGCGCCGTAAGTAGCGGCGGAGGAAGCGTAAATGAAACGCACACCGCGCTGGGCGCACCATGTCCAGAGCCGCTCCGACAACGCCACGTTCGTGTTCCAGACCAGATCGCCGTCACGCGCGGTGGTCGCGCTGATCGCACCTAGGTGGAACACGGCGTCCACAGTGATGCCATTATCGGCGAGCAGGGTTTCAAGGTCGTCGGGAGAGATGATCCGGACGGGGATATGGCGACGCAGATTACGCCATTTTCCACTATCGCGGAGCCGATCCACGACAATTACATCCTGCCCTCGGGCACAGAGAGCGGCAACGAGACATGAACCGATGAAGCCGGCGCCGCCGGTGACAATAATCATGGGACCAGCCTTATAACGATGCGTCGTGCGATACGACAGGGGCGATGGGTTGGATTAATCGTCTTTCAACGCTTATAAGCATAACTTCACAACAGGAGCGACGTAGGTCGCTCTGCCACACCGAGGAGCACCGGAATGGCTGACAGACCGCGTATTTTCGACGACCTAGCCGGTGTCGCTGGCGGCGCGATCTCCGCTTTTGCGGGCGTGCGGGAAGAAATCAACGCCATAGTGCGATCACGTGTCGATGAGGTTCTCGGCCAGCTTCAGGTCGTACGCCGCGAGGAATTCGAGGTCATCAAGGAGCTTGCGGCCAATGCCCGCCTTGCGGGAGAGGAAGCCGAGCAGCGCATCGCCGCACTGGAAAAGCGTGTGACGGAGCTGGAAGAAAGCACCACGAAACCGGCGGTTCACGAGACGCAGCCGATATCCAGCGGAAACAACGACCAGAATTTCGGCTGGAGCGGAGACAGCAGCGGTTTCCCGAACTGAGCCGTTCGTGACGAAATCATGTTGCAAAAACAGTCATGGCTCGTCTTGCCGTGAGCGAAACGGGTCCATAGGCTGCCAGAGTGGCGATTCGTTGCACCGTGACGCATAACGCCACTGATTCGCAGACGAAACCATTCTCCGGAATGGGATTCATGGCTTGGGAGGCCAGCATGACAGCTCTGACGATGACCACCTCCACTGCCAACTCCAACCCGCTTGATCTGATGGAACAGATTGTCTGCGGCTATGAATGGGCGTTCGACCGCCGCAATTCTTCCGAAATGGCCGCAGAGGCCCCCGGAAAGTGGTGCGATTACGGCCTCTATTTTTCATGGTCCGCAGAACTGAGCGCCATGCATTTCACATGCACCTTTGATCTGAAGGTGCCTGAAGCGCAGCGCAAAGCCCTGTTCGAACTGATCGCACTCGCCAATGAACGCCTGTGGATCGGTCATTTCGCCATCGACGTGGACAGCGGCACGCCGATGTTCCGTCACGCCGTCCTGCTCCGGGGCGCACCTGGCGCTTCCATGGAGAGCCTGGAAGACATGGTGGATATCGCGATCACGGAATGCGAACGCTTCTATCCTGCTTTCCAGTTCGTTCTCTGGGGTGGCAAAGCGCCGGCGGAAGCGCTGGAAGCCGCGATGCTTGACTGTATGGGCGAAGCCTGATGAGCGAGCCTCTCCCGTCCCTCCTTCTCATCGGCTGCGGCCAGATGGGAGGGGCTCTTCTCGACGCGTGGATGGAGAAGGGTCTCGCGCCGTCGGTTATTGTCGATCGGCATCGGAATTCCCTGCCAGCACCGCATCGTGTCGTCAGGTCTCTGGCCGAAATACCTGCTGATTTCACACCAGCAGCCATCATTCTGGCGGTCAAACCGCAGAAAGCGATGCCTGTTATTGAAGAACTCGCTGCACGGCGGCCAGATCTTGCATCAGTGTCCGTGTTTGTCTCCGTGATGGCGGGCCTGACCACAGCCTCCATGGCCGACGCCGTTCGGAAAAATGTTCCCGCCGCATCTCCGGCGATGGTGCGCGCCATGCCCAATACCCCATCCGCCATCGGACGGGGCATGACAGGGCTTTATGCCGCCCCTGACGTGAATGACGCCCAGAAGTCTCTGTGCAACACGCTGCTTTCCTCTGTCGGTGCCACGGTGTGGGTCGATGAGGAAGATCAGATCAACGCCGTGACAGCCATTTCCGGCAGCGGACCCGCCTATGTTTTCCTGTTCGCGGAACTGCTGGAAGAGGCTGGCGTCAAACTGGGCCTCCCGCAGGATGTGGCACGCCTGCTGGCCCGCAAGACGACGTCCGGCGCGGGCGAACTTCTGGACCACAGTTCGGAAGATGCTGCCGTGCTGCGTCATAACGTCACCAGTCCCGGCGGCACCACCGCTGCCGCGCTTGCCGTTCTGCGCGCACCCGAAAACTGGCCCTCAGATATTCTGGAGGCTGTCACAGCCGCCTTCAAGCGTGCAAGAGAGCTAGCCTCCTGACCCCTCCCTCAATCAAGAGCCCTTTTCCCATGCCTATGGAAGAAGACGACCAGTTCGACTCCACTCTGCTTGATGCAGCCATGTCCCTTGCTGCAACCAAGGGGTGGCAAAATCTGTCCATGCCGGACATCGCCCGTCATGCTGGCCTTGATCTCGGCGAGGTAAGACGACGCTATCCGTTCAAAACGTCGATCCTCCTGCTGCTCGGGCAACTTGCTGACCGCTCAGCCCTCATTGATGATGGCTCGCTCGGCTCCCCGCGTGAAACACTCTTCGATCTTCTGATGCGTCGGTTTGACGTGTTTCAGCAATATCGGGCTGGCGTTCTTGCCGTCCTCAAGACCCTACCATTCGATCCAGCCGTGACGCTCGTTCTTGGTGCCGCCACGCTGGATAGCATGCGCTGGATTGCTGGGGCTGCTGGAATTCGTACCACGGGACTGGAAGGCATTCTCCGCGTGCAGGGTGTCGTCGCGCTGTGGACCTACACGATCCGGGCATGGGAAAAGGATGAGAGCGAAGATCTCGGCACCACCATGGCAGCGCTTGAGCAGGCCCTCGACCGCGCCGAGCGGCTGGGGCTGTTCCGTGGCGCGGAAGAGCGCCTCTCAGACGATACGCATCAGCCATCGAGCCTGCCCGCTCCTGAGGCGCAGGATGCGAACTTCAATGATTTCTCGGATGGTGAATAGAAAAATTGCTCTTTACGCAGCAGTAGAGCCACATTAGAAGGTGGCACATGCGCTGCTGCTTTTGGGGTGTAGCCAAGCGGTAAGGCAGCGGATTTTGATTCCGCCATGCGGAGGTTCGATCCCTCCCACCCCAGCCATATCACGGCATGACGGTTCGCAGCCCGCCATATCCGCTATATTGGGTCAGACAGCCTTTTTCAGATTTGGGCTTGCCTTGAAACGAACGGTCTTACCAGCTTTCACTTTCACCGGCTCACCCGTGCGCGGATTAAGCGCCTTGCGTGCCTTCGTCTTCTTGACGGTGAAGGTGCCAAATGACGGAAGCGTAAAACCACCCTCGCGCTTCAGTTCCTTGATGATCGCATCCATTAGTTCTGCCGCCGCTTTGTTGGCCGCCACACCAGTGCAGTTGATTGAATCCTGGATCACCGCAGCAATAAAAGCTTTACTCATGGGCCTCTCACACTCCTGGAATATGATTCACCACCAAGCCCCCGGACCGGTGCTGTCCACAAGAAGCTCAATGGCTATTAATGCGGCTTTTAACGTGACACATCTAAAGAAACCAGAAAAAAATACTCATACACTTCTTCTATCGATAGAAAACCTTCTTCAAGCTTCGCAAAACAACGAAATGACGGATCAAAATCCTCTATTCATGGCGATCAGAACACACTCTCCCACCGAGAGTCACATTCATGCCTGATTCTGTCTGCCTCTTTGCCGCCTATGCCCCAACGGGGGAATTGCCACCCTATACAGCTTATTATTTGTCCGAATTGATCCAATGCGGCTTTACTGTTCACCTCGCCCTCTCGGGCTGCAAGCAAGCATCAAAAAAAACCACCACATTCTGCAATAAAAAAAACATAATTATTTGGTGCCGATCAAACTCAGGCTACGATTTCGGTGCGTGGAAGGATCTGATCCTTCAAGATTGCACCAAAAATACTTGTCGCGTTCTGCTTGCAAATGACAGTGTTTTTGGCCCTTTTACTTCTCTCTCGCTCATTTTCGACCGTATGGAAAAAGAGAACGGAGACGTCTGGGGACTTGTACACTCACAGTCAGTTATTCCCCATCTACAATCCTGGTTTGTCTGCTTCGAAAATAACAGTTTTCACTTACCAGCAGTGCAACGAACGCTTTTACAGAATTTCGACCATATGACACGTGATGAACTCATCTGGCATGGGGAACTCGGCCTAGCACTCGCCTGTCGGGTAGAAGGATTGAGCACAAAAGCAGCATGGAACGATCCTGGCCTGCTTGATCGCTTGTTCAAGACGAATGCCATGCACTCACAATGGCGGCAGCTCATCCGTTCGGGGAAGGTTCCGTTCATCAAAACGGAACTGCTGCGGGATAACCCGTTTCACCTTCGAAGCACATCCCGCTGGAAGGACATTCTCCCAGCAGAAACAACATTCAATCCAGAGTGGATTACGCACTATCTCAACATGAACGGCCCACGCGCCGGACGACCACAGATAAACAGGAAATGCCGCCTGCTCTATACACTTATCGAAAACATGACTGGATAAAGACAAGTTCAGTCTGAATGAAGAATAGCGGAAGTCGCTTTCCACATGCGTTGCCCCCGTGCCTCAATCATGGCTTCAAAAGCATGACGAATGCGCGCGATACACACTTTTTTATAAGGGAAAACATCTTCAGGATCACGATCATGCACAATCATTGCTGTTTCCACTTCAAACAGCAGCAAAGATCCGTCCTGTAAAACACCGAAGTCCAGACCAAAATACTCCAGCCCCACCCGTTCTGCGATAGCGCTTAATCCATTCATTACCGACAATGGAAAATAGCTTTTCATATCCGCCAAGAAGCGCGCCTCTTCTGCACGCCTCTCCGGAAAATTCTCCATTTTGGCGTTGTAATACCAAATCGCCCAGTCTTCGTGAATCGCCAGATGGACCGGATAAGGCACGCCATCAATAAATACCACCCGATATTTACGGTATAGTCCATCCACGCCCATATAATTCACAAACTGCGTGACATAATAATCAAGTTGAGAGTCATGCGTCTGTATATAATGATTGAAAGCCTCCCTATCATCGACCTTAGCAAGGTCATGTCCGGCATGAGAGGAAACAGGCCTTACCAGCAGGGGAAATGCAGGAAGATTTTCGAACGGGACACACACTTCTTTGCAGGCTGGAACAATAACTTTCGCAATTCCTTTCAATAAGTCAGGAACTCCTGAACGGGTAAGCCCAATGATCTGCGCCGCATTATTAAGCACTGGCGCACCACTGGACCGAGCAATGGCATCCGCCTCAAGAATTGCAGGCAGTTGCCGTTCATCTTCTCCCATTGCCAGAATAACGGCGTCTGGATTCAAATTCTTCACTGCCTGCACCAAGCTCTCACGCTGGTGACGCTTTCCCGATATCCAGACGGTATAAATGGCAACAGCTTCATCCAGTAACATCGCAATGGGTGCATTTGCCTGAAACGTTCCCAGGACATTCAAGACAACCAGGCGCATTCGGGAGGACGATTCTGGCGTAGAAGGCAACTGCACAGGGTCAAGCTGGACGGCAATATCCAGATGCCTGAGGGCCTCGGTCTCTTCACCGCAGGCCTGACACATTTCCCACAAGCGATAATGCAGGCCAGCGCGCTCTGTGGCAGTTGCAGCAGCTTTCAGTCTGGCTAGCAGAGTGTCGCGAGCCAGAACGGGATCATTATTGAATTCGACAAGATCAAGCATATTGGCAGGCTAAGCCAAACGCCTGAAGACCTTGTAAATCTGACAGCAAAAATACCGACGCACACCGCTTCATGGTATGCGTCGGTCAAAACATTCTTCAGTGCGTATTCTCTGAAACCACAGACTGAAGAAACATTTCCAATTCCTTGGCCTGACCTTCAAACGTCGGCAGATGATCCTTCAATGGATTAACGTAATCATCAAATCGGTCCGCCTGCGCAAGGAGCGCTTCGACTGCGGCCTGCAATGGTTCCGGCTGGCCGTTGAGCGGAATGAGCGTGCCGTTGACACCATCGACAATATCTTCTGCCTGTCCACCCGGCGCCGTGGAAATCACCCACACGTCACGAGCCAGCGCTTCACGAACAGTCAGCCCGTAACTTTCCATCCATTGTGAGGGGAAAAGCAGTACGTCGATCGATTCAAAGAATGCATCACGTGTCGTATCGCCATACGCAGGCTGGATAGTGATCTTGCCGTTCACCTTCCAGCCGGAAACATCCATGGAAGCATATCCAAGGTTGATTGTGTTATCGATCAGGACAAGCTCCCAGTCGCCCCGTTCCATCTTTTCGAAAGTCTCGCGCACAAGCGGGAAACCTTTAACCGCCTCCTGCCCACCGACAAATCCAAATCGAAGAGGCGTTCCGGGCACCCGTGGTGCACGTGGTTTTTTCGGCCAACTGAAGCCATTGCGATTCACCTTGACCTTGTCGGGCGCATAGCCATTAGCAAGGTACAATGCGCGATGAGACTCGCTGGGAGACAGCAGAAGCGTCGCCTGATCCAGCATGGATGTCAGCATGTTCTGACGCATTTCCAGATGAATGGCACCCGGCGCACAGGCGCGACAGACTTTCAGATCAATGCGACGCTGGAAACAATAATGCCCGTTTGCTTTCACCATGAACTGCCGCTCACACAGCCACCAGGCATCATGCAGCGTCACGACGAACGGAACACCGTGCTCCACACAGGCCTGTAGCAGCCCCACTCCCAAGCCCTGAATGGAATGGAAATGCACGACATCCGGTTGGTAAGCCTTGAGCCACGAGACGAACTGCGCCGTACATCGCGGATTATCCAGTCCTGCAATCGGATCCATATGAACTGGCAGAGGCGACGCAACCACTGGAATATTCTCAACTTCATAGCGAAGAGAAGATGAAAACAGACCGGGCTGAGGGAGACAGGACGTATAGATGCCTACCTCCACATTTTCCTGAAGAAGATGGCGCGCCATCTCCTCTGCAACCAGCGTGGCTCCTCCGAAAGATCGCGGCATGAAGAAGATATTCACGCCCATCACGCGCAATCGGTCGCGAGACTCTGTCTTCGGGGGAGGAAACCTCTGCGCCACCTGCTTGCGGGCGATCGCTTCCGGCTGGTAACGGGCCAGAACATCCTGTCGAGCCTGTTCACCCAGTCGTTGTCTGAGTGCGGGATCATGCGCCAATGCCAGCAGAGCATCGCGCCAACCCACCGTTCCTTCGGCGAGAAAACCGTTACGCCCTTCTTCCACCACATCCCGAAAAGTCGCGCAGGGCGAGCAGACAGATGGAACGTTCAGGATAGCTGCTTCAAGGAATTTAATATTGCTTTTGGCATCATTGAAAATGGAAGTTTCGAGAGGCGCAATCGCTATATCCGCCTCAGCAAGAACAGCCATGTAACCAGCATAATCCCGACCATCGAGATACTCTACGCGGGCGCCTAGTGCCGCGAACGCCTCAGGCAACGTCAGTTCACCTATAATACGCAGCCTGAGGCGTGGTTCCGCTTCCATAGCGGCTAGTAAACCCGGCGCACATTCGACAAAATCCTTGTCGTGCGTCCGTGTCCCGGAACCGTAAACAATAAAAATATCATCGTCAGACGATTTTTTATTATGGCGGTGTAGAATACTATCAGCTATTGCCAATGTTTCTTTATCAAGAGCGTTTTCAATAACACAGACATCTTTAACGCCTGCCTGCTGCATGATGTCTGCCAGCACTTGCGTGGACGCAATGCCACGACCACATAATTGCAGACAGTCACGATAAAGCTGTGCACCGTGGAGCAGATCTTCCTGCTCGGTTTTGCTCAAAGTCAGCAAATTGCTGTTCTGGCTGTAAAGCTCAAGATCAAAAATCAGATCATCAACTTCCCACCACGGGGAAATTCCAAATCTTGTGGCCTCTTCAATAATATCTTTAATAACCTGCACGGCTGGAACACGGTAGAAAATAACTTCCCATGCCGTCTGCATGGCCGACAAAGCAGCCTGCGGATCATGCCAGTTTATGACCTCAACATTCCAGCCTAATGTTTCCAGCTCTTCCTTCTTCTGCCACACCCTATATTTAGCACATTGTGGAATACTCAATTCCGCAACAATCACTACTTTAGGAGACAGGCCCGCTTCACGGGCGGTCTGTACAGAACGACGATAAGGACTGACTAAAGCCGCTTCCGGATTTTGATTTGCCGGCTGAAGAACGGGCGGCTGTTTTTTCTGACGGCGACGCTCAACATTTGCATCAATCCGTCTACGTACACGTCTATAAAGACTACCCAATCCGTCTTTTTTAACAATTTCTTTGGCACGGCGAACTGCCGTTTGTGCAGAGACGCCGCCAGCTACGTGCCCCCGTCGAAGCAGCCACACTGCCCGCACCATACGGGCCAAACGGGAAAAACCACTTTGATTCCAGTTGAACAACAGATGACGAACACTCTCAGCCTCAGCCGCATGCACATCAGCTCTGATGCTGTGGATGACAGACGTTGCCCGATAACATTCGAGTAATGCTTCAGCGTTCCGAAGACGCTGTTCCAGAATATCGCGGGATAATTTGTCAGTCACAATCGACCTGCTATTTCTGTAAAATCATGTTCTGAGAAAGGCCCAGAAACTAAACTCTGAGCCTTACGCAGAGAGTTGAAATATGTCCATCCATTAAATGACTAAGATTTAAAGCCGCCACATAGACGAAAATATAAAAAACTATCGAAAACAAAAATAATTACGAACCGCAGAAAAATCTAAAAATCAAAAAAAACCGGACCCTTTTGAGCCCGGCTTTTCGCAGTCCAAGATTTTCCAGAAATTACCAGATCTGGAAATCACCCGAGTTCAGAGACGTCACATTATTAAACGTGATTGTCGTATTGTCATCAAGTTTGATCGTTGTATTGCCGTTGGTGGTCGTCTGATTGTTCAGAGCATTCTGAAGGCCATCAGCCGAGTAGTTCAGCAGGGCCACAGAGTTACCAATCGCAGAACCAAAGTCAGTGATGACATAATTGCCACCGGCAATACCATCACGGAAAGCAAAGAGGTTTGCCGCACCCGTGCCACCCGTCATGGTCGCATCGCCAACACCGGCGACCAGAGAGTCTGCGCCCGTGCCACCGATAAACACCTGCGAACCTGACGTGCCCGCAATATTACCAAATGCGTGTACGCCGCTTGCCGATCCGGAAGCATCAAGCGTCTCGTTGCCGCTGTTTGCAACAAAGAGCGTCTCACCCGAACCCGTACCATTAACAACGGCATTCAGATCACCGGCACCAAAGATGGTGCTCTGCGCTGCCGTGATGGTGCTGGTACCCGTGCCACCAATAAAGGTGAGCGAACCGGAAACACTGACATTGGCGTTATCGGAGCGCGCAACCAGCGCATCTTCGCTTGCCGAAATCGTGTCATTCGAACCGCCCAGCACAGTGGAAGATCCACCATTCAGGGAGATCGAGTCGCCTGTGCCACCCATAACGGTGGAACCGCCACCAACGGTAACAGCATTTCCGCCAGCCGACAGGTCATCCACATAGGAGTCCTGACCGATTGTCACGAAAGAGCTACCACCGTACAGCGAGACCACCTGGTTACCTGCGCAGTTGGTGCCATAAATCGTGTCATGACCATACGAGTAGATCGTATTGGTGCCATTGCTGACATTGACGAAGTTATCACCAAGGCCGGTGTTAATGACGTTCTTACCAGCACCCGCAATGACAGTGTCATTACCAGCACCCGTAAAGACGTACCAATCGCCAGCGCCACTCATCTGGTCGCCCGTGAAGGCATTGTTGCCTGCACCAGCAACGAACGTGCCCGAAGAGCTGCCAGCCTGGAACTGAACGCCACCGGTGGAGCCACCTTCAACGCTGACAAAACTGGATGTCACACCAGAAGCGTCAATCTGGAAGTGACCACTCGGCACACCCTGCCCAAGCGCACCACCGAAGGAGATCGCATTCACACCACCGGTAACGGAATAAGCACCGGGGACCGTCGCCACGGCATACCCGAACTGATTTCCACCAAATGCCTGCGTACCCGGAACAAGATTGATACCATCAATGGCATCAATCTGCCCCTCGAGCGTGTTGCTGAAATCTGTTACCAGACTCGCCATCTGATCGCCGATTGCGCCATCAACCGTGACGACTACATGCGCCCCCGAAGATGCGCCCTGAACGGTAACTAATACCATACTCGTCAGTTCCCTTGTTGCACCTACATGATCCGTCGCAGCAAGTCAGGCAGGCAGCATTTCGTTACTTGCCGTTGTATTAAAAAGCCGCCATTCAAGCAACCACGAAATGAGCGGATTATCAAAAAAAAAGCGTGACAATTCCGCGCATCAGATCATTCTTTACCGCTGTGAAACTTATGTGTCACAGCGCTCCAGTCCATGATTCCAGCGCCTGTCACCACCTATGGAGCCTGACCATAAAATAGACAAATAGTTAAATTCGCATAAAGCAAATCCAACACATGTTTCACAAAACCTAGGCGTTTAGATGAATCCCCCACCTTCCGCTGCTTCTTTTTCTTGTAATTCTTTTATTGCTTTATCTTCTGCTGCCTGTAATGCCGCTTTTATTCCACCGTCATTCTGCGGAAGCGATCTCGTCGGTTACGCCCATCTTCCCTTTCTCGCGATGGCTCTCGTAACGGATGCGCCTTCCTGCGCAGCGTTTGTCGCCACAGGCCCCACACCACTCGCGCACGCTCGCACGCTCATTTCCACTCATACGCTCGGCACACAGATACTGGAGTTTCCTGAGGCCAATCTCCCTGAAGACATCAGGCTTCCCATCGATTTCCTCCATGTCGATAGCACCCGCACCACCGATGCGAGTCGCGTGATCCAACATCTCCGCACCTTTCTCAGTCCAGACGCACTCATTCTTCTACACGGAACCGAAACACCTTCGGGGCACGTGCTCTGGCAGGAATTAGCCAGCACCGGATCCACTTTTAGTTTTCCCCATGGAGCGGGATTGGGCATTCTGGCCACGGGACAAATTCCTGACGCCCTGCAACCTTTTTTAGGTACAGAAGAAACTCTTCTCGATCGCTCAGGGCTGATCCGCCTACGTGAACGGTTTGCCCAACTTGGCCTGCTTTGGGCCCGTACAGCCCGTCTGGAAACAGTCGACGCCACTGAAGCCGCGCTGAGGGAAGAATTACGCTCCCTCAAACTGACCCTGACGGAAACACGTCTGGCGCTCTCCAACGCCGAGGAGCATGTCCAGCACCCCCGCCACGAACTCCAAGCGACAACGCCCACACCGGCATCGCAGGCAGTAGATCTGGCACTCAAGGTCACCCAAGAAAACATTGAAGCGAATCGACGCATTACAACGCTTCAGCAGGGACTGAACGCAGCCGAAGAATGGATCAGAAACGCTATAGAAGTCGTTGGGCAGCATAATCAGCAGCAAGCGCAGCTACGTCTGGAGCTTGATGAAGGCACCAAACAGCTGGACAATGTTAAAGCTTATCTTGACCAGCAGGCAGCTGCCTCGGCAGCGTCTCCAGGTTTTCTGCGGACAAGGAAGCAACCTCCAGCACTTCCTGCGTTGCCCCATATATCTTTGACGGCAGCAGATATTACTCTTCCTCCTGTCCCGTCTGTTGAGTCATTATCGCCCGCTGCTCCCGGTTCAATGCCAGCAACGATTCCGACGAGTATCCTGCGCAAAAACATTCTGTTCGTGAGTGGTGAACCGAACACCCCCGGCACGCTCTATCGTTGTGAGAGGAATGCAGCTGCAGCGGCACTCACCGGGCACCAGGCTCGCACCATGCCCTGTCCGAACGTCGGCCCAGACGATGTCGCGTGGGCTGATATCATCGTTCTCTGGCGTGTTGAATACAGCGCCCATGTGTCGATCCTCATCCGGTTGGCCAAAGAAAAAGGGGCAACCCTTGTTTTTGACGCGGATGATCTCGTTTTCATTCCAGCCTTGGCCAGCGTCACCATCATTGATGGCATTCGCACGGTAGAATCGGCGACAGAGTCTCTTACGCACATTCTATTTCAGAACATGCGTGGCACCATGGACAGGGTTGATGCGTGTTTTGCCACAACCGACGCCATGGCGCGCGAGATGGGCCCCATCCGCTCACCAGCCTTCACGTTACCCAATATCTTTGATGCGTCCTGCCTGCGCCGTAGCCGCCGCGCGGCCCGGATTCTCGCGGCTGGCCCGCAGGATGACCTGATACGGATCGGCTATGCATCCGGAACTCGCACCCATCAGCGCGATTTCGCTGTCGCCGTGAACGCTCTCGCGCGAGTGATGCAGGCTCATCCAAACGTCCGCCTTGTCCTGTTCCGTGAAGCCGAGAATAAGCGCCCTGTTCTTCTTATGGATGAATTTCCGGTGCTGGAGTCGGTCGCCGAGCAGATCGAATGGCGCGACAAGGTGCCACTCGAAGAACTTCCGAATGAGTTTGCACGCTTCGACATCTCCATTGCGCCCCTCGAAGTCGGCAATGTGTTCTGCGAAGTCAAAAGCGAGATCAAGTATCTGGAAGCCGCTCTGGCGGGCGTTCCATCGGTCGTTTCTCCAACAGCCCCTTACCGCGCCTGCATCGAACAGAGCGTGACCGGTTTCCTCGCGCACAATGACGCAGAGTGGGAAGAAGCGCTGACGCAGCTTGTCACGAATCCGGCTCTCCGCAAGCGCATCGCCCGCAATGCCCTGAATCAGGTACTATGGACGTTCGGGGCAGAACGGCAGGCCATGCAGTTCGAGAAAATTGTCATGTCGTTCGGTGATGCCGCCCTCAGCGCACGGGCTGCCGAGACGATAATCGCTCGCGACGGATATCGGGGATATGGGGTGCCGGATGTTCCCGAGAGCCGCATACTGTTCTCGCACGATGCGCTGGGCGATGCGGATGTCACAGTCATCATCACCTCGCACAATTATAGCGGCGTGATCCTTGAAGCTCTCGAATCCGTCCGCAAACAGTCGCTCGCTGTCCTTGATCTTATCGTGGTGGATGATGCCTCCACGGACAACTCACCAGCGCTTGTTGTGGAATGGGCTCAGAAACATTTCGAACGCTTCAACCGTTTTTTGGTGCTGGAAGCGGAAACGAATGTCGGACTGGGTGGTGCGCGTAATATCGGCGTCTCTGCCAGCGAAACACCATGGTTCCTTTCACTTGATGCCGATAACCGCCTTACGCCCGATGCCTGCGCCATGCTGCTCGCCACAGGCACGCCCCTGACAGCCTATGTTTATCCGGCCATTCGTCAGTTCGATGCAGCACATGACGTGGTGTCCACCGCTCCTACTCCCCCTATGCGGCTGCGTAACGGCAACACCATTGACGCAATGGCACTCATCGCCAAATGGGCCTGGTCGGCAGCGGGCGGATACTATGTGAAACGTGATGCCATGGGCTGGGAAGACTATGATTTGTGGTGCTGTTTTGCTGAACTGGGCTTAACAGGTCAGCATCTCCCACAACCGGTTGCAGAATATCGTATTCACGGAAACTCCATGACCAACAACGTCACGGAACGACAGGCGCATAAAAACCGTATTATCGCCTATATAAAAGAACGCCATCCATGGCTGGCAGTCCACCATGAAGCGTACGGGCGCGCCTGAAAAACCGTCATTTTTGAAATTTACTCAGGGGTCCAGAAATTTTTCTGGGCCTCTGTTTTATATTTACGCATTACAAGTACAGTTTTACATAACCAAACCTGTTATCGATCTACTTACATACTGTACGGTCTCATTTTTTCTTTTCTGTCTTCGGGCTACGCTTCAGTAACCGCGTAATGGACCGCTGCACAGACAGGCGCTCACCAACATCAAGGCTGCGGTAAAGCCGCAACAGATCCACCTCGTCGATCGTCAGGTGAACAACCGCTTCCTGCGTCGCCATGCCCGTCAGAAAAACTTCAGCAGGCACCTGAAACAATTCCGCCAGTTGCGGCAGATATTCTTTCACTCGTCCGTCGCGATCAGTTTCCCAATGGGCAATAGCGCTTCGCGAAAGCCCAAGGGCTTCTGCGAGCTTAACCTGTGTCATGCCCGCATATTGCCTTAACGCCCGAATACGTTGTCCCAGCGTTTCGTGACTGCCCAAACTCGCCCCAAGATCAGAGGGCGCCTTTTTTGTCATCTCATCATCCCGAAAAAGCGACAACCGTATGTCGCCGGGATAAAACCTAGGCGTAAGAAGAAAGTTCCGGACACGCACAGATCAAATTGCGATCACCGTACGCGTTATCAATCCGCCCTACTGGTGGCCAGTATTTCACAGAAGGCTCCACATCGCCAGGAAAACAGCCAGCCTCTCGGGTATAAACTCTGTTCCACTCTTCAGCCGTAACATCCTGCGCAGTGTGCGGAGCATAACGCAGGGCAGAATTGTCAAGAACAGTGATCTTGTCTTCAATCTCCCTGATTTCTTCCCGTATCGTTAACATCGCGTTACAGAATCGATCCAGCTCACGCTTCCCTTCGGACTCCGTGGGCTCGATCATGAATGTACCCGCCACAGGAAAACTGACGGTCGGTGCATGGAAGCCAAAATCGACCAGACGCTTGGCAATGTCATCGACTGTCACGCCCGTCGCATCCTTGATCGGACGCAGATCGACGATGCATTCATGCGCGACACGCCCGTTCGCACCGCGATACAGAATAGGATAGGCAGCAGAGAGACGCGCCACAATATAATTCGAGTTCAGAATGGCCATCGTCGTCGCACGCGCCAGCCCTTCATCGCCCATCAGGCGGATATAGGCCCACGAAATCGGCAGGATAGAGGCCGAACCAAAGGGCGCGGCGGACACCGCATGCGCTTCACCCAGTTCCGGACGTCCCGGCAGGAACGGGGCAAGATGCGCGCGAACACCGATCGGCCCCATGCCCGGACCACCGCCACCATGCGGAATGCAGAAGGTCTTGTGCAGATTGAAGTGGCTGACGTCTGCGCCGTATTTGCCCGGCTGTGACAGGCCAACCTGAGCGTTCATGTTCGCGCCGTCGAGATAGACCTGACCACCCGCCCCATGCACCAGTGCGCAGATGTCACGCACGGATTCCTCGAACACACCATGCGTTGAGGGATAGGTGATCATAATCGCCGCCAGCGTATCGGCGTGCTGCGCGATCTTCGCTTTCAGGTCGTCCATATCAACGTTGCCGTCATCATCGCATTTCACGACGACGACCTTCATGCCCGCCATCTGGGCGGAGGCCGGATTGGTGCCGTGCGCGGAGGCCGGAATGAGGCACACATCTCGCTGGGCCTGACCTCGGGCATGATGATAGCCGCGAATGGCCAGCAATCCCGCATACTCGCCCTGCGCGCCGGAGTTCGGCTGAAGCGATACGGCGTCATAACCACTGATGGCACAGAGCCATGACTGAAGATCACGGAACAGTTCGGCATAGCCTTCGGTCTGATCGGCAGGAGCGAACGGATGCAGATCACAGAAACCGGGCCACGTGATGGGCATCATCTCGACCGTGGCGTTCAGCTTCATCGTGCAGGAGCCGAGCGGGATCATCGTTCGATCCAGCGCCAGATCCTTGTCAGCGAGGCGACGCAGATAGCGCAGCATGTCCGTCTCAGAGCGATAGGATGAGAAGACCGCCTGCTGCATGAACGGCTTCACACGGCGCAGAGTGGCCGGAATACATGAAGGCAACCCGGACGTCGGATTGGCGGCGGAGGCAAGCGCTTCGACAGGTGCTGCCGGATCAAAGCAACGCCAGATAGCTTCAACCACCTCAGGCGTGGTCGTCTCATCGAGAGACAGACCGATGACCCCGTCGCCAGCACAACGGAAATTCATGCCCGCTGCCACAGCCCGTTCGTGAATTATTTTGGCGTTTTCAGGATCAACACGAACCGTCAGCGTGTCGAACACCACATCCGTATCAACCGTCACACCCAAGGCGTGAAGACCCGAGGCCAGCACTGCCGCCAGACCGGCCACACGCCCGGCGATGGCCTGCAACCCTTCAGGCCCATGATAGACAGCATACATCGCCGCGATATTGGCCAGAAGAACCTGCGCGGTGCAGATGTTGGACGTCGCTTTCTCACGACGGATATGCTGCTCCCGCGTCTGGAGAGCCAGACGGTAGGCTGGTTTTCCGTTGGCATCGACCGACACGCCCACAAGACGCCCCGGCATGCTCCGCTTGTAGACATCACGCACGGCCATGTAAGCCGCGTGTGGGCCACCAAAACCCATCGGCACGCCAAAACGCTGCATGGAACCAATGGCAATATCAGCGCCAAGATCTCCTGGCGACTTCAACAGTGTCAGCGCCAGAGGATCAGCCGTTACAGCGGCAATCGCTCCCGCGTCATGAAGGGCAGCAATCGCCCCCGATGGATCACGCACCGCCCCTGAACTGCCGGGATAGGAGAAAAACGCTCCGAAAACCTTCGATGGCTCAAGGTCTTTTTCCGGATCACCAATCTGGATTTCATACCCTAACGGCTCAGCACGCGTTTGCAGCACAGCGAGCGTCTGCGGGTGTGTATCCGCATCGACGAAAAAGATATTCGCTTTGCTCTTCGCTACGCGTTTTGCCAACGTCATGGCTTCAGCCGCCGCCGTGGCCTCATCAAGCAGGGAGGCGTTGGCGATATCCAGCCCCGTCAGTTCAGTAACCAGCGTCTGGAAATTCAGCAGCGCTTCGAGGCGCCCCTGACTGATTTCAGGCTGATATGGCGTATAAGCGGTGTACCATGCAGGATTTTCCAGAATGTTGCGCTGGATGACACCGGGCAGGATCGTGCCGTAATACCCTTGCCCGATCAGGGAAGTCATCACCCTGTTACGTCCGGCGATCTCGCGCAGACGATTGAGAACCTCAACCTCGGACCAGCCTTTTCCAATCCCCATCGCTTCTTTCGAGCGGATAGCGGCAGGAATCGTTTCCTCACGCAGCGCTTCCTCGCTGGATACCCCTATGGTCTCCAGCATGACGGCGATCTCCGCCTCACGCGGACCAATGTGACGGGAAGCGAAAGCATCGGAAGAGGGCAGAAGGCCGGACCAGATCGCCACGGATAATCCTCATATACAGAAAGAATATTTCAGAAGTGCCGGAGATATCTCTCCGGCAGCGGTCAGCCGATCAGCGCCGCATAGGCATCGGCATCCAGAAGACCGGACAACTGCCCTTCCTTCGTCAGCTTCATCTTCAGCATCCAGCCATTCCCTTCCGGATCACAGCTGATCAGTTCAGGATTGTTTGCAAGGTCTGGATTACCTTCTGTAATCACGCCATCAACCGGAGCATAAACGTCAGATGCGGCTTTCACGGACTCGACGACCGCGATGGAATCTCCCTGCTGCACTTCTGTGGCTGAAACATTCAGCTCAAAGAACACGATTTCACCAAGCTCTTCAGCCGCGTGCTTCGTGATACCCACAATCGCGATGTCACCTTCAACGCGTAGCCACTCATGTTCTTTCGTGAAGTAAAGCGTCATCCCACCCATCTCCCTGTCAGCCAGCGTTACTGCACGCTGGCATTTCAATAATGTCAGCGTTTGAACCCGGCCGGAACGAACGGCATGGTCGAGACCGTTACCGGAATGCGACGCCCCCGCAGTTCAGCAAAAACCTTTGTTCCGGGTGCGGAAAAACCGGTTTCCAGATATCCCATGGCCACAGGCGCCTGTAATGTCGGCCCGAACGCGCCAGACGTCACCACGCCGATCTTCTCGCCACCTTCCGCAGCCGAAAACAGTTCCGCGCCGTGCCGCACGGGCGCGCGTCCCTCCGCGAGAAGTCCCACGCGGCGACGGCCTGCTCCGTTTTCCAACTGGGCAAGAATCAGATCGGCGCCCGGAAACCCACCGGCACGCGCACCACCATTCCGGCGCGCTTTCTGAATAGCCCACTCCAGCGCACCTTCTACAGGCGTCGTGGTCTGATCGAGATCGGAACCATACAGGCACAGACCACCTTCAAGACGCAGGCTGTCACGCGCACCCAGACCAATAGGCTTGACCTCAGGCTGCGCCAGAAGCGCCTTGGCCACGCGCTCCGCATCGGCTGTCGGGACGCTGATCTCGAAACCATCCTCGCCCGTATACCCCGAACGCGTGATGATCACCGCTGCGCCATCCAGTCGGCTCTCTCGGGCATCCATGAATTTCATGGCTCCCACATCCGGCACCAGACGGGCCAGAGCCGTTTCGGCCTGCGGTCCCTGAAGCGCCAGCAGCGCCCGGTCTTCCAGCACTTCCACCACGCAGTCGGACGACAGTTCGCGCTGCATCAGGGCAATGTCCTGCGCCTTGCAGGCCGCGTTGACGACCACAAGGAACCACGTGCCCATATTGACGAGCATCAGGTCGTCCAGAATGCCGCCCTGATCGTTCGTCAGAAAGCCATAACGCTGGCGGCCCGGCTTCAGACCCAGCACATCAACCGGCACGATGCGTTCCAGAGCCAGCGCCACACGCGCCATATCGCCTTCGAGGGGACGCAGTGCGACCTGCCCCATATGCGACACATCGAACAGCCCGGCGCTCGCACGGGTATGCTGATGTTCGGCCATGATGCCCGTGGCATATTGCAGCGGCATGGCGTAACCCGCGAAGGGCACCATTTTCGCGCCAAGTTCTTCATGCAGGGAAAACAGGGGGGTGTGCAGGAGCTCGTCACTCATGCGGCATCACTCCGGGAGAGAAAAAACAGGACAGCATAAGACGCGTTTCCTCCGGCAAAACCGGGTCAGATCCAAGCGCCCCCTTCTGTCCGTTTGCCTGAGATCGCTATCCCGTCGGCGGGCGCCCGAAGCGCCTCTCTCCAGAGTGTTCCATCACCAGGTCCTTTTGCCTGAGAGATTCCAAGGGCTGTTGCTCCTTCGGCGCCGGCCGCGAGCCGGTCTCTCCCTGTGTGATGACTGTACCCTCTCGCATTCCGACATGTCGCTGTCAAACAAATATTCCCAAAGATGTTCCGGGAAACAAACAGTCTTGGAGAGCCGATATTCTTTCCTCACGAATGTTTGCTGAAACCAGCAGGAAAGGTTTGACACCCTCCACCCCGGAATCCACGGACACCCTCTGCGTTCATCACATGTTTCGTAGTATTTTCAATAGATTGCAGGGCGCAAAGAAAATAACACATTTCAATGTCGCGATTTTACTTGACCCTCGGCGAGCAAACATCTTATGCACCGCGCTTCTTGGCCCAAGGGGGCGGTTTCGCCCAACAGGCTGTCTACTGGTTTGGGGGTACGTCGTGAACGCACTTGCTCAACTGGGGATGGTCTCGGAACTCCCGAGCAATAACCAGACTTCTTCCATCGCAGCCTCTCACGAAGAGGAGCGGACGGACTATTTCGTCGAACGGGATGGCGAAAAATTCGCAGGCATGCATCTGCTTGTCGACCTGTGGGAAGCCGTGAATCTTGATGATCCGGCAAAAATCGACGCGACGCTTTGCGAAGCAGCCGTTACGGCGGGCGCTACGATTCTGCACAGCCATTTCCACCATTTCTCCCCTAATGGTGGCGTTTCCGGTGTGGTGGTGCTGGCTGAAAGCCACATTTCCATCCACACATGGCCGGAGCGCAACTTTGCTGCCGTCGACATCTTCATGTGTGGCGCATGCGATCCGCATCTCGCCATTCCAGTGATGCAGCGGCTGTTTCAGGCCCAGCGTGTGCTGGTTGACGAGCAGCGCCGCGGTCGCACGTCGGTCTGATCTTCTTCTGAATTTCGAATCTGTCGAGAGTTCTGTCCGCCTTTCGGGGCGGCAGGACTCTCTTTGCGCATTTTATGGAGCACCCCATGGCTGAAGAGTGGCTGAACGAAGGACTGTACGAAAGCTGGGGGCAACGCTTCCGGGTCCGCAAGGAACTCGCCCGCGTCAAAAGTCCTTTTCAGGACATCGTGGTTTTCGAAAGCGACTCACACGGCCGCGTATTGATGCTCGACGGTGTCGTGCAGATCACCGAAGCGGATGAATTCGTCTATCAGGAAATGCTGACGCATGTTCCGCTGTTCACCCATCCTGATCCACGCCGTGTGCTGATCATCGGCGCGGGCGATGGTGGCGTTCTACGCCGTGTGCTGGAGCATAAAGCCGTCGAAAAAGCCGTCATGGTGGAAATCGACGGAGATGTGATCGAACTTTCCAAAAAGCACCTTCCGTCCATCGCAGGCGACGCGTGGAACGATGCCCGCGCGGAAGTGATCGTCGGTGACGGCATCACCTATGTCGCTGAAGCGGCTGATGCGTCGTTCGACGTCATCATCGTGGACAGCACGGACCCGATCGGCGTGGGCGAAGTCCTGTTTACAGACTCGTTCTACCAGCATTGTGCCCGCATTCTCGGTCCCGACGGGCTGATCGTGAACCAGTGCGGCGTGCCGTTCATGCAGGCTGACGAACTGCGTGACACCAGCCTTCGTCGCGCGAAGTTCTTCCCGCAGGTTTCAGCCTATGTGGCTGCGGTTCCGACCTATGTCGGCGGCTTCATGACACTGGGCATCGCGGGAAAAGGTGCCGATCCGACAACACAGGATGTGGCTTCCGTACGGACACGGGCCGAGCAATCCAGCATTCTCGGCAATACGCAGTACTGGACGCCGGAAATCCACGTCGGATCATTCAACCTGCCGCCTTATATCGCAAAGCATCTTCCCAAAAAGGGATAAGTGCTTTTCTGACGAGCCGGAGGGAGGCCCCGCTTCCCTCCCCTCTGCGCTTCAGACAACCGGACATGTCTGAAGCCAAACGTAATCCCGAATGCTTATTTCGGTGCCTTACCGAGTCCTTCGCCTCCCCTCTGAGCGCACCAGCCTCACCACCGCCTCGATGCCCTGAAGGCGTGGTCGCTGATAATCACCCCAATAAAATTGAGACACGGCAGCCCATTGACCCATTGTCATCGGCCGATTGCCCGCTAGCCCGCATCGATTCCGTGTGTCCTGTGGCTCATAGGGGCAGCACAAACTAGCTCAACGCATATTTCTTCCTGCGAACATGACGCCCTGAATGGTCAAATTATTCTGATAAGACGCGGTACGGTGACCGTGCCAGCAAGGCATGCGTTTTTTGCACAGACCACACAAATATATTCCGTCAAACATATATCCTTATGAATTAGAACAATATTTTTCCGCACAAAGTGACACCAAGTGTCACATTCACAATTATGTGATGCTGAAACCGATTGCTGCGGCCCAGCTGACAATATACGTCAGGATACAGTTATCACGACCGATTTGGTCCTGATTCCCACTTCGTCGCGTCTCTGGATGGCGCACAAACCAGACATATGGAGCCACCCATGTCGGTTACTCAGGAACCTCCTTTCAAAGCCCGTTACGCCAACTACATAGGCGGCGAGTGGAAAGCGCCCGTCAAAGGCGCCTACATGAAGAACATCTCGCCGGTGGACGGCCGCACGCTGTGCGAAGTTCCGCAGTCCACGGCCGAGGATATCGAGCTTGCTCTCGATGCGGCGCACAAGGCGTTCAAGACGTGGAAGCACACGTCCATCACCGAGCGTTCCAATCTGCTGCTCAAAGCCGCAGACCGCATGGAAGCGAATCTGGACCTGCTCGCCCGTGCGGAAACATGGGACAACGGCAAGCCGATCCGCGAGACGCTGAACGCTGACATTCCGCTGGCCATCGATCATTTCCGTTATTTCGCGGGCTGCATCCGTGCTCAGGAAGGCAGCATCACCGACATCAACGAACAGACGGTCGCCTATCATTTCCATGAGCCGCTGGGTGTGGTCGGTCAGATCATTCCGTGGAACTTCCCGCTGCTGATGGGCGCATGGAAGCTGGCTCCGGCTCTTGCTGCCGGCAACTGCATTGTCATGAAGCCCGCCGAGACGACGCCCGCCAGCATGCTTGTGCTGATGGAAATCATCGGTGATTTGTTCCCGGGTGGCGTAATCAACATCGTCAACGGTCTGGGTCGCGATGTCGGCGCCGCGCTTTCGACAAGCACCCGGATCGCCAAGATCGCCTTCACCGGCTCCACGCCGACCGGCAAGATGATCGCTCATGCCGCAGCCGAAAACCTGATCCCGGCCACGCTGGAACTGGGCGGCAAGTCGCCGAACATCTTCTTCGCCGATGTCATGGACCATGACGACGATTACCTCGACAAGGTTCTCGAAGGCTTCACGCTGTTCGCGCTCAATCAGGGACAGATCTGCTCCTGCCCGAGCCGCGCGCTGGTTCAGGAATCCATCTATGACAAGTTCATGGAGCGCGTTCTGCCGCGTGTGAAAGCGATCAAGCAGGGCAACCCGCTCGACCCCGAGACCATGATGGGCGCCCAGAACTCGCTCATGCAGGAAAACAAGATCCTCGAATATATCGACATCGGCAAGAATCAGGATCACGCTCAACTACTCGCCGGTGGCGCTCGCCCGGATCTGGGTGCCGCTTTCAAGGATGGCTTCTACGTTCAGCCGACCGTTTTCCGTGGTGATCGCAATATGCGTATTTTCCGCGAGGAAATCTTTGGCCCGGTTCTCACGGTCACCACCTTCAAGGACGAAGCCGAGGCGCTGGCCCTCGCCAACGACACCGAGTTCGGTCTGGGTTCAGGCGTCTGGTCCCGCAATGGAAACACCTGTTTCCGCGTTGCAAAAGGACTGGAAGCTGGTCGTGTGTGGGTGAACTGCTACCACGTTTATCCGGCAGGCGCTGCCTTTGGCGGCTACAAGAAGTCGGGTATCGGACGTGAGACCCACAAGATGGTGCTTGAGCACTATCAGCAGACCAAGAACATTCTCACCAGCTACTCCGAAAAGAAGCTCGGCTTCTTTTGATCGCAATCGAACGGAGCGTGATATGACGCTCCGTTCAACGTCCGCTACCTTGCCCCGACGTTCCCATGACGACGCAGGAAAGATATATGAGCAACAAACCAGAAATCCTGATCGTTGGTGGCGGCGTCGCTGGCCTCGCACTTGCCACGCGTCTCGGAAGTTCTCTGGGACAGCGTGGACAGGCGCGCATCACGCTGATCGACAAAAGCTTTTCCCATGTGTGGAAACCCATGCTGCACTGTTTCGCAGCCGGGACGGCGAAGAACGAAAATGACCGCATCAGCTTCATGGCGCATGCCAGCCGCCATCATTTCGAATTCTGGCCCGGTGAAATCGTCGGTCTCGACCGCACCAATCGGCAGGCGGTTCTAGGTCCCTTCCACGCCTCTGACGGCTCGGTCGTGCTTGAAGGTCGCACAGTCAGCTACGACGCGCTGGTGCTGTCTATCGGCAGTTGCGCCAATGATTTCCGCACACCCGGTGTGGCGGAACACTGCCTCTTCATCGACAATCTGGTCGAAGCCAACAGTTTCAACGAAAAGTTTCGTATGGAACTGCTCCGTGCTTACGATGCTGGCAATGAACTCGACATCGCCATCGTCGGTGGCGGCGCAACCGGCACGCAGCTGGCCGCCGAGCTGCACAAGGCGCTGGAGATCGTGCACCTCCACTCCTTCTCGCAGACACCGCCAAAGCTGAAAGTCACGCTGCTTGAAGCTGGTCCACGCATTCTTCCCGCCTTCCCCGAAGAAGTTTCCGCCGCCGCACAGAAGCAGCTCGAAGGCATCAATGTGGAAGTCCGCACCTCCGCCATGGTCTCCGGCGCTGACGAACAGGGTTTCATTCTAAAGGACGGCACCCGCATTCCAGCCACCCTCCGTGTGTGGGCGGCAGGGGTCAAAGCCCCGGAAGTCACAACAGGTTTCGGTGGCCTGTCTCTGAGCCGCTCGGGTCAGATCCTCGTCAAGCCGAACCTCCAGACGGTTGACGATCCAGCGATTTTCGCCATGGGCGATTGCAGCTTCATCGTTGACGATCCGCTGCCTCCTACAGCGCAGGTCGCCCGCCAGCAGGCGCATCATCTGGCCCGCCATCTGCCGAATTTCATTCTGAACAAGCAGGATATTCCAAACTGCGTGTTCAACAACAAGGGCGCTATCGTCGCTCTTGGAAATTATAACGGCTGGGGCACATTGCCCGGTGGATCTGTTTTCGGCGGTGGTTTCCTCAAGGGGCTCTCGGCCCGTCTGGGTCATCTGATGCTTTATCGACAGCATCAGGTGGAGCTGTATGGCTTCACGCGCGGCATGATCGCGTGCTTCGCCGACTGGATTGACTCTCTGGTCCGCCCCTCCGTCCGTCTCGACTGACGGACGTTTCCATCCTGTCAGGCGTGCAGATATTCGAGTTGCAATGCGAAGACACGCCGCAGGATGGAAATCAGGCCCACGCGGCCCTTCACCCGAATCCACTCATCGATTCCGGTTCTGAAGGCCGCGGTCCCTGACCGCGCCACCACGCGGGCCGCCAGTATCCTGTCTTCCGTCTGAGGCAGACGATTCGTCATTGCCACAGCCAGACTCTCCTCCCACTGGGCATATTTCTGTAGGCTGACGGATCGCAGGCCGGGTGTGCGCTCGATAAGACACACGAAGGCCAGCGCTTCCGAGCGTGTCTTCGCCATATGCGGAACCACCGCTTCCAAAGCCGAACTGATGACTTCATGCGGCGGCATGGCCTTGTCACACTGATTGACGTGATCGGTCAGAACATCCGTCATTTTCTGCGCCCACGCCGTGACGATATCCGCCTTGGTGGGAAAATGACGAAATAGCGTCCGACGTGAGATTCCCGCGGCAGCGGCAATCTCGTCCGTGGTCGTTTCCTCGAAACCTTTTTCGGAAAGCAGCCGCATGGCGGCTTCAACCAGAGCTTCCTGTGTCTCCTGCCTGCGCAGTTCACGACGGGTGGGAGGTGTCAGATCGCTGGACCGCAAGCCGGACGGAAAATGAAAAGACGTGGCAGATACAGGCAAGATATCCTTCTCCTGCAAGCCTGAAAGGAAAGGTCATCACATGTCAGGACATCGCCAACGACCGTGATCGCCTTTCCTTAACACGTTCTTGGCCGAAAGGAGAAAACTCTCACGACAAAACTGTCGATAGCCTACTGGTCTGCGGCCCGATTGCGTAAGTCGGCTTCAGGTGAAGTCACCAGCAATGAGAAAATATGCTGACGCTCAGGAGTCATCTGGCGTGGACCGACCCATTCCCTCAGCCGATCCAGCGTGCCCCAGTCATTGGCCCGGGCGGCGTCCGTGGCAAGACGAATGCTCAGTTCCTGCTGAGGAACAGTCAGATTGCCGGTTTCAGGTAACAGTTTTGTCGCCAACCGCCCCACAACGAGAACGGCCTCGGGCCATTTGCGCTGTTCCTCAAGTATTGTCCCCCGCAGATCGAGCGACTCATTACTCTCATCCTGCTCAAGCATGTGCAGGGCCTGCTCGCGGTTTCCCTCATTGGCAAGAAGACTGGCTTCAATGACCCGACGCCGGGAGGCCAATGAGCCATCAGCACCCGGATCCTGCGTCGCTTCAAGGGCACGCCTTGCCTGCCCAAGTCGCTGGGCAGCGATGTCCGCCTGCGCCAGTTCAGCGCCCCAAGCGGCGCGGCTCGCATCGTCGGGAGCCAGAGGAAGCGCCCGCTCAAACGCTGTAGCCGCTTTTGCGGGAAGTCCCAGCGCCTGCAGACGCCCACCAAGACCAGCCAGAACGCGCCCCTTGTTCGGTCCGTCCGGAATCTGATCAACATGGCTCTCGATCATGGCGACTGAATCCACCAGATTCGCTGGCTGGCCGCCATTCGAGGACGCTGTATCATTTGCAAGATGCACCAGTATTTTCTCAATCTGTGGTGCCATCACAATCCGCTCTTCGGGGAAGCGTGCGATCTGTTCATCCGCCGCCATCAGGGCTTTCGGCCATTCGCCCGCCTGCATCAGGGCATTGATGTAAGCAGATCGCACTTCCCTTTCCGAACCAGCCTGACGCGCCAGCAGAAGCTGTCGCTCATATCCTGTGGCTGCTTCGGCTGGGCGTATTTTCCCCAGAGCCAGTTTCTGCTTCAGCATTTCCACCGCGGCTGTCGAGGCGACGACAGGATCACGATCCGATGCAAGGTGGGAAAACTGCTGTAAGGCTTTTTCCGGCTCGCCCTGCCGCAGCGCAAGAAACGCACGCGCGAGATCGTAGCGTTTCTCGGCAGGAAGCGGCTGCAGAATATCCCTGTCTTCTGCGCTGCCATAATGGGCGATGAATGTTGTGACTTCCGGTAGAAGCAGCCGACGCAGCGGTTCGGGATAGTTTTTGAGATTCGTGAACCCCTGAGCCATTAAGGCTGCCGCTTTGGCGGAATCCCCCCCGCTCCGCGCCAGATAAAGGCCGCGCCAGAAAACGCTATCCGCACCCATGATCGGATCAGCCAGTGCGGACGCAGCGCCGGTATTTCCAGCCAGTAGTTGCGACGCCGCCTGCAGGAACTTCACATTTGGCTGAATGGCCAACTCCGGATTGTCCTCAATGGCCGTCCCGAGAATCGCATTGGCTTCCCGCGGATCGCCCATTGCAAATGCGGCGCGGGCCGCAGCAAGCCGGGCCGGACCACGCTGTTCCGGAGGAAGCTGCGCCGCCTGTGTCCAGCGCCGCCTGTAATCTTCACGCAACATCGCAGGAGCCAGAGGGCGAAGGCCAAGCCATGACCAGTCGACGCGATCATCCGCAATGGCACTATTGGCTGCTGAAGCAACAGGAATGGCGTCAACGCCGACGACATCGACAAATGCCCCCCCGTCACCTTTCCTTACTTCGATCTGATCTGATTCAGTCGCAAACACCAGCCCTTGCACGGAGGGCCAGATTTCATACCCCAATTTGTGACGCCCGAGCACCGGCCCGGGCTGTTCAACCGGAGAAGGCACGACCAGAAGCCGCGCGCCAGATGCCGGATCCGCAATCTCCAGAACACGACCGGGACGGGAGAGCGGATACAACACGCCACCATCCTTGAACTGGGGTTCAAGGCCAGCGGAAGGTGCCGGATCGCCTTCCCCCCTGACCGCCAGAATCCAGCCACCCGTCTGCTTGCTCATACTCAGCGGCACGTAACGATCGATATGGAAAACGATAAGCGTCGTGTTGCCCATTGGCTGGACAGTCGCCTGTGAAAAGACGCCAGTGCCCATAAGGGCACTCGTATCCATCTCGGTCGCACGATCAGCGACGATAATGAAATTGGCTCCGCTCCAGAAAGCCGCCACACCGACATCATCGCCCACGGGCAGAAAGATCTTGTTTGCTGGTTTTGGCGAAGCAACCTGTGTTCCTGCGCCTGACGGAGCGGTCTGGGATGCCCCTTTATGATTTTGGTCAGTCGCCGATGTATCTTTTTTTAAAGCAGCAGAATTCTTTGTTCCGTCTGTAGGAGCTT
Source organism: Acetobacter sp. (assembly GCF_047721705.1). Taxonomy (GTDB): domain Bacteria; phylum Pseudomonadota; class Alphaproteobacteria; order Acetobacterales; family Acetobacteraceae; genus Acetobacter. The sequence goes on along the minus strand of NZ_JBDNXK010000015.1, from coordinate 5,655 downwards.
CATCCGTTTGAATGCCGATTCTATCAGACTGCCACCCTGCAGGAAGACCACCTTGTGTAATCGTTGCAGGTGCGTTCTTTTCCGCCGTGACAGGAGAGGCCTCTGTCGTTTTCCGCGTTTTTCTGGTTGATCGCCGTGAAGGAGAAACGTGACGATTATTCTGGCCCACAATGACCGGCGCAGTTGATTCGACATTTCCCGATGCAGTAGGAGACGGCGATCCACTTGCTGCTTCTTGTGCATATACAGAAACCGGGCAGGTCAGACAGGTTGCAAGCCATAATGCCAAAGAAAATCTAATCCGCACGCTTTATTCCCGTTCTGCAATGCCACATGTCAAAAATCAGAACCGTAGCAAGGCGCATACTGTAATGCTCAAACACTTTGGCCGTTTAACCGTTTGTGCCTGCCCTTGTCACCGTTGATTTTCTTGGCATTCCAGCAAGAAGTTGCGTCGCCATCATGGCACGCTCCGGCAACATTCCCGCAAGAATAGCTGATGTCTTGCGCGGATTCATTTTGATCATCACTGGCACCATGACCTTGAAATCCAGTACATTAAATATCGAAGCTGCTTCACGCGGAGCCATTGCTTCATAAATCTTCACCAATCGGTCGACGTCTTCGTCACTCAGCTGCTTCTTGCGCTTTTCTTCCTGCGCCACATTGGACTGCGCTTCGGAATATTTCTTCATGCGCTCATCAAGAACACTCTGCGAGGCTTCAATAGCGCGCTTCAGTTCTTCCAGCTTGCGGCTTTCTTCATCAAGCTGTTTCGTCCGACCAGCCAGATCCTGCAGAAGTGCCTGACGTGCGGCATCCACATGCTGATCGACATCCGCATCCGGTTTTTCTTCCTGTCCAATGCACTTCATATCCCCCGTGCAGGGAGCAGAAGCAGCGGACGTTTGTGCCGGAACGGATGACTCTTCCGCCTTTTCCCCGGTGGGTACAGACTGCACCGCTTCGGATGGCACGGCAGATGCGGCCTGTCGCGCCGCTGCAACCGCTTTAGCTGCTCCCGCCGCCCCTTCTGGTGTGTTGGCAAAGAGCACTGAACTCGTCAAAAGATAGAGTTTCAGTGAGAGCAGCCCTCCCATCAGACAGGATGAGAGTTGAAATATCCGGGAAAATGGCAGTTTGGGCATGCTGTCAGCTCATCCGCAGGGCCCTGATCAGGTCCTGTTCCGCTGCCGTTCTCTGTCGGCGTTTCTGTTCATAGTCTCGGGAACCAACGGTCGGACTGGCTGGCAAGGATGGCAGCGGCGCACGTTCCATCTGAGGCGGTGTATCCATATCGGCATTCCCCCAGACTTCCGCTGGCGCCGCCTCTTTCTCCAGACTTTCTTCAGCAACCATTGGCTCATCCCCTTTACGGGTGGACACCATTGTCAGCTCTGGAAATTCCTCTCGGCCCTTGCGGATCAACCCTTCCAGGCGGCCGGCAAGCACATCCGCACGTTCCGAGAGCATTTCCAGTTCGTGCTGCAAAATTTTTGACTGATCGATCATCCGGCTCAACGCACGTCCACTGATATCACCAGCAGTCTGAAGTTTCTCGATACCAGCATCCGCCCGTTTTCCACTCTCATCAAGACGAGCAACCAGATCCGCCAGATCTCTTCGATCACGACGCAATATCGTCAGGGCACGACCGAGATGAATACTATAGAAAATACCAAGAACAAGCAGAAAACAAAGCGTTATTTCAATAATATACTGAGATAAAGTCATGCCACCCTCCACATCAGGAGTACAGTCCCTCAGGAGACTGCATAATCTCCTTTACGGACAAAAGATCTTCTTCAATTCTGATCGCCATCTGCTCTTTTTTCCGACCCGTTTTGCCTGAAAAAAGCGGCACAGATCCGCATCGCAGTTTGACGGGTGCCCCCAATTCCTGATTGAGCATGAGCACAGACCCAGGCTTCAACTCTGCAAGTTCTGAAAACTTCATTGTCTGCTCGGCAAGTACCGCATCGAGAACGACACTCGTATCACGCAGATGATCGCCGAGATTGTTCTCCCACACAGAATCCCGCCCGAACTTTTCTCCCATGAACTGCTGCACCAGAAGATCACGCACAGGCTCAAGTGTGGCGTAAGGCAGGATCACATCGATCATCCCGCCACGATCATCCATTTCCACACGCATCCGCGTCAGGAAAACAGCATTCGAACTCCGGCAGATCGCGGCAAACCGTGTATCGACCTCAAGCCGCTCGAATTTGAAATTCACTGCGCAGATCGGATCGAAACCGATACTCAGATCAGTCAGGATCAGCCGCACCATCTTTTCAACAAGAGCACGTTCGATCGTCGTATGGGGGCGTCCTTCCACATTGAGCGGTCGTGGATTGCGCGAACCACCCAGCAAAACGTCCACCATGGAATATGTCAGGGCCGAATCGATCACCATCAGCCCGTAATTTTCCCATTCCTCCGCCTTGAAAACGGCAAAGATACAGGATGCCCTTACCGAATTGAGATAGTCGCCAAACCGCATCGAGTTGATGCCATCCAGAGAAACATCCACATTATCGTTTGTGAAGTTTCGCAAGGATGAGGACACCACACGCATGAGGCGGTCGAACACCACCTCCAGCATCGGCAGCCGCTCATAGGCGACAAGCCCCGCATTGATGATGCGCTCCAGGCCATTGGCCGTTTCAGTCGGATCGTCCGGAGCCGCGCCATCACCGAACAGCGTATCGATCTGCTCACGGCTCATGTTGTCCGAACCTGCAGACCGCCCACGATCATTCAGAGATGCTGTCGGCTCGGGGCGCGGAATGGATGCGCCCGGCTCTCCCTGATTTTCGCTCATTGAATCAAGAACTCTGTAAAGAGAAGATCCCGCACTTCGATTGGCGCCAACTGGACGGCGATTCTGTCCAGAAGCGCCTCACGAAGACGGTAGATCCCGTTACCTCCCAGATCAGCCTGAGAGCTTTCATGCAGATAGGACTGAAAGATATTCTGGATCTCTGGCATCATCGCCGTGACCTGCTGGGATGTCGTGCCACGAACCTGCAGTTTCGCAGAAATCTTCACAAACATCGGACGGCCCGATGAACTGTCAAGATTGGAAATTACAGTTGGTATATCGACAAGAAAAGGCTCTTCCTGCACGACAGGCTCAACCTTTTTCGTCATCTTGGCGGTGTGCTGCTTATAGTACCAACCTCCTCCGCCCAGTGCGGCAAGACCAAGCACGGCACCGACGATAACAATCAGTTTCTTTTTACTTTTGGGCGGCGGCGCTTCCGCACCTGCCGTCTCGTTTTCTTCCGCCATCAGTGCCCCGAAGCCACTCCACTTCAACCACCGATCGAAGAGAACACCCCGAAACCGGAGATGCCCGCCCCGCTGGATAAGAATCGCCCCAGCAATCATCGGCTACAGACACAAGGCGTAAGACCTGAGCCTTAAAAATCATCTAATTTTGATGAGAGTCGGGACCGAAGAAATTTTTATGGAAGGCTAGGCGTGGAAGCATCCACAATACCTTCCCATAAAAGCGCTACAGAACTGATTTTAGAGAAGAATCAGCGATGCCAGCCAATCAGTGACCTCTCAATGATCAGCACCCACACACGCCTCCACGAGCGCATGATTTTTCAAGCATCTCTTAATATCTACAGCTTCTAATAGGGCGTTTATATGCAGCACACAGCTTCTGCTATCGTAGAGCCGAAGCGAGAGCAGTCATATATCTGAATTTAGGGGATGTTGGTGAGCCGGGTGGGAGTTATCATATACATGTATAACAATGGGTTATGATTTATAATACCCGATTCGCGCTTACATAAAATCAATAACTTATGGCGATTTTGTATAACCTTTTCACTGCTCCGAATCGCCCCGCAAGCATCCCCTCACCACACCAGCACACGCCCCGTCCTTCCCGGCCAACGTCGCGCTAGGACCGGAATACGTCACCCGCACGACGCGCCCCTCACGAAGCGCCACGGTCGCCCGGCATGTGCCATGGCCGCCCACGCTCAACTCGAACGAGAACGGCGTCTTGAGATCGAAGGGGCCTTGAACAGCCTGGTCCTGCCGATACGTCAGTACCTCCTGCCCGTCCCGATTCTCCTGCATGTCCGGCACGCCAGCGCAGGCAACGAGATCGGCGCGGGATAGGCCGAGCATGTCGTGGCGCGCGCGGGTGGGGATTGTGGTGCATGCGGATAGAGCGGCAAGCGAAAGGACGGCAGCTACGCGCATTTTTCTCTGTACTTTGTCGGCGGGATATCGGATTATGTGCGGACTGCGGCGGCGTGGAAGGACACGCTTGCTCTCTTGGAGGTTCGCCCTTTGCGCGAGGGAGAGGGAAGGACAAGAATGCGAAAGCAGGGCAAATATCGGATTTAATCCGACGCAATAGCCGGTATCGAGTCCGGCCCGCAGTAATACAGTCCGGTGCTAGGCGCAAAGGCGTGTAGGCGCTTCTGATCGCGGATCAGATAAAAGCGCGGCGAAAGCCTGAACAGGAGAAGCATATTCTCCGACCGGAACCAGTTTCAGGTCTCAGTTATTCGGAATTTCCGAGTAACTGACGTGTGCCGGACACGCAGGCGGTAAAGCCTTTCCGGAAGCCGTCGGATGCATACGGCGCAGAGATGAACTACCGGCTATCCAGAAGGACTACCGGCATCGCAGAGGGTGGAAGCCCCTCACCCGTCAAGGAATCCTTGACCGCTCAACTCATCAGGATTTCTTACAAGTTCGAACTGTTGAGGATTGCTCAATAGTTCACTTGAACACGTCATCGTTCTTCCGCATGCGCTGGAAACACCACGTGAGCGCCGGGATAAGGACGGCCATCCCGCCAGCACCGACGAGGACGGATACGGGATCAAGCATCACTCACTGCCCTCATCTCCACCACGAGCGCATCGAGCGCCTCGCCTCTCGGGCTGACGCCATGAACGTCCGACCAGTGCTGGCGCGCCACGAGCCCGTACGCTTCATCACAGAACCGGGCGAGGAAATCCCACGACATGCGCCGGTTCATTCCCCACGTGTTGAGTTCCAGGCCTGTCGCGTCGTAGCCGTGCAGCCAGACTGCATGGCCGCCCGCGATGGTGTTGTCGCGCTGTGGGTCATAGATCCAATCGTCGTCCGTCTCGCAGCACCATTCCGGCAGGGATAGTCCGATATACAGGCCACCAAGGAACGCGATGGCGCGTTGGACGGCCTGCTGGTTGCGCGGGTCGATTGAGCCATAGGCGGTGAGATACGACCGGCCCGGCTGCATGCCCGGCATTGCCAGCCCGTCGCGAATCCAGCGGTTGAGCACGTCCAGTTCGACGGCGCCCCGATCCGTTGCCGGCTGACCAGGCACGTAATCACTGGTCGCCGCGTAATTCGCCACAACCTCATCATCGCTCAGCAGGATGGGAGCCTGCGCGGCTCCTGTCCAAGTGCGAATGGCAGAGGCGACCGAGACAGCGGTACAGCAGCCTAGGCGGTCATTGCACCACATGGGCCACTGAACGCCCTGCGCCCAGTTTGCGGACGGCGGGATCACCGGCAGCGCGCGGGCCAGCGGTGCGGACATGCGGAACGTGCGGGGATCGTGCTTTGGGGCGAGCTTGCCGAGTCTGCGGATCACCATACGTTGGCGTCCTCATTGCGGGTGCGGAAATA